>DASQOL010000245.1:0-14289 GCA_035644475.1 Gammaproteobacteria bacterium | reverse complement strand
CCGACGGCCACGTGCTCTGCGGTGCGAGGCGGTAGCTCATCGTCACGCCGACGAGACCGTAACCCTCCGCCCACACGCCCACGTTGTCGTAGAACGGCGTGCCCTCGATGCGCTTCGCGCCGCGCGCGAAGCCGCCGCCGTGCACGAACACGACCACGGGCTTGCCGCTGCCGGCGAACGGCGCGGCGAACACGTCGAGCACGTTGCGCTCGGCGGGTCCGTACTTGAGGTCGCGCGTGACCTTGAGCCACGGATACGGCTCCTTCGGTTGCAGCGGCGCATAGATGTCCGCCGTCTTCTGCGCCTCGATGCGCGGGCCGATCTCGCGCAGCTGCGCCGCGATCTCGAGCGGCATGGCACCGAGCGCGGCGGTTGGGTTGTTGTTGCTCGCGGTGGGATTGCTCACTGGGGCTCCGGAGGGCTTCAAAACGCTCTTCGTCGACAACGGCGCCGGTCGGCCGCTGACGGGATTGTCGTAGTGGAACGGCACGGTGTAGACCGTGGGGAACATCTGGAACACGAACGACGGCGGCGCGTCGGGCGGATAGGTCTTGCTCGGACCCGGCACGCCGCCGCGGCCCGTCTGCTTCACCCAACCGCCTTCGTAATTCGCACCCCACGTGTTGTAGGTGTGATCGGCGCTGAATTTCCAGACGCCGTTCTCCTTGACGAACTCGTTCTCGTAGATCGACGAGCCCATCGACGCGCCGCGGCCGAAGTAGAGCTGCTGAATCATCCGCGAGCGGACCTGCGCCGTTTGGCCGTCGGCCGCGACGTGGATCACGGGCTGCCACTGCACGTGATTGCCGAGACGGCCTTCCACCGGACCTTCGGCGCCGAACACGTTGAACAGGAAGCCGCGCACGCGCTCGCGCCCGATGTAGACGCCGCGCTGTGCGAGCTCGATCGTGCCGCGCTCGGAAAATAGGTTGGCGAGGTCGTTCCAGAGATTCTTGTCGAGGTAGTAGCCGTACGCGCTCGTGAGGTTGTCGATCTCGTGGAAGTCCTTCACGCGGCCAACCTGCGATTCGGCGGCGGCGAGCAACGCATCGGTATCGGCGCCGTTTGCCATGGCGGCACGGGGGGCCTTGGCGGCGCGCGGCGCCTTGCCCGCGTCGACCGGCGCGCGGATCGCCGCGATCGCGGCGTCGCTCGGCCGGCCCCGCGCCTCGGGATAGCGCGGCGGCTTGCCGCTCGCCGGATTGTCGTAGTGGTACGGCGGGATGTGCGCCTTCGGATAGATCGCGTAGACGCTAGTGGGCGGGCGGTCGGGCGGCAGTTCTTTGCTCGCCGTCGGCACGGGCTGCGCGTCCTTGGCCCAGCCGGAGTCATAGTCGCTGATGAACGTGGGGAAGTAGCGAAGGTCCTTGAATTTCCAGACGCCGTTCTCTTTGACGAACGTGTTCTCGTAGACGCCCTCGCTCCACGTACCCTTGCCGTCGACGACGCCGAGCATGTTGAGCTCGCGGCTGCGGATCTTCGCGGTGCGGCCGTCGCGCGCCACGTCGACGACGGGCTGCAGCTGCACGTGGTCGAAGACCTCGCCGTCGTGCACGCCGGCGGGACCGAGCAGGTTCAAGAACGCGCGGACCCGCGCCTTGCCGACGTACACGCCGCGCTGTCCCATCTCGATCGTGCCGGTGTCGGCGAAAAGATCGGCGACGTCGTCCCACATGCGCCGGTCGAGGTAGTAGCCGTAGATCTTTTGCAGGTTCTCGACGTCCTGCTCGTCGGCGAGCAGCTGCGCGCGCTGCGCGAGCTCGGCCGCGCGGTCGCGCGCGTCGGCGCGCTTCGCCGCGCGCGGCGGCGGCGACACGGTCGGCCGCGATGCTGCTCCTGCAATCGCGGCACTCCCGCCATCCCTGGCGGTCGTCCAGGCGTGGCCCGCGTCGGTGACGCCGGGATTGGTGTAGTGGAACGGCCCCACGCACGCCGCAGGGAACCCGGCGCACGGCTCGTTACGTGCGCGATCGGGTGGATACGCGAGGTTGCGCGGCCCGCGCGGGGGCGCGGCCGGCGGGGCGCCTCCGGCCGCGGGTGCGGCTGGTCCAGCCGCGGGCGCGTTGGCGGCCGCGGCCGGGGTCGGCGCCGGCGGCACCCAGCCGGTGGCGTACGGCGCGCCGAAGCCCGAGTGGTAGTCGAGCGTCTTGATCTTCCAGACGCCGTTCTGCTTCGCGTAGGTCATCTCGTAGACGCCTTCGGCCCAGGTCGCGCCGCCGCCGAAGCCGCCGAACATCGCGAACGCGCGCCAACGGCCCTTGGCCGTCTGCCCGCCCGGGTCGAGATGCACCACGGGCTGGATGTTCATGTGGTTGTAGATCCGGTTGTCGGGCAGTCCGTTCTCGCCGACCTGGCCGCCGCCGACGTTCATGTAGAGGTGCTTGCGGATGCTCTCGTAGCCCACGAACACGCCCGCGGGATAGTTCGCGACGGCGTCGGCGGCGTAGAGATCGGCGACGTCCTCCCACATTCCTTTGTCGACGTAGTAGCCGTACTCGCGCTGGAGGCGCTTGAGATCGCTCAAGTCTTCCGCGGCCGTAACCTCGGCTTCGAGCCGGTCGAGCCGCGCGTCCAAGCCGGCATCCGAAGGCTGTGCGCCCGCGGCGCCGAGCATGGCGCAGCCCGCCGCGACGACCGCCACGCGCCACGCGCTCGCAAGTAGGTTGGTCATGACTCGCTCCCCCAAACGTTCCAACGGAGTCTACCGCCGGCCGGAAAATAGGGACATGTTGGATTTTTCGACAGCGCTGCGCGCGCCCCAAGCCTCACCAGCGAAAAATCCAACATGTCCCTATTTTCCGGCCGGGTGCCAGGCACACGCGCCGTGCCTGGCACCCGTCAGCGTCAGAACGACTTCTCGACCGTCAGCGACCACATCCGCGGCGGGCTCGCGACGCCCGACCGGCCGGCCGGGTTCAGGTTCGTGATCGCGCCGGTCGCGGCATTGACCGTGATCTCCGGCGAGTACTGCTGCCAGTAGAACTCGTCCGTCACGTTCGTCCCGGCCAGCGCCAGCCGCCACGATGCGTCGGGCGGCTGGTACGTGAGCCGCGCGTTGAACGTCGTGTACGACGGGATGCACTGCCGCGGACAGGTGTTCGCCGTCACGTCCTGCACTCCGGGACGCGCGTTCGCGGGCCCCGTGTCGCGCTCCGACTGATAGAACGCGTCGACCCGCGGCGTGAGCCTGCCTCCGCCGCCGAGATGGAACTCATATTGCAGTCCCACGCTCGAGTTGAACTCGGGCTGCGTCAGAAAGTCCGGGTTCACGTAGGTCGTCGACAAGGGATTCAGATCGTTGTTCTCGTAGTGGTTGTAGCCGAGCGAGAAGTTGATCAGCAGGTTGTCGACGGGCGTGACCGTGAGCTCCGCCTCGTAGCCGCCGAGGTGACCGGGCACGTTGTCGTAGAAGAACCAGGGCAGGCCGGTCGAGCCCGCGAAGAACGTCCCGGCCGGACACTGGCCGCCGCCGAGCCGATACGGGATCGGCGTCAGGCTCGTCGGCGAATCGCACTGATTGACGCCGCCGGTCTGCCGGATGCGCGGGTCGTAGTCGCTCTCGAACACCGCCACGTTGAGCCTCAGCCTATTGTCGAGCAGGTCGAACTTCACTCCGATCTCGTCGCTCAGCAGCTCCTCGCCCTTGAGCGCCATCAGCTGACCCACGGTGAAGATACGCGGCGTGGCGCCTTCCGACGTGAAACCCGTCGCGGCCTGCACGTAGAGGAAGATCTTCTCGCTCAACGAGTAGTCGACGGAGAGCTTCCAGTCGCTACGGTCGTCGCCGAAGATCAACGGGACGTCGGCGCGGTTCAGCGCCGGCCCGTGGTCGAACGTGTTGGTCTTGTCTTCCTGGGTGTAGCGCAGCCCGCCCGACAACCGGAGCTTCTGCGTGAAGTCGTACGACACGTGCACGAACGCCGAGCTGTTCTTCGTCGTGTAGCCGTCGTTCGCCGTGAAGTTCGCGAGAGCGCCCGTGTAGTTGAACGCCTCGAACTCGGTGGTGTTGTACGCGCGGCTCGTCGACTCGAAGTGGAACAGCCCCGCCGTCCAGCCGAGCTTGTCGTTCGCAGCGGTGCCGCTGAACTGCAGCTCCTGCTGCTCCTCGTCGTGGTTCTGGATGTAGTGCGTCTGCGTGATGCCGAACGGCGTGCGGTCGCTGTCGTTGGTCCACTCCGTGTCGTAGCCGCGATCGGCGATGATCAGCTTCGCGCCGAAGTTCTCGCCGATCTTGTAGTCGAACACCGTCGACCACCCGCGGGTGTCCATCTCCGCGTTCCGAGGATACGTCTGACCGTGCAGGGGGTCTGCAAACGTGGCGTAGTTCGTGTACGGATTGCCCGTGAGCATCCGCGCGTCGTTGTAGTGGATACCGTACCTGCGGAACACGACGTTCGTGTCGTAGGAGTTGTCGGTGACGTTGTTGATCGGCGACAGCTGCGTGTCGACGTTCGGATCGTCGTCGCTGTTCGACCGGTCGAGGGAGACCAGGATGTCGAGCTTGTCGGTCGGCAGGAAGCGCAGCAGCAGCCTGCCGGCCTGGGACGAGGTGCCGCCGAGCTTGCCGAGCGCGCACGTGCCGTCCTGAGTGATGTCTCGCGCCGCCGGGAAGGAGAACGCGTTGTCCGCAGCGCTGCCTACGGGGACGGCCACGGGCGGCAGGAGATCCGGCTCCGAGTCGAAGTCCGGGCCGTCGGCCGTCGTGCCGCCGAAGCCGAGGCCGTCGCCGATACCTGCGAGCTGCGGAGTGCCGCGGCGGATCATCTCGCAGGTGAAGTCGAGCGACTCGCCGTAGCCTTCCTGGCGTTTCGATGTGCCGACGACGCGCAGGAACACCTTGTCCGGCACGAGTGCGAAATCGCCCACACCCTTCACGTCCAAACGATCGTAGTCGCCAAACGTGGCCTGCACCGACCCCGTGTTGTCTCCCTGCGGCTTCTTCGAGATCAACCGGATCGCGCCGCCGATGCTGTTCTTGCCGAACAGCGTGCCTTGTGGCCCACGGAGCACCTCCACGCGCTGGAGGTCGATCAAGTCCATGTCGGAGCCGGTGATCGTGCTGTGGTACACATCGTCGATATAGACGCCGACGGTGGGCTCGAACGCGTAGCTGAAGTCGACCTGGTTCAGGCCGCGCAAACCGATCGTGTTGTTCGGTCCGAAGTTGCTCGTGTTCCGGCGGAAATATGCGTTCGGAACCACTTGCCCGATGTCTTGGACGTTCTCGATGCTGCGCACCTCGAGCTCGTCGCCCGAGAACGCGGAGATCGAGATCGGCGTGGTTTGGACGTTTTCTTCGCGATAGCGCGCGGTGACGAGGATCTCTTCGAGCCCCGCGCCCTGGGGTTGTTGCTGAGCCAAGGCAGGAACCGAACCGACGCCGAGCGACGCCGCAACGGCGAGCGCAAGCGGCGAAAAGCGGGCCGCACGCGGCCGCGTGACTGTGTCGATCATTTTTTTCCCCCTTCGGAAAAGAACGAACTCTTGTGAACAGCAAACGTCCTGCTGTTAGCGCTTCTTTTGGATGGTGCCGGTGCCCCCCTCGTGGAAACGGAGGCCGAGACGGCCTCGTTTCGAGTGTGCCTCAACGACCGCATCGCGACAAGACGAAGGCGCGGACGTGCTGCGGCTGGGCCGCGCGCGGCGTCCCGGCCGCTAAGAGCTCAGCGGCGTACTTCGATCTCCAACAGATCGAGCGGCGCCGTACCCAGGTTCTGAACCGAGTGCTCCACGTCGGCATCATAGAACGCCCACTGGCCCGGCTCGTTGAGCTCGAATTTCATCGGCCCCGCGGCCATGCCTTTGCCGTCGGTGGCTTGGAAAATCACGACAGGCTCGTGATGCTTGTGCGGCGGTGTTCGCTCGCCGGGGGCGAGCGTGATGCGATACGACCGGAACCAGCTGTTTGCGAGCTCGGGCGTGCCCGCGAAACCCGCCGCTTCCACCGAGGTCGCGTCGTCGCCGCGCGTCTCGTTGACGACCACCATCGCGCGGAACAAACCCGTGCCGACGTTTTCGATCCGGTGCGTGACGGGCTTGTCGATGTAGCTCGTCGTGCTCGTGGCGCGCGGCCCCGGCGGCGCAGCTGGCCGCGGAGCCGGCGGCGGAGCACCGGCCACCGGCCGCGGCGGGCCGCCTCCGCTCCATTCCCCGCCAAGATTCTGCGTACGCACGGCCGAACGGCCGAGCGTCATGTACAGCACGGGCCAGTCGTGACTATGGAACCACGACGTCTCGCCGGGCGGAATCTGCAGATCGAGGATGCGCGTCGTGCCGTATTGGAACACCTGCCGATGGTGCGGCTCGTGGTGCACCGGCACGACCACCGTGTCGCGATCGATCGTGGCGGAGCTGCGTACGTCGGCGCTCGACGGCACCGTGCCGGACGGTTGCGCACTCGCGGCGCCGGCCGCGAGTGCCAGGCAGCCGAGAATCGCGAGGGCCGGCATGCGGCGCGTGTCGCCGTCGGCGGCGCGACATGCGAGCGAGCCCATGAGCCACGTCGAGCACAAGACCGATCCGTTACGCATAGCCCCAATCTCCCGAGCACCTCGCGCCGAGCGCGCAGAAAACCAGCATGCCGCTATTTTCAGGCGAGGAAGGCGGCGTCGGCCGGATGCACGGCCGCGAGCCGCGCATCGTCGTTCTGCCGTGGCGCGGACGGGATCGCGTCATAGCGCGGATAGACGCCCCACTGGTCGTCGATCGACCAGTCGGTGAGCAGCGCCTTCGGTGCCGCCGCGCCGACGGCCGGCGCGGCGACCGCGTCGCCGCCGAACGGCGCGTAGACCGCGACGGCCGCAGCACCCGCCGCGACGATGAACCCGCGGCGATCGATCTGCCCGAAGGCTCGCTTCGAGTCGCTCATACCTTGTCGGCCTCCTGCCCGGCGAGATCGTCGGCGGAGAACCAGTTGACGTGCGTGCCGCCGCGCAAGCGGAACGGCACCTTCACGACCGCCACCGCGCCCTCTTCCATGCGCTTGGCGTCGACGATGTGGAGCTCGGACAGCATCTCGGCGTAATTGCTCGCGATACCTAAGATGTAGCCGTCGCCCTCCTCCGTGCTGCCCTTGCGCGGCACGAAGCCCGATTCCTGCAAGCTGTGCGTGTCGCCGACGAAGAACGCGCTCTCCGCGCCCGGCGTCTTCATGTCGAACCGCCGATAGGTGTTCGTGACTCGGCCCGCGCGGTTGCCCCCGGTCTGCGTGTTGTACGGCCGTGCGGGGTCGTTGTGGCCGACGTAACCGTAGCGATATGGCAGCGAGATGTAGCGATCGTCCATGCGCGCGAGCACGCCGTTCGAGGTCGACACCACTTCTTCGGTGAACGCCTCGTTCTTCGAGTTCAGGTTGAACGTCCAGCGCTTGATCTGCGACGCCGAGCGCTCCTCGTCGGACACCGGGAGCTCCATCGTGACTTTGCCGTCGCCGTCGGTGGCGTTCAAGAAATGCAGCGTGTTGCGCGCCGGGCCCTTGAACCAGCGCACGTCCTTCGCGTCGCCGTTGCGCGGCAGCACGCCCACCATCGTCGGCAGCTTGCCGTCCCACTCCCACATCGGCTCGCCGCTCTTCAGCCGCTCGAGGCTGGTGGTGCGCGCGATCACCGGGATCAGCACGTGCTTCTGCGTGATGGCGATGTCGTGGATGATGCCGAGGTACGGCGACTGCAGCCACACCTCCTTCACGATGTGGCCTTGCGGATTGATCGTGTAGACGGCGATGTCCTTCGAGAGAATTCCCTTCGCCTGATAGCCGTACGCGATCATCTCGCCGGTCAGCGGATCGATCTTCGGGTGCGCCGACATGGTCTTGGAGGTCCACTTGCCGTGGAAGTCCCAGCGGCCGAGCGTCTCGAGCGAGTGCGGGTCTATCGCATAGGGCAACGAGTCCTCCTTGAGGACTATCATTTTTCCGCCGTGCCAATAGATATGAGTGTTCGCGGCGCCGCGGTCGATGTTGGCGACGCTCGGGTCGTCGGTGTACGGATTGCGGTACACGCCCCAGAGGCGCTTGCGCGCCTTGCGCTCGGTCATGAGCCGCTCGGTCTTCACGTAGCGCGCCTTGAAGTCGACGGAGCCGTTCGCGAACCGGAACGCGCCCACGTGCCCGTCGCCGTTGAAACCGGTGGGCCACTCGTTCTTCGGCGGCGGATACGCGAAATCGCACTGCACGCGGTAGAACGTGCCTTCGATGTCGGACGGGATCTGTCCCCAGACCTCGCAGTCGTAGACGTCCGCTTCGAAGCGCGTCGGGCTGTTGAACCCGCCGCCCTGGAACATCGGATGACCTCTGAAATCGACCGCCATGACCCACCTCGCTTGGATTAGGTGTCTGACACCTTTGGTGTCTGACACCGTCCCGTTACGTCAACCCTTCGCACTGGTGCCAGGCACCACTGGTGCCAGGCACCGCGACATCTTAAGCCCGGTGCCTATTTCGCGGCGAGCTTCTGCGTGATGTAGACCGCGACGTCCTTGAGCTCCGCGTCCGAATAGGTGCGGCCGAACGCCGGCATCGTGTTGCGGCCGGCCTTCGCTATCGCCACGATCGTCTCGCTCGCCTGGCCCGCGATCAACGTTGGGCCGCCGCCGTGACCGCCGTCGCCGCCCTCGCCGTGGCACGCGACGCACGCCTCGGCGTAGATCGCGCGGCCGCTGTCGACGTTCGGCAGACGATCGGTGGGCGCCGGAAACGTGCGCCCGCCCAACGTGATGCCGCCAGGGGGACCCCCTCCGGGACCGCCGCCGGCCGCGCCCGCCACCGGCAGCGACTTCATCGTGCCCTTGAGCGAGAACATCCAGATGCCGTCGCCGCGCGTAGCGCCCGCGAACACGCCGCCGCCCGCGTGCACGACGACGCGCTGCTCCTTCTTCCACTCGAACGTCGTGACCGTGGTGTTCACGCCTGCGTCGGTTTGGAACTCCCAGAGCAGCTTGCCGTTCGACTTGTCGAGCGCGGTGAGCCGGCCGTCGTTGCGGCCCACGAACAGCAACCCGCCCGCCGTCACGATCGAGCCGCTGTAGCAGATCTCGCGCCACTGCTGGCGCCACGCGAGCTTGTTGGTGGTCACGTCGAGCGCGGCCAAGATGCCGCGGTCGTCGGCGTTGGCCTGCGTGAAGCGTCCGCCCATGTAGACCTGATTCGCCGCGGGCGTCGGCAGCTCCTGCTGCACGCTGAACGAGTTGATGCGGTCGCTCGCGCAGACATAGAGAAGGTGCGTCTCGGGATCGTACGAGCTCGGCGGCCAGTTCGCGCCGCCCATCGTGCCGGGCTTCACCGCGATCGGATCGTTCCAGAACGGCGTGAAGATCTTGCCGTCGTTGATGACGTTGGCGCCGCTCGGGATCACGTTCGACCCTTCCGGCGCGATGTCGATCGACTGCGGCACGATCGCGTCGCCGACCGGGTACGGCTGCGTGGCCGCGGTCTTCTGTCGCGCTTCCTGCATCACGGCCTTCTCGTCGATGCCGATCAGCGGCTTGCCGGTCGCGCGATCGAGAATGTAGGCCCAGCCGGTCTTCGAGACCTCGACGATCCCCTTGCGCACTACACCGTTCACGGGCGCGTCGAACAGCACCACGGGATTCGGCGAGTCGTAGTCCCAGATGTCGTGATGCACCTGCTGGAAGTGCCAGCGGTATTTACCGGTCTTCGCCTCGACCGCGACGATCGACACGCTGAACAGGTTGTCGCCGGGCCGCACGCCGCCGTGCAGATCCGGCCCCGGGTTGCCGGTCGAGAAATAGACGAGCCCGAGCTCGGGGTCGACCGCCGGCGTCTGCCACACGGGCGCGCCGCCGAACTGCCACGCGTTGCTGCCCGACGGCCAGGTGTCGTGGCCCGTCTCGCCGGGGCCGGGCACGGTGTAGAACGTCCACGCGAGCTTGCCGTCCTTCGCGTTGAACGCGCTCACGCGGCCGCGGCTCGCCATCTCGCCGCCCGAGTAGCCGACGATCACGAGTCCGTCGTAGTAGAGCGGCGCGCTCGTCATGCTCACGCCCTGCTGCCACTCGGGCTCGGTGGCCCACACGACGTTGCCGGTCTTCTGGTCGAGCGCCACGACCTTCGCGTCGATCTGCGCGACGAACACCAAGCCCGCGCCGAGCGCCACGCCGCGGCTCGACCGGCCCATCGGCACGCCGGCCTTCGGCTCGGGCTTGCCGTGATACGTCCACAGGATCTGGCCCGTGTCCACGTCGAGCGCGAACACGTCATTCGCGCCGTTGATGACGTACAGCACGCCTTCGTAGTGGAGGATCTGCGCCTGGCCCGAGTTCTGCGGCGTCGCGCCGGAGCCCATGCTCGAGCGCCACAACGCCTTCAAGTTCTTGACGTTGTCGCGGTTGAGAAACGTGAGCGGCGAGTAGCGCTGGTTGTAGACGTTGCCGCCGTTGGTGACCCAGTTGCCGCGGGGCAGGTCGACGAGCTGCTTGGCCGTGAACGCGGGCACGGGCGCGACCTTGCGATCGGCCGCTGTCGAGTCGCGGGCCACGATCGTGGCGAGCACGGCGGCGGTGGCGAGCGCCGCCGTGGCAACGGCGGTCTTCGTGAGCAGAGACATCGATCCCCCCTTCTGCGCGCGGCGAGCCGCGGTGGGCCCCGTTTCCGCGCCGTCGGTCAGACTAGCTGAGCGCCGGGAGGCCGGCAACCCGGGTCAGACCCAAGGGACAGAGCCGCTGCTCTGTCCCTTGGGTCTGACCCTAACCTGACCCCGGTGTCTGACACCTTTGGTGTCTGACACCAGCGACTTACAATCGCCTACAGGGTTCGGGGGACTTTGCCTAATGAACGATCATTCCACGCTCGCCGACGCGCGGTCGACGCCGGCCGCCGCCGGCACGCTTTGGTACCGAACCGTCACGCGCGAGCAATGGCGCGTGCTCGCGGCCGCCAAGTTCGGCTGGATGCTCGACGCGTTCGACTTCATGTTGTACGCGATGGCGCTCGGCCCGATCCGCGCGTACTTCGGCTTCGACGACGCCACGGCCGGATTCCTGGTCACGATGACGCTCGTGATGTCGGGCGTCGGCGGTCTCGTGTTCGGCTATGTCGCCGACCGCTTCGGCCGGGCGCGCGCGCTCATGGGAACGATCGTGATCTTCTCGCTCGCGTCGCTCGGCGCGGCGACGTCGCAGAGCGTGCTGCAACTCTTGTTCTGGCGCGCGGTGCTCGGCATCGGCATGGGCGGCGAATGGGCGTCCGGCGCCGTGCTCGTGGGCGAGACCTGGCCCGCCGCGCTGCGCAACCGGGCCATCAGCATCATGCAATCGGGCTGGGCGATCGGCTACGCGAGCGCCGCGATCGTGGCGGCGCTGGTCATCGGCAACCCGAACCTCGGCAACGAAGGCTGGCGCTGGCTGTTCGCGATCGGCCTCGTGCCCGCGCTGTTCACGCTGTGGATTCGCCGCAACGTCCAGGAATCGCCGACCTGGAAGGCGCGGCAAAAGGCGCCGCGCGGCCCGAATCCCTTCAAGGTGATCTTCGGGCCGGAGCTGCTCGGCCGCACGCTCAAGATCGTCGCGCTGGGCGGCGCCGTGCAGTTCGCGTACTGGGGCTTGTTCTTTTGGCTGCCGTCGTTCCTCTCGAGGCCGGTGGCTCAGGGCGGCGCGGGCATGGGCGTGGTCGGCTCGCTGCGATGGATCCTGCTGCTCCAGGTCGGCGCCTACTTGGGCTACCTCACGTTCGGCTTCATCGCGGATCGGCTCGGCCGCCGGCGCACGTTCGTCTTGTTCATGATTGGCGCGGCGGCAATCGCGCCCGTCTACGGACAAATGGCGCGCAACCCCACGGTGCTACTGGTGTTGAGCCCGCTGCTCGGCTATTTCGGGCACGGGTACTTCAGCCTGTTCGGCGGGTTCGTGGCCGAGCTGTTCCCGGCCGCGGTGCGCGCGACGGGACAGGGCACGAGCTACAACGCGGGCCGTATGGCCGGCGCCATCGGTCCGTACACGATCGGCGCGATCGCGACGCTGCCCGGCGTCGGCATCGGGCTCGCGATCGGCGCGACGTCGGCGTTCTTTCTCCTGGGCGCGCTGCTCATCTTCACGCTGCCCGACCGCGCCGGCCAAGCCCTCGACTGACGCCCACGGGCAACCGGCGCGGCTCCCGGCCGTTCTGACCTCCTCGGGCCTGCAACCGCCGGCGCCGAGCACGTATCACTTGCCACGAGGGGAGCTCCGGCGCCGAAGAGCGCAGCGGCGCAGGTCGCCGGCGAGCTCGCGTGATGGGAGGTGGTCATGTTCTGGAATGCGTTCAAGAGCACGCTGCGCGCGCTCTACCGTGACAAGCTGTATGCGTCGATCAACCTCACGGGCCTTACGCTCGCGGTCGCGTGCTGCACCGTGCTCGGACTGTACCTGCGCAGCGAGCTCACCTACGACCGGCATCACGTGCTGCACGAGCGGATCTATCGCGTCGTCAACGAGCTGACACGCAACAACGGCAGCGTCCGCCTCGTGCTCACGTCGCCAATGCTCGGTCCGATGCTCTCCGAGGAGAATGGCGACGTGCGGGGCTACGTGCGCTTCCGTCCAATGGGTGAGCTTCTGGTTCGCAGCGGCGACCGCGCGTTCTACTGGAATAGCGCGTATCTGGCGGACCGCAACGTCTTCGAAGTTTTCACCCACCGCATTCTCGCGGGCGACCCGAGCACGGCCTTGGCCGAGCCGCTCTCCGCTGCCATCAGCCGAACCGCCGCGCACCGCTATTTCGGCGCGGCGGACCCCATTGGGCAGGAGCTCATTCTCCCGGACGGCGCGCAGTGGACGGTCAAGCTCGTGTTCGAGGACCTGCCCGAGAACACCCATCTCAAGTACGACCTGCTGTTCTCGTACGGCGGCCGTTTCGCGAATCCCGAAGGCGAGCAGCAACGGCGCCAGGCGCTGTTCGGTCTCAGCGATTTCACGTACCTCTTGATGCCGGAAAACTACGACGTCCGCGCCTTCGACGCCGTCTCGAAGACGTTCTTCGACAAGCACGTTGCGGACAATCCGTTCGGCGCCACGTGGAAATCGTGGCTGCAACCGCTAGCGGACATCCATCTACGTTCCGACATTCCCGGCGATCTGCCCACGGGCAACCCGGACTACCTCTACGGCTTCGCGGCGGTAGCCATATTCGTTCTCGTCGTCGCCTGCATCAACTACATCAACCTGGCCACGGCACGCGCGATGCGCAGGGCGAAGGAAGTGGGGATGCGCAAGGTTCTCGGCGCCACGAAAACCTCGCTCGTACTGCACTTCCTCACGGAATCCGTGGTCTTGGCAGTCGTGGCGCTTGCGATCGGCGTTGCCGTCACCCAGATCGCGCTCGCCGCCGCGCCGATCGACGATCTGCTGGGCAAGCCGCTCGCGCTCGATCTCGCCGCCGAACCCAGGCTGCTGCTCGTGCTCGTCGGCGGCGCGCTCCTCGTGGGAGTGACCTCGGGGCTGTACCCTGCTTTCTATCTGACCTCGATCCTGCCGGCGTCGGCATTGGTGGGCGGCGTCCGAGCACGGCGACAGACCGTCGGCTTGCGGCAGCTCCTGGTGCTCGTCCAGTTCACGATCACGGTCGCCGTCATCGCTGCCACGCTGCTGATGGCGGCGCAATTGCGCTTCGTCGCCGGCCGATCGCTCGGCTTCCACAAGGAAAATCGGGTCGTCGTGACTTTGCGCGGCGTGGACACGTTCTCGCAACTCCCTGCAATCGAGAACGAGCTCGCGAACAACGATCGCGTGCTCGGCGTAACGGCGAGCGAGTCGATGATGGGACAGAGCTTTCGAACCAACGTTAGCCAGATCGAGAGCAACACGGGCTCGATGGATGAGACGACGCTCAGTCACATGGCCGTCGAAGACAACTTTCTTGCGGTGATGGGCATGGAGCTCGTGGCCGGCAGGGGGTTCTCGACCGACTTCGGCACGGACGAAGCCGGAGCCTTCGTAGTCAACGAGACGCTCGTTGCGCAGCGAGGTTGGACCGACCCGATAGGCAAGCGAATTCAGATCCGCCAAAGGCAGGGTCGCGTGGTCGGCGTGGTCAAGGACTTCAACTTCGCGTCGCTGCACCAGCCCGTGACGCCGTTCGTGATGTACCCGTTCAACGATGACTTTCGAAGCGTGCCGCCCGACGCGCGCGCGCTCCAAACCCGCCTGCTAGTCCTCAACATCGCCGACGTCGACGTGGAACGCACGTTGGACTTCATCCGCGCCACGGTCGCCCGGTTCGACTCCGCGCATCCCTTCGCCTATCAATTCGTCGACGATTCCCTGGATCGTCTCTATCTATCGGAGCAGCGGATGACGAAG
>DASQOL010000244.1:0-9038 GCA_035644475.1 Gammaproteobacteria bacterium | reverse complement strand
CGAGCGTGAGATAGCCGTTGACGCCCACGGCCGCGTCCTGCGCTTCGGCAGCCGCCGACGCGGCGAGGCCCACGGCGCAAAGCAACCACGGCACGCGGACTAGTCTCATGTACGGCATCGTCCCCACGGGGAGATCGGCCGATTCTAGGCCCGCTCCGCGGCCCGGCGCCACCTCCGCCGTGTCTCACTTTGGCCGTTGGCGTCGAGGTGGCTGCGGCCGCACCTCGAACGGCCTTCCCGAGACACGCCGGAAGACCGTCCCTGGGGCTCCGCGCGGCACATCCCTGTGCCGCGAGGGTCTCGGGAAGACCGTTCGAGGTACGGCCGCAGCCGGTGCGCGCATCGCGCGGCCGAAGTGAGACACGGCGGAGGTGGCGCCGGTCCGGGTAGACATCGCGGGCGAGGTTGCCGCAAGCTCGTCCGCGATGTTCGTAGTCGAGCTCATCTACAAGGCCGACCTCGCGCAGATCGACGCGCGGATGAAGGCGCACATGGCCTTCCTGCGAAAGTACTACGCCGCGGGCAATTTCCTCGTGTCGGGTCGGAAGATTCCGCGCGAGGGCGGCATCATCCTCGCGGTCGGCAAGAGCCGCGCTGACATCGAGGCGATCATGCGCGAGGACCCGTTCTGCCAGCACGGCCTCGCCGACTTCCGCGTCGTGGAGTTTCGCGCGAGCCAACGCGCGGACGACGTCCAGAAACGGCTCGATGCGTTCTGAACGGGCTCGCGCCGCGGCAGGCCCGGGGCGTGCCGACTCGGCCCCGGGCGGCTGTTTTGTCGGCTCGCTGACAGACGCGGCCGCGGGGCGATACTAGGATGTCGGGTATATCGCGCGGGTAGCGAGGAGAACGTCGTGAGCAAACACATCATCTTCTGTGCCGATGGCACCTGGAACGGGCCCGGCGCGCAACCGGAGGACGACATCGACGGTGGCACGCAGGCCGACACCGAGGTTCACGACGAGGTCACCAACGTCGTGAAACTGTTCGCCAACCTCGCCGGCCAGGTCACGGCCGAGACTCAGGCGCTGCACAACGAAGCCGAGAAGGTGCTGAAGAGCGCACCGGACACGCCGGCCCAGGTCGCCAAGTACATGCACGGCGTCGGCGATTCGCGCAATCCGATCATCAAAGCGCTGGGCGGCGTGCTCGGCGCCGGCGTGATCGGCAGGATCGTCCGCGGCTACACGTTCATTTCGCGCAACTATGACCCCGGCGACTCGATCCACATCGTCGGCTTCAGCCGCGGCGCCTACACGGCGCGAGCGCTCGCCGGAATGATCGCGAGCGTCGGCCTGCTGAACCGTGCGCACTACGATCCCACCGACAAATCGGAGTCGTACCTGCGCGCCATCGCCGCGTGGATGAAGTGCAAGGGCATCGTCTTCACGGGCGACGACCGTTTGAGCTCGTGGCTGAACCGCGCCGCGTCGTTCGCGCAGCGGCTGATCGTGCGCGTCACGCTCAAACCCGCCGATTTCGTAACCGGCGTGCGAATCGCCTCCGTCGGCGTTTGGGACACCGTCGGGTCGATGGGCATTCCCAACTACATCCACGGCGAGCGGCGCGACCTGTTCAGCTTCGTCGACCTCAAACTCTCGCCGCTCATCGAGCATGGGTTTCACGCGATGGCGCTCGACGAGCGGCGGGCGGACTTTCCGGTCACCCGCTGGGCGGCGGACCCGCGCGTCGAGGAGGCCTGGTTCGTCGGCGCGCACTCCGACGTCGGCGGCGGCTACGCCGCCTCCGAGTCGACGCTCTCCGATGTCGCGCTCGACTGGATGACCAGCAAGCTCGCGGGCGCCGGCGTGCGCTTCGCGAGCCCGCCGACCTACGAGCCCGACAGGAATCTGCGAGCAACCGACTTCCACAAGCCGTGGAAGAAGCCGCCGTTCAACCTGAACCCGCAAGCCCGCGAGCCGTCGGCCGCGAACGACGTGTTCCACCCGAGCGTGGCCGAGTTCTGGAAAGCCAACCCGTCCTATCAGACGCTCTGGCCGGGCGGTTTCGCGCGCGCCGCGGGTCAGCCGAAATGACCGCCGACCGGGGGCGGGCCCGAACCGCCCCGACCGGTTCGTTTACCAGAATCTAGGCTCGCTTTTTGGCCGGTATCGACTCTACCCGGATCGGCCGGATAGAGCCTTGATCGGCTTGAGTATCCGGGCGCCATTCATCACAATCAAAAAGAAACTGGCCGGTAGGAAATACGCCGCCGGCAGCGGTATTCTCGGCCTGATTCCTACGTTCAAAGTGTTCGCATGGGGGCGTGTTTGATGCGTACGCGACGGTCACTGAGTCTCATCGACGTGGGCACACGAAGCGCGTTGCCGGCCCTGCTGGCGGCGCTCCTCGCAGCCGGATCGCTGTCGTTCTCGTTCTCGGCGCTGGCGGCGGGCAATCTTGCGACCGCGGCGCGCGAAGGGGATGCGGCGCAGGTGCTCGAGCTCATCAAGAGCGGCGCCGACGTCAACGCGGCGGCGAGCGACGGCTCCACACCGCTGCTGTGGTCCACGTTCAATTCCAGTCTGCAGATTTCCCAAGCGCTGCTCAAAGCAGGCGCCAACGTCAACGCGGCAAATCGCTACGGCGTGACTCCGCTTCTGCAAGCGAGCCGCACCGGCGACGCGGCCATGATCAAGCTGCTCGTCGAGAGCGGCGCCGACGTGAACCTCGCGCACCCGAAAGGCGAGACGCCGCTGATGGCGGCCGCGCGCACGGGCCGCGTCGACGCGCTCAACCCGCTGCTGGCGCACGGCGCCGACGTCAACGCCGCGGATTCCTATCAGAACCAGACGGCGCTCATGTGGGCCGCCGCCGAAGGCCATCTCGATGCGGTCGACGTTCTGCTCAAGGCGGGCGCGGACCCGAACAAGCAGGCGCGCGTCTCGGCGCTCACCGATCGCAGCATCAATGCCGACTTCCCAACGGGTGGGTTCACCGCGCTGATGTGGGCGGTGCGCGACGGCGACGAGACGGTCGCGCGACGGCTCGTCCAAGGCGGCGCCGACTTGAGCTTGAAGAACGGCGACCAGGCGACCGCGATGATGATCGCGATCGTCAACGACCGGTTCGACCTCGCGGCCACGTTGCTCGCTCTCGGCGCGACGGTCGACGACGGCTCGCTCTATTACGCCGTCGAGATGCGCGACGCGACCACCGACTGGTTCGCCCACGACGGCTCGCGCGAGCGCGCCGACCATCCGAACGACAAGACCGCGCTCGACCTGATCAAGCTGTTCCTCGACAAGGGCGCCGATCCGAACAAGGCGTTCGTCGGCCAGATGCACAACTACTCGATGTGCTGCGACATCTTCGCGAACGCCACGCCGTTCTACCGCGCGGCCGTCGCGGCCGACGTCGAAACCATGAAGCTGTTGCTCGCGAAGGGCGCCGACGTCAACTGGATGCCGGCGAAGGCCGAGGGCGCCGGCGCCAAGGGCGGCGCGAACGCGAACGTGGGCAAACCCGCATTGACGGTCGCGATGAACGGCGGCCGCGGCGTCGGCCGCTCGGGCGGACCCGGCGACCTGCGGCAAGGCCCGCCGCCGTTCCGCGAGAAGTCGAATCGCTCCCAGGTCGACGCCGTGAAGCTGCTGGTCGACGCCGGCGCCGACGCGAAGGTGACGCTGCCCGACGGTAGCACCGTGATGCACGAAGCCGTGAAGAGCCGCCGCCCCGACGTGATCCGCGCGGTGGCCGCCGCCGGCGCGCCGTTGACCAAGCCGAACAAGGACGGCAAGACGCCGCTCGATCTCGCGGGCCAGCCGCTGAAATATCCGCCGGGGGCCCCGATCCCCGAGGGCGAGGACGAGAAGGCGTCGCCCGAGCAGGTCGTGGTGCTGCTCAAGGAATTGATCGCGGCGCAGCCCCACGAAGCCCAGGCGAATAGCAAGTAGCGAGGCTCGATGACTCCCTCCGGAAAAAGAATAACCGCCGCCGGCATCGTCGTAGCGGCTGCGGCAGTCGGCGCGGTGGTGGTGCACCTGAATCCGCGCCCCGAGAAGGCGCTGCAAGATCGCTGGGCGTTCACGCAAAAGTACTGCAGCGACTGCCACAATGACGCCGAGCTCACGGGCGGCCTGTCGTTCGAGGGGCGCAAGCCCGGCGACGTCCACAGGGACGCGAAGATCTGGGAAGCGGCCATCCGTAAGCTGCAGCTGGGTCTGATGCCGCCGCGCGACCAGCCGCAACCGGCGGCCGAGGCCCGCACCGAGTTTGTCTCCGCGTTGATCGGCACCCTCGACGACGCGGCAGCCGCGCAGCCGCAGCCGTACGTCGGCAGCGTACCGCTGCACAGGCTCAACCGCGCCGAATACGGCAACGCGATCCGCGACCTGCTAGCGCTCGACATCGACGTGAACGAGCTCCTGCCGAGCGACGGCGGCGACTTCGGCTTCGACAACATCGCCTCGGTGCTGCGCACGTCGCCGCTCTTGCTCGAGCGCTACCTCACGGTCGCGCAGCGCGTCGGCGACCTCGCGGTCGGCGACCCGAGCGCGCTGCCGTCGGCGGTGTTCTACAAGATCCCGGTCGAGGTCACGCAGGACAAGTGGATGCAGGGCCTGCCGCTCGGCACTCGCGGCGGCATCTTGGTCCACCACACGTTCCCTGCGGACGCCGAGTACGTGCTGTCGGGCCGGCTGCTGCGGACCGTGGCCGAGGGCTACGTGGGCGTCGAAGGCCACGACGTGCCGCACGACTTCATCATCACGGTCGACGGAGAGCAGGTGTTCACCGTGCCCGTCGGCGGCAAGGAAGATCACGAGTCGAGCAGCAAGAGCATCACGCTGGCCCAGGTCGAGATGGACCAGAAAATGACCTCGCCGCGCATCCCGGTCACCGCCGGCCCGCACGAGCTGGCGTTCACGTGGGTCGACCTGCCCGAGCAGGAGCAGAACGTTTGGCAGCCGGCGCTCCGCGAGTCGCTCGAGGCGCACAACCCGTCGGGTATCCCCCGGCTCGAGAGCGCCATCATCGAAGGCCCGTACGACGCGAGCGGGGTCAGCGACACGCCGAGCCGCGACCGGATCTTCGTCTGCGAGCCCAAGTCGGCGGCAGAGGAGCCGGACTGCGCGAAGAAGATCGTGTCGACGCTCGCGCGCCGCGCGTTCCGCAAGCCCGCGATCACCGACGAGGACGTCGCCGAGCCGCTGCGCTTCTACGCGACCGCGCGCGACGGCGGCGGCACGTTCGACGAAGGTATCCGCGCCAGCATCACCCGGATGCTGATCAGCCCCGAATTCCTGTTCCGCGCCGAGCAGAGCCCGGCCGACTTGCCCGCGGGCTCGGCGCACAAGATCACCGATACGGAGCTCGCGTCGCGGTTGTCGTTCTTCCTCTGGTCGAGCATCCCCGACGACGAGCTACTCGACGCGGCCCGCGCCGGCAACCTGCACGATCCGCAGGTGCTCGAGGCGCAGGTCCGGCGCATGGTCGCGGACAAGCGCGCCGAGTCGTTCGTCGAGAACTTCATGGGCCAGTGGCTGCAGCTGCGCAACCTCGAGGCGCGCGTGCGTCCGGACCTGCTGATGTACCCGGACTTCGACGACAACCTCCGCAAGGCGTTCCGCGCCGAGACGGAGCTGCTGTTCCAGAACGTGCTGCGCGAAGATCACAGCGTGCTCGAGCTCCTGAGCGCGAACTACACCTTCGTGAACGAGCGGCTCGCGAAGCACTACGGTATCCCGGGCATCTACGGCGCGCAGTTCCGCAAGGTGCCGCTCGCGGATCCGAACCGCTGGGGTTTGCTCGGCCACGGCAGCTTCCTGTCGCTGACCTCGGCCGCGACACGCACTTCGCCGATCATCCGCGGCAAGTACGTGATGGCGAACCTCCTGAACAGCCCGCCCCCGCAGCCCCCAGCCGTGGTGCCGGCGCTCGAGGCCAGCAAACCGAAGGACCGGCCATCCACGGTTCGCGAGACGCTCGAGCTGCACCGCGCGGACCCCGTGTGCGCCTCGTGTCACAACAACATCGACCCGATCGGCTTCGCGCTCGAGAAGTTCGACACGGTCGGTGTCTGGCACGAGAAGACGGCCGAGGGCCTGCCGATCGACTCGGCCGGCGTGCTGGCCGACGGCAGCCCGGTGGACGGCCCGGTTCAGCTCCGCCAGGCCCTGCTCGCGAAGCCGGAAATCTTTGCGGGCACTGTCACCGAGAAGCTGATGATTTACGCGCTCGGCAGGGGCCTCGAACCCGCCGATATGCCCACCGTTCGTGCTATTTTGAGAAATGCGGCCAAGGACGACTACCGCGTCATGTCCATAGTATTCGGGATCGTGGACAGTCTGCCGTTTCAGATGAGAGCGAAGCCCGACGCGCCCGAAACCGTCGCGCAAGCATTGGAGTAGGACATGTTCGTCACGAAGAAGCACCTGTCTCGTCGTACGGTTCTGCGGGGAGCGGGCGTCGCCATGGCGCTGCCGCTGCTCGACGCGATGCTGCCGGCATTCGCGCAGTCGCCGGCGAGGCCGCCGTTCCGCTTCGGCGCGATCTACATGCCGAACGGCGTGTACCCGCAACTCTGGCACCCGAAGGTGACCGGCAAGAACTTCGAGTTCCAGCCGATCATGAAGCCGATGGAGCCGTACCGCGCCTACATCACCACGATCAACGGGCTGCAGGCGCCCCCGGGCGAGCAAGACAACGGCGGCGTGCACATGGGCGCGAGCGCCGCGTTCCTGAACGGCAGAGGTCCGGTCAACAAGCACGACAGCTTCGGCGCGATCGAGTCGAAGAAGTCGGTGGACCAATACATCGCGGACGCGATCGCGGGCGACACGCCGCTGCACTCGCTCGAGGTCGGCACCGAGGACATGGGCACGTCGGCAGGCGCGTGCGACGGCTATCCGTGCACGTTCTTCAACACGATGGCCTGGCGCGAAGACACGAGCCCGCTGCCGGTCGGCATCAATCCGCAGGTTACGTTCGAACGCATGTTCGGCGACCCGGGCACGCCGCAGCGCCGCCTCTCGCGGCTGCGCGAGAAGCAGAGCATGCTCGACTCGGTGCTCGACGAGGCGGCGCGGCTCGACAAGAGCCTGGGCGCCACCGATCGCGCGATGCTCGACGAGTACTTGGGCAACGTCCGCCAAGTCGAGATGCAGCTCAAGAAGATGGAGGCTCGCTCCGGCAACATCACCGAGACGCCGGACGCGCCGATCGGCATCCCCGACCAGTTCGACACGCACCTGTCCGTGACCTACGAGCTCATGCGGCTCGCGTTCCAGGGCGACATCTCGCGCGTGTTCTCGTTCATGCTGGGCCACGAGGGCAGCAGCCGGAGCTACGCGGTCATCGGCATCCCCGAGCCGTATCACCCAGTCTCGCACCACGGCGACACCCCGGGGGGCATCGAGAAGTACGCGAAGATCTCGACCTACCAGATGGTGAAATTCGCGGAGTTCGTCGCGAAGCTCAAGACCACGCCGGACGGCGACGGCACGCTACTCGACAACGTGCTGCTGTACTGGGGCGCGGGCATGAGCAACGGCAACGCGCACGACCGGCGCAATGCGCCCGCGCTCATCGTGGGCCACGCGGGCGGCAAGCTCGCGGGCAACATGAGCATCCGCGTCGAGAACGCGGAGCCGACATCGAACCTGCTGCTCGCGTTCGCGCACATGGCGGGCTCGGACCTCGAGGCGATCGGCCGCAGCACGGGCGTGCTGTCGCTCAGCTAAGACCGTCGAATCCTTTCATCTACGAGGCCGCCCATTCGGGCGGCCTCTTTTTTTGACTGGAAACCCTCACGCGCACGTCGGCGGACTATTTAGGGCCGTTCGTCAAGTTGGTGACAGACTCGGCGGAGCCCTCGACGTACGCTCCGTCTATCATCGGAAAAACCGGAGTCGAAACACCATGAAGACAAGCAGGTCTCTCGCCGCGCTAGCTCTGCTGCTCTGCGGCCTCGCCGCCGCGTCGAGCGCATCAGCCGCCTATTTCTGCAATGCAAAGGTCACTGGCTTGAGCGTCGGCCCGGACGGGGTCGTGACCATGCAGGCGGCGCCTTTCAACTGGGTATTCATGTGCGCCACTAGCGCGACCACTAACGACGTAAGCCCCGAGGCTTGCAAGTCTCTCCTCGCCGTATTGCTGACGGCGAAGACCACGGGCAGCACGATACAACTTGCGTTCAACGACGCGTTGTCCTGCACGACGCACCCGGCGTGGACCTATTTGACGGGTTGGTACTGGGGACCGGCGCTCCTGACAGACTGAGAGCGTCCTCGCGCCCCCCAATCCAGATCAGTAAACCTCGGGGACGAGCATCTCCGGCGGCACGGCCTGCCGCGAATAGTGCTCGTGGCGCTCGCGCTCCGGCAGCTTGATCGGCGGCTTGGGTCTCTCGACATATGGGAATTGGCCCAGCAGGTGGTGGATGCAGTTGAGCCGCGCGCGCTTCTTGTCGACGGCCTGCACCACCCACCATGGCGCCTCGCGGATGTGCGTGCGCTGGAGCATGATTTCCTTCGCGTGCGTGTAGTCCTCCCAGCGGCGCCGCGACTCGAGGTCCATCGGGCTCAGCTTCCACTGCTTGAGCGGGTCGTACATGCGGCCCAAGAATCGCAGGTACTGCTCCTCGTCGGTGATCGAGAACCAGTACTTGATGACCTTGATGCCCGAGCGAACGAGCATGCGCTCGAACTCCGGCACCGAGCGGAAGAACTCCTCCACGTCCTCCTCGGAGCAGAAGCCCATCACGCGCTCGACGCCGGCGCGGTTGTACCAGCTGCGGTCGAACAGCACCATCTCGCCGGCCGCGGGCAGGTGCGCAGCGTAGCGCTGGAAGTACCACTGCGTGCGCTCGCGGTCGTTGGGCGCGGGCAGGGCGACCACGCGGCACACGCGCGGGTTCAGGCGCTGCGTGATGCGCTTGATGACGCCGCCCTTGCCGGCGGCGTCGCGCCCCTCGAACAGGATCACCAGCCGGTGGCCGGTATGCACGATCCAGTCGTGCATTTTGACCAGTTCGCCCTGCAGCCGGAAGAGCTCCTTGAAATACAGGTTGCGGGCCTCGGCCGAGGAATCCTTTTCGA
>DASQOL010000243.1:0-3643 GCA_035644475.1 Gammaproteobacteria bacterium | reverse complement strand
TGGCCGGAACCTGGAACGTAACCGTCACGGTCTCGCGCGGCGAAACGCAGCTCGGCAGCTCCCGCTTCACCCTCCAAGCGAAGTAGCGGTTCTCCCTCTAGCCGCCGGCGTTGAGGTAGCGGCGGCCGTGCCTCGAACGCGCATCGCACGGCGGAGAGTAAGGCACACGCGCCGCGCTCCTGGGCTGGTCTCACTTTGGCTGCGCGATACAGGTAATTAGCCGCGGACGTACCTCGAAGGGTCGTCCCGAGACCGTCGCCGCACATGGATGTGCGGCGCCGAGCCGCAGGGACACTCTTCCGGCGTGTCTCGGGACGACCCTTCGAGGTGCGGCCGCGGCTTCCCGCGACGCTGACTGCCAAGTGAGAGCGGCCGACGCGCCGGCTAGCTCAGCGCCGACGGCGTCGGCTTCGGCGTGGCTTTGAGGCGGAACAGCTTCGCGAGGCGATGGCGCAGGTGCCGCAGATTGAAGCGCTCGCGCCATGAGCCCCAGCCGTAGTGGAAGCCGAACGTGATGCCGCTGTTCACGTAGAACTTGCGTTCGTAGCGGCCGTGCACGCGGCGCGGGCTGAAGACCGGCTTCGGCGTGAGCCGCACTCCCGAGAAGCGTTGCGGGTTGCGGTAGTAGGTCCGCGTGACGAGGCGCGGCCCGGTCGCCATGCACACATCGCCCGGCGTGGGCGTGAACGGCGGGTTGGCTTGCACGCTCGCGACCATGTCCTGCCAGAGCGGATGACCGGGCACGGACGCGAACACGTAGTTCGCGATCTGATTGACGTCGTCGCCGTACGCCTCGTCGTATTCGAGCGACAGCCAAACATCCGCCCCGTCGTAGTCGAACGGCCGCAGGAACTCGTAGTCGAGATCGCAGTAGAGCCCGCCGAAGTCGTTCATCAGCACGTAGCGGAACACGTCCACGCGCATGATGTGCCGATTCATCGCCATGAACGCCGGATAGAAGTCCGGATGGTTGACGCGCACATGCCGGTCCATGGTCTCGTCGGTCCAGAGCCGATACTCCCAGCCCTTGTGGTACTTGCGAACGGACGCGCAAGCGTGCTGCCAGCGCGCCGGGATCGTGTCGGTCTTCCAGAGCTGATGGATGATTCGCGGAATCGCCATGTTCGGGTCCTTTCGCGTGAAGTCTCGCGTCCCGATCAGGATCGGTCAACCGCAGGTATAGTAGCGCCCACGTCGTTCTCGCGCGGAGTCGCGAACCATGAGCAAATCGTACCGCGGGGCCTGCTTCTGCGGCGCCGTCGCGATCACCGTCGCGGGCGAGCCGCTCGCCATGGGCTATTGCCACTGCGCCTCGTGCCGGCATTGGTCCGCCGCTCCGGTGAGTGCGTTCGCGCTCTGGGGCAGCGACGCGCTCAAGGTCGTTGCGGGGGCCGACAAGCTCGGCTCGTTCAACAAGACGCCGCAGAGCGCGCGCAAGTGGTGCAAGAGCTGCGGTGGACACGTGCTCACCGAAATGGCGGCGAACCGGCTGGTCGACGTCTACCCCGCCGTGCTGCCGCATCTCGAGTTCCGGCCGCGCGAGCACATTCACTATCAGGAAGCGGTGCTACGGGTCGTGGACTCGCTGCCGAAGAACAAGGATCTGCCGAGAGCCGCCGGCGGCTCGGGCGTGCTGCTGCCGTCCTGACGCGGTCCGCGGCCACACCCGCGGCCCGCAGCTACACCCGCGGCCCGCGGCTACACCAACAACAGCGACGCGAGCCCGAGAAAGATCAGGAACCCCATGCTGTCCGTGATCGCGGTAAGCAGGATGCTGCTGCCCATCACCGGATCCCGCCCGACGCGCTCGAGCACGAGGGGGCACAGCACGCCGACGGCCGACGCCACGAGCATGTTGAGCAGCATCGCGAGCGCCATGACGCCGGCCAGCCCGGGCTTGCGATAGAGCACGAGCGTCACGAACGCCATCACGAGCCCCCAGAGAGCGCCGTTCAGCGCGGCAATCGCGAGCTCCTTGCGTAGCAGGAAGCGCAGGTTCGCGGCCGTCAACTGCGACAGCGCGAGACCGCGGATCACGAGCGCGACCGTCTGATTGCCGGTGTTGCCGCCGATGCTCGCCACGATCGGCATCAACGCAGCGAGCGCGGCGAGCTTCTCGATCGAGCCCTCGAACCCGCCCACGACGCGCGAGGCGATGAACGCGGTGAACAGGTTCACGCCGAGCCACACCCAACGCTTGCGGCTGCTCTGCCAGATCGGCGCGAACAGGTCCTCGTCCTCGCTCAAGCCGACCTGGGACAACGATTGCTTGAACGAATCCTGCTTCACGCGTTCGAGCACCGCGTCGACGGTCAGCATGCCGACGACCTGACGATGTAGGTTCACCACCGGCGCGGAAATCAGGTCGTAGCGCTCGAACGCCTCAGCAGCATCGTCCACGGGATCGGTGGTCAGGAAATACGTCGGCTCGCGGTCCATGGCCTCGCTCACTCGCAGCGCGCCGTCGCCGACCAGCAGGCGATCGAGCGCGAGCGTGCCCTGCAGCACATTGTCGCGGTCGACGACCGTGAGCGCCGTGAGCTGCTGCGGCAGGCTGCCGCGCTTGCGCAGGGCGGCGATCGTGGCCTCGAGCGTGTCGTCCGCACGCACCGTGACGACGTCGAGCTGCATGAGCCCGCCGACGCTGCCCGCCGGGAACGACAGCACCGACTGCACGTCGGCACGCTCCTGCGTGCCGAGCCGGGCGAGCACCCGGTCGACCTGCTCCTGCGGCAGGTCCTGCACGAGCTCGGCGAAATCCTCCGCCTCCATCTGGGCGCCGAGCGCGAGCAGCTCCGGCTCGTCGAGCAGCTCGACGAGCGCCGCGCGCACCGGCGCCGCGAGCTCGAGCAGGATGGCGCCGCGGCGGTCGCGCTGGATGAGCCGCCACGCCGCGATACGTTGGTCCTGGCGCAGGCTCTCGAGCACGAACGCGGCGTCGGCCGGGTGCAAGCTGTTGAGCTTCTTCTCGAGCTCGACGGAGTGCTGGCGCTCGACGAGGGACTGAACGAGCGCGTGCTTGCGAGTATCGGTGCGCGCGACGAGCTGGTTCACCAGCGCATGGCGCCCCAGCAGTGTCGTCACCTGCCGGAGCGTGGCCTCGAGATTCTTCTGATGCTCGCTTTCGCTGCGCACGCTCGGGCCATCACAGACGCTCGATCTCTTCGCGCAGCGCCGCCTTCGGATCGGTTGCGATGCGCTCGAGCACGCGCACGCGCTCCTCGAGCTTGGCGATCATGGCGTCGCGCGCCGCTACGGCGTCCTTGAGGTCGGTGATCTCCGCCGACTTGGGTCCGGCTTCGCCGCGCCTGCTCCACTTGTCGAGCGGATAGCCGTGGCGCGCGCGGACCCAAGTCCGCACCACGCCCGCCGTGATGGCCGCGAGCGGAATCAGCACCCAAACCCAGTTGTTGTTGTTCATTTCAAACATCCTCGAACGTGCCGCCAAGTATGGCACCGCGCGCGCGCGAGCGCCTCCGGCGATCGATGCGCGCCACGCTACTCTCGTCCCGCAAGTCAGCGCAACCGCGCCATCGCGTACGCGTCGACGAGCGCGCCGTCGCGGAACGAGTGCTTCCGCAGCAAGCCTTCGACCTCGAAGCCGTGCTTCTTGTAGAGCCGAACGGCAGGCGCGTTGTCGACA
>DASQOL010000242.1:0-7240 GCA_035644475.1 Gammaproteobacteria bacterium | reverse complement strand
CGCCCGAACCGGGCGTCGGCCTCGGCGGCTGGACGGACCAGGAGATCAAGACCGCGATCACCACGGGCGTGGCCCGCGACGGCCGCAAGCTGCTGCCGTTCATGCCGTACGGCCTGTACGCGAAAGCTCAGGACAGCGATCTCGACGCGATCATCGCGTACCTGAAGTCGCTACCCGCGCAACCCGCGTTCACCATCCCGACGGATTAAGCGCGATCTCGGCGTCTTGAAGAGCGGCGCGATGCTCGAAAGGGCATCGCGCCGCGAAAAATAGGGACATGTTTGATTTTCGGTGACGCGCCTGCCGATTCGGAGCGCGTGGCCGAAAATCAAACATGTCCCTATTTTTCGCTCAGTTGGGGAGCGACAGGGCGACGATCTCGGCGCCGCGCTCGCCGCCGGTCGGCAGCACGACGTATTGCTTGCCCTTGACCATGTAGGTCATCGGCAGGCCACCGACGGCGCCCGGCAATGCGATCTCCGCGAGCTGCTCGCCGGTCGCCTTGTCGTAGGCGCGCAGCGCGGGCGCGCCGCCCCACCCTTCGGCCGCAAACAACAGCGTCTTGGTCGCGAGCACCACCGCGCGCGTCGCGCGGCCGGTCGGGGGAATGGTGAGGCCGTTCAGGGCCGGGCTCTCCGCGATGTCCTTCGGCGTCGGGCCGTTCGGGATCTGCCAGAGATGCTCGCCCTTGTTCATGTCGATGGCAGTGATCCGGCCGTACGGCGGCTTCACGAACGGTAGCCCCTGCAAGAGCGGCAGCGGCGCGCCGCCGCCCGAGATGTAGCGCATGTTCGAGAACTCGGGCTCCGACCTGAGCGCGGCGACACTCGGCTGCGTATACGAGCCGATGTAGAGCACGCGCGTCTCGGGATCGAACGAGCCGCCCTCCCAGTTCGCGCCGCCCGTGAAGCTCGGCAACACGACGGTGCCGTGCGTGCCGTCGTCCGCCATCGCGAGCGAGGGCGGCGTGAAGATCGGGCCGAGCCTGAAGCCCTTCGCGCCCTCGAGGGCCTCAGCGTGCAGCGCGGGCGTGAAGTCGATGAGATCGTTTTCGGTGACGCCTTGCCGGTCGAACGCGGGCGGCTTGCTCGGGAACGGCTGGGTCGGCGAATACCACTCGCCCGGCACGTCGCCCTTCGCTACCGGACGCTCCTCGATCGGCCACACCGGCGTACCGTTGGTACGATCGAACGTGTAAACCCAGCCCTGCTTCGTGATCTGCGCCACGGCTTTGACGGTCTTGCCGTCGACCACGAGATCCATGAGCACGGGCGCGGTGGGGTTGTCCCAGTCCCAGATGTCGTGATGGATCAGCTGGTAGTGCCAGACCTTCTGGCCGGTCTTCGCGTCGAGGCACACGAGGCTGTTGCCGTAGAGATTGCTGCCGGGCCGGTGGCCGCCGTAGACGTCGCCGATCGGCGCCTCCACCGGCAAGTAGACCAAGCCGAGCTCGGTGTCGGCCGACATCCGCGCCCAGACGCCCGCGTTGCCGGTGTACTCGGCGGAGCCGTCGAGCCACGTCTCGTAGCCCGGCTCGCCTTTCGCGGGAATCGTGTGGAAAGTCCACAGCAGCTTGCCCGTGCGCGCGTCGAAGCCGCGCACGTCGCCCTTGATGTTCTCCTTGTCGCGCGGCCGCATGGCGACGTCGTGCGCGGGACCCACGACCACGACGTCGCCGATCACGAGCGCGGGCGAGCTGTTGCCGATGCTGCGCTTGTCGGTCATCTCGCCGCGAA
Source organism: Gammaproteobacteria bacterium (assembly GCA_035644475.1). Taxonomy (GTDB): domain Bacteria; phylum Pseudomonadota; class Gammaproteobacteria; order Steroidobacterales; family Rariloculaceae; genus FEN-1219. The sequence goes on along the minus strand of DASQOL010000242.1, from coordinate 5,504 downwards.
TGCCCACCATCAGGTCGACGACGCCGTTCTCGCCGAAGCCGGGCGTCTGCCGGCCTGTTCCGGGATCGAGCGACACGAGGTAGAAGCCGGGCGTCACGACGAACAGGCGCTCGGTGCCGGCGCCGTCTTTCCAATACGAGAGCCCGCGGCCGGAGGTCTTGCGCGGCGCGGCCTTGAAGCGCTGCTCGCCGTCGTTCGGCCGCCAGACCCACAGCGTCTCGCCACTAGTAGGGTCGAGCGCGACAACATTCCGCGTGATGCCGACCGTCGTGTACAGCACGCCGTCGATCATGAGCGGCGTCGTCTCGTTGCGTTGCTCGGGGCGCGGGCCGTAGTTGCCGGTGTTGAAGCGCCAGGCGATCTCGAGCTTGGCGACGTTGTCGCGGTTGATGGTCGCGAGAGGAGAGTAGCGCTGACCGGCAAGGTTGCCGCCGTAGACCGGCCAGTCGGCCTCGGTTTGCGCGGTGGAGATCGCGGCGGGCGGCGCCGTGCGTTGCGTCGCCGGCGGCGCTGTCGTCGCCTCGTCCGGCGATCGAGTGCAGCCAGCCATGCAGACGACGGCGCAAAGGGCGACCGCCCTAGTCACTGAGCTCATTGACGACCCCCCGGTTCGTTCGTTCTCTGGTCCCAAGAATAGCGGTCGGGGCAACCGCAAGGCCAGCGCAACGCGATAACCGCACTCACGGTGGCCCGCAGAGCTCGTTGTCCCTGGGGCAGCGGTACAGGTCGAAGGAGAGGTGGGAGTCCTGCTCGCGATACACGGGAATTTCGGCGAACGCCACCACTTCCGAGTCTTCTTCGAAGAGACCGCTCAACACGAGGGCGAGTCGGAGCTCTTCCGCGCGATCGCGCGCCCACCCGCTGGTCAGCGTGAGATTGGTGAACTGCGAATCGCGCGGCCACGCCTCGTCGTATCGACCCGTTGCGCGTAAGTGATCGATCAAGCCCGCTCGGTCGACGTCGAGGACGACTCGGCAGAACGTAGTGCGACACTCGACCGCGCGAGATGGGGGCGCGAGGTTCGTGCTCGGACGAAGCAGACCCACGTCCGAAAGGATGTCACCGATGCGCTGTTCCGCGTCGGCCGCCCAGCTGCCGGTATCCGGCTGCGCGGACGCGGCGGCGCCGGCACCGGCCGCGTCGGCGGCACGCGCGGGCTCTGCGGTGCTCGCACCGGCGGCTTCGCTGGCTTGAGCGGCCGCCTCGCGCGCGATCGCAGCCGGCTCCAAGCCGGTGCCCGCGTCGCGCGACGGCTGAGATTCGCGGAGCAATGCCGCCAGCCCTCCGGCGGCGGCGACGCCGATGACGACCGTCACTATGCGCTTGGCCCACATCTCGGCTCCGGGGACCTCGCGGCGCGCTCCGCGCGATGCCTGATCTTACCGCGAGGGGAGTCGCGACGAGCTAGGGCGTGCGAACGCACGCCCTAGCAGGAGCGCGTGGGTTAATGGTGCTCGTGCTCGCGAACCGGCCGCAAAGTCGTAGTGAAGGCCCAGAAGGCGACGCGCGTGCCGAGCCGCCGCGCCTCGACGTCGGCGGTGCGGAAGTGGATGCCGAGCAGGATCCGCGCGTCGACGACTTCTTGCGCGGCGTCGGACAACTTGCGGTACGTGCGCGGGTTCGTGCAGATCGCCACCGCAGGCGGCGTCGCCTTGTAGATCTCGAAATCGAGCCGGTCGGTGCGGAAGAACAGCTGCAGCGTGGTGACGAACGCGCCCGTCAAGCCGTTCGCGCCCGACACGTAGTCCGGATACGGCGGCGTCTGCGAGCCCGCCGCGAACTGGGGGCCCTGGATGAACGGCGTCCAGCTCGCGTCGGGCGCCGTCGCGGGGTTGCCGTCGGTGTCGCCGAGATTGATCGCCGTGATCGGCCGCCAGAAGTCGTAGTGCAGTTTGCTGTCCCACACCGCGATGCCGGCGTCGGCGGCGGCTAGGCTGGTGAGCGCGAGCAGCCGCGCCGTCTCGCCGAGCGATAGCTGCTGGTCGACGGCGATCTGCCGCACCGTGTCGTTCCACAGCGCCGCGAAATTGCCCGACCAGAAACGCGCGAGATCGGTCTTGCGCGGCCCGGGGCAGGTGGCGGCGGCCGGATGGCTCTGCACGGACCCCGTTGCCTTCACTTCGTTGTAGTCCTTCGCGTAGATCTTGCTCGTGAGCGCGGGCGGCGGCGCGGGCCGGAACATCGCCGGATCGTCGAACGTGAACGGCTTGACGTTCGCGGCGACATATAAGTTCGCCATGGGCGCGAGCGCCGGCGGCGTCGGCCGCCACTCGCCCGGGTTCGTGCCGCCGGTGAAGCCCGGCAGCGTCACCGCGGGCCGGTACACCGCAATCAGCGCATCCGCCGCCGCGTAGCCGACCGCGAGGCCGGCGTCGTTGCCCGCGAGGTACGGCGCGAACGCGGCGTCGAGCGTCGGCACCACGTGCGGGCAGACCTTGAGCAGCACGCGATACGCGGCGGCCGCGGCCGCCGCCGCAGGCGCCTCGTCGCCGTTCGCCGGCGGCCTCGCGAGGTAGGGCTCGTACTGGTGCTCGATGGCCTGAACGGCGTCGTGGACCGCGGCCTGGACCAGTGCCAGGTCGAGCAGGTTCGCCGGCGCGCTGCGGCCGCCCAAGCTCGCGGGCGCCGGCGCGACCGCGATGCACTGCACCGCGATGGCGTGCCAATCCGTCACCGCGTCTGCATGGACAGGCGCCGCCCAACCCGCGGCGAGGCAGGCGGCGAGCGCCGCTGCGTTATGTAGCTTCATCATGGTGCATACTCCGTTTTTGGTTTCGTTTCAGAGCTTCACGACGCTCCCCGCGTCGCGCGCCGGGTCGAATGTTTCTCGAAGGTGAAATCCCCGCCCGCGCGGCCTTCGCACGGGTGTCGGGAGAGTGCGCCGGTGCTAAGCTTTTTGTCGGGGGTGGGCGCGGGGATTTTCGGGGGAAAACAATAAGAGGGCCCCTCGGATGGCACGATTCGGCTCGTTCGAGCTCGACGGGGCGCAACGCCAGCTCAGGCGCGACGGCGGCGACGTGCACCTCACGCCGAAGGCATTCGATTTGCTGACCCTGCTGATCGAGGCCGCCCCGCGAGTCGTTCGCAAGACGGAGATCCACGAGCGCCTCTGGCCCAGCAGCTTCGTCGCGGACGCCACCCTCACGGGCCTGATCAAGGAGCTGCGCCGCGCGCTCGACGACCGCGACCCGCAGAAGCCGTTGATCCGCACGGCCCATCGGGTCGGCTACGCGTTCTGCGCGGCGCTCGAGCCCGAGGCCGAAAGCGCTCCGACCGCGGCCGCCGAGGCCGCGAAGCCGGTACAGGCAGAGCCGCTCCGCGGCTTCCCAAAGACGGCCGCGGCGGCGGTCGCCGTGGCGGCGATCGCGGCGATCGCGTTCGCTCTACCGCGCATTCCGGGGAGATCGGCCGACGTGGTCGCGCGTTTCGAGGTCGCCGCACCCGCCGACGCGCCGCTCGTGGTGCGCTCGTATACCCGCGACATCGCGATCTCGCGCGACGGCAAGCTGCTCGCCTATTGCTCCGCGGACGCCTCGCTCGTGATCCGGCCGCTCGACCGGCTCGAGGGAACGCGCCTCACGCGGCTCGGCCCCGAGATCGCCAACCCGATGTTCTCGCCCGACGGGCGCTCGGTGGCGTTCCTCGCGGGCGCCGCGCTGAAGATCGTGCCGGTGGGCGGCGGCCCCGTGACGACGGTCGCCGAGGTCGGCGAATACACCGACCGCGGCGCGGCTTGGCTCGACGACGGCACGATCGTGATTGCGAGCACGCGCGGGCTGCTGCGCGTGCCCGCCGGGGGCGGCGAGCCCGAGATCCTCGCGATACCGGATAGCACGCACGGCGAGAAGGCGTTCGGCACCGCCGCGCCGCTACCCGGCGGCCGCGCCGTCCTGTTCACGGTTCGGCCCGCCCGGCCCGAGAGCGGCATCCAGATCGCCGCGTTCGACCTCACGACGCGAACGCGCAAGGACCTGCTCGCCGGCGGCACCCAGCCGTTCTATTCGCCCACGGGTCATCTCGTTTACGCGGCCGACGACGCCACGCTGCGCGCGGTCCCCTTCGACGCGGAGCGGCTCGAGATCCGCGGCGAGCCCAAGACCGTGGTGCGAGGCGTGATGGCGAACACCAACGGCCTGGTCAACTACGCGGTCGCGGACAACGGCACTCTCGTGTACGTGCCCGGCGTGATGCCGGCCTCGCCGCGGCTCGCGTGGGTCGACCGCAGCGGGCGCGAGGAGCTGCTGCCGGCGCCGGCGATGAACTACGCGTATGCGCGGCTGTCGCCCGACGGCAAGCGCGTGGCGCTCGACGTGCGCGAGCCGGACGCCGACGTCTGGATCTGGGATCTCGAGCACGAGAGGCTCACGCGATTGACGTTCAATGCGGCCGAGAATCCGTTGGTCGTCTGGAGCCCGGACGGCAGGATGCTCGCGTTCGGCGACGGCCGCAGCGGCACGGCCAACGTGTACTGGCAAACGGTCGGCGGCGGCGAGATCGAGCGCCTCACCACGAGCCCGCGTCGCCAGGTACCCATGGCGTTCACGCGCGACGGCTCGCGTCTCGTGTTCGGCGAGGCGCAACCCAACGGCGGCTGGGACCTGTTCACGGTGACGCTCGACGCGTCTCGCCGCGTCGAGCCGCTGCTGCGCAGCGAGTACTCCGAGATGAACCCCGCGTTCTCTCCGGACGGGCGCTGGCTCGCGTACTCGTCGGACGAGTCCGGCCGAGTCGAGGTTTACGTGCGTCCGTTCCCCGACGTGAGCCACGCGCGCTGGCAGGTGTCCGCGAACGGCGGCTCGAAGCCGCTGTGGAGCCGCGACGGGAAGGAGATCTTCTTCCTGAGTCCGAATCGCGAGCTCATGAGCGCCGCGGTGAGCTTCGACGCGGAGCTCGCTGCCGGGCCGATCACGCGGCTGTTCGACGCGAGCGCCTACACGATTCCCGAGCACGGCAGCGGGGGCCGCACCTACGACCTGTCGGCGGACGGCCGGCGGTTCCTGATGCTCCGGCGCCCGGACGCGCACGACGATCCGTTGCGCGCGCCCCGCCTCGTCGTCGTCGTGAACTGGTTCGAAGACCTGCGCCGACTCGCCGCCGCCGACTGAGCCTCTCTCGCCACCGAAGCCCGCGTCAGGCTCGCGTCAGATTTCGAGCGGCTCGGTGCTGTCGCCGAGCTTGGCCGCTTGCACGCCGAGCTTGTGCAACATCGCGAGCAGCAAGTTCGACATCGGCGTGTGCGGCGCGAACTGCAGGTGCCGTCCGCCTTGCAACCGGCCCGACGCGCCGCCCGCGAGCACCACCGGCAGTGGGTCGAAGTTGTGCTCGTTGCCGTCGCTCAAGCTCGAGCCGTAGAGCACCAGCGAGTGATCGAGCAGCGTGCCGTCGCCGTCCGGCGTGGCACGCAACTTGTCGAGGAAATACGTGAGCGCCTGAACGTGGTAGCGGTTGATGACCGCGAACTGATCCATGTTCTTGCGCTCGTTCGAGTGATGCGACGCGTTGTG
>DASQOL010000241.1:0-17763 GCA_035644475.1 Gammaproteobacteria bacterium | reverse complement strand
CCTGGTCGCGCGCGTGCCGACAAGCAAGCGCAATCTGACGCGCCGATTCCGCGACGCAACCGGGGAAAGCCCGAAGGAATATATCCAACGCGTGCGTATCGATCGGGCCAAATCCCTGCTGGAGACCAGTGACATGCCCGTGGAGCAGATCGCGGAGAGGGTCGGCTACGCCGACACCAGCGCGTTCACACGGCAGTTCAGCAGGCAAACGATGATGACGCCGAAAGAGTACCGCAACCGGTTTCAGATCAGGGCGTGACGGGCCAATTCACTCTGCGCTGACGCGAGCGTATTGGCATGGCTTCTCGAGGTACAACACGACTCCACGGGCATGTCCCCTCCCACGGCTCACGGCCGCTTCAGCGCCCGAGCGAGGGCCTCCGCCATCGCGCCGCTTCCCGCCGCCTCGGGCTCGCGGCGCGTCGCCTGCCCCCGCTGCGCCGGGCGGGAATCGCGCCCGCTGCGCCCGTCGCCGGCACTCTCGTCGCGCACGCGTTTGGCGGACTCGTCGAGCCGCATCGTCAGCGCGATGCGCTTGCGCTGCCGATCCACCTCGAGGACCTTGACCTTCACGACGTCGCCCGCCTTCACCACCTCATGCGGATCCTTCACGAACTTGTTCGCCATCATCGAGATGTGCACGAGCCCGTCCTGATGCACGCCCACGTCGACGAACGCGCCGAAATTGGTGACGTTGGTGACCACGCCCTCGAGGATCATGTCGGGCCGCAGATCCGCAAGATCCTCCACGCCGTCCTTGAAGGCGGCGGTCTTGAACTCCGGCCGCGGATCACGCCCCGGCTTCTCGAGCTCCTTGAGGATGTCCTTCACGGTCGGCAAGCCGAAGCGCGCGTCGGTGTACTTGGCCGGGTCGAGCCGTTTCAGCGTTGGCCCGTCGCCGAGCACGTCCCGCACCGGCTTGCCGAGATCGGCGAGGATGCGCTGAACCACGGGATAGGCCTCCGGGTGCACCGCCGAGGCATCGAGCGGGGTGTCGCCGTTCATCACGCGCAGGAATCCGGCGGCCTGCTCGAAGGTCTTCTCGCCGAGCCGGGGCACCTTCTTTAGGCCGGTGCGGCTCGCGAACGCGCCGTGCTCGTCGCGGTAGCGCACGATGTTCTCCGCCAGCGCGGCCGACAGGCCGGAGATGTGCGCCAGCAAAGGTGCCGACGCGGTGTTAACGTCGACGCCGACCGCGTTCACGCAATCCTCGACGACGGCGTCCAGGCTCCTGGCAAGTTTGGTTTGGCTCACGTCGTGCTGATATTGGCCGACGCCGATCGATTTGGGCTCGATCTTCACGAGCTCCGCCAATGGATCCTGCAGCCGCCGCGCGATCGACACCGCGCCGCGCAGGGTCACGTCGAGATCGGGAAACTCCTTGGCCGCGAGCGCCGAGGCCGAGTACACCGACGCACCCGCCTCGGACACGACGATCTTGGTGAGCTTCAGCGCTGGATGCCGCTTGATGAGATCTTGGGCGAGCTTGTCGGTCTCGCGCGATGCCGTGCCGTTGCCGATGCTCACGAGATCCACCCGATGCTTCTCTGCAAGCAGGGCGAGATGCGCGACCGTGCGATCCCATTCGTTGCGCGGCACGTGCGGATACACGACCGCCGTCTCGAGCAGCTTACCGGTGCGATCGACGATCGCCACCTTCACGCCCGTACGCAGACCGGGATCGAGCCCCATCGTGGCACGCGGCCCGGCCGGCGCCGCCAGCAGGAGGTCGTGCAGATTGCGGGCGAACACGCGGATCGCCTCTTCCTCCGAGCGCTCACGCAAGGCCAGCAGCAGCTCGGCCTCGAGCTGCCCCGCCAACTTAACGGTCCAGGTCGAGCGCGCCGTCTGCAACAACCAGGCATCGGCCGGCCGCTTGCGATCGGCGATGTCGAAACGCGCCGCGATCTTCTGCTCGCAGGAGTTGAACGGCGCATCGCCTGCGGCGGTTGCCGGCTGCAACTCCTCCGGAAGCTTCAGCGACACTCGGAGCAGCTCCTCTTTGCGTCCGCGGAACAAGGCCAGCGCGCGATGCGAGGGGACCGTCTCGAGCTTTTCGTCGTAGGCGAAGTAGTCACGAAACTTCGCCGCCGCCTCCTCCTTGCCCTCGACCACGGTGGAGACGACCACACCTCGGCTCTGCAGATGGTCACGAAGATTGGCGAGCAACGCGGCGTCCTCGGCAAACTGCTCGATCAGAATGGAGCGCGCGCCTTCGAGCGCCGCCTTCGCATCCGGCACGCCGGGGTTGTCGTCGCCCTGCTCCGTCTTGAACTTAGGCTTCAAGTACTTCGCCGCCTCGACCTCCGGCGTCAGCGAACGGTCGGCGAGCAACGCGGCTGCCAACACGTCGAGACCCGCCTCGCGCGCGATCTGCGCCTTGGTGCGCCGCTTGGGCTTGTAGGGCAGGTACAGATCTTCGAGGCGCTGCTTGGTGTCGGCCGCAACGATGCTCGCGCGCAATTCGGGCGTGAGCTTCTGCTGCTCCTCGATGCTCGCGAGAATGACGGCGCGACGCTCTTCGAGCTCGCGCAGGTACGCCAGCCGCTCCTCCAGGGTGCGGAGCTGCGTGTCGTCGAGCCCACCCGTCGCTTCCTTGCGGTAGCGAGCGACGAACGGCACCGTCGCCCCTTCGTCCAGCAGCGCGACGGCGGCCACCACCTGCTGCGGCTTGACGGACAATTCGGCCGCAATGCGGGATTCGATCGACGCAAGCATGAGCCCGATTCGCCTTTGAAAAACCAGGCGTGACTATGAAGAAGGGGCCGGAGGCGGACAAGGCTTGAGATTGGCTTTGGAGTGGTCTAGTCGCTCCGGACACCGGAACAGCGTATGTCTACCGCGTTCCCGATCCGCCCGAGTATCCGTTCCACGATCGCACTGCGCGCACGAAAGCTCTCGCCGTAGCCTTGGATTTTGGAAGTTCCGTAGCGATAGCCTCACAGTCGACCTCCGGACGCTGGTGGGCGCATGGATTGCGCCATGTGTCCGGTCCTTGACACATCAAGCCGCACTTCTCTCGCCAACCTTGCGATCAGATGAGAAGGTTGATTTGTCGTTAGGGAGAGGAGGTCATATGCAGCGTCTACTGGCTGCTGCTGCCGCGTGTCTTGTTTCGTTTGCTACTAATGCCGCTTTGGTGGAGTCCGGTTCGGGCACCGTTTCCTCCGTGCGCGCCTATCCCGATGGCGCAGCAGGGCTGAGGGTCGAGCTCGTTGTGACTGGGGCGAATCACAGCTGCGGTTTGTATTCGAATATTTACTACTTCGATTCCAGCAAGATTCCGGTGGATGTAGTGAAGTCCGTACTCGCGCTGACCACGAGCGCCCTTGTGGCAGGGCGGCCGATTGTTATCTCGTATGACTGCGCGATTGCTGGCGGCGGAGGCTACGGGTGGGGTGTGGGCGCTCGACTCAACTGAAAATCCGAGCGTCGTGGCGTATAGGACGGGATTCGGTTCGTCTTTCGAGCGAGACGGTTGTATCCGCAGGCTGACACTTCCGCTCTTCGAAGGACGTTATGTACTCGTACGGTATAAACCGTTACCCATGCGTCCGGAATCGACCTTGTTTGGATGGTGGGCCGTGCTGGGTTCGAACCAGCGACCAATGGATTAAAAGTCCAGTGCTCTACCAACTGAGCTAACGGCCCGGGTCGTCGTTGCGGTGCGCCGCCTGAGCCTGCGGCGCGAGCCGGCATTATAGACGGGAAGCGCTGTGCCCGGCACGCCGGCCGAGCCGCTATACGCCTCCGACTGAGAACTGCTCACTGGCCGCGCGCGCCCGATTCGCGGTTAATAGACGCCACGGGACTCGCCATGAGCTCGAAAACCCAAGACAGAACCGCCACCGGCTGCCTCGCGCTCTTCGCGCTGCCGTTCGCGGCCGTCGGCGTCGTCGCTTTGTATTTCGCGGGCGCCACGCTCCTCGACTGGCAGCGCATGGCGAGCTGGGTGCCGGTGGCCGCGACGCTCGACACCCTGGCGCTCGAGGACCACCAAGACGACGAATCCACCACTCACAAGGTCGCGGCAAGCTACCGCTACTCCTACGGCGGCCGCGACTACGCGAGCACCCGCGTCGCGATCAGCACGCTTGCCGACAACATCGGCAATTTCCAGTCGAACCTCTACTCGAAGCTCTCCGTCGACCGGCAGCGCGGCGCGGTCACGGCCTTCGTCGATCCCGACGAGCCCTCTCACGCAACGCTCGACCGAACGCTGCGGCCGTTCCTTTTGATGTTCCAAAGCGTCTTCGCACTCGTGTTCGGCGGCGTCGGGTTCGGCCTGCTGTTCGGCGCGCGTTACGGCGCGCGCAAGCTCGCGGCCGCGAACGAGCTGCAACGCCGCTTCCCCACCGAGCCTTGGCGCTGGCGCGAGGAATGGGCCAACGGTCGCGTCAAGGCGTCGACCCGCGTGACGGCCTACTTCGCGGCCGGTTTTGCGCTGCTCTGGAACCTCATCTCGCTGCCGGCGGTGTTCCTAGTGCCGAAGGAGCTCGCAGCCGGCAACTCGCTGGTGTTGGTCGCGCTGCTGTTCCCGCTGATCGGCATCGGGCTCGCTGTGTGGGCGGTGCGGGCGTGGCTCACGGTGAAGCGCTTCGGCACCTCGACGCTCGTGCTGCACCGCACGCCGATCGCACTCGGCGGACGTCTCGTCGGCGCGATCCGCGTCGAGACCTCCGTGCCCGTCGAGCGCGCGTTCCGCGTCGAGCTCAGCTGCATCGAGCACCGCCGGAGCAGCCAGCGCGACAGCGACTCGAGCGAGCGGATCGTCTGGCAGAACGAGTGGACCGTGCCCCGCTCGGGCTGTCAGATCACGCCGACCTACAGCTCGATTCCCATCGACGTGCCCGTGCCCGCCGATCAACCCGCGGCGAGCCCGATCGACGACCCCAACCGGATCACCTGGCGGCTCGACATCAGCGGCGAGTGCCCGGGCCCGGACTACTGGAGCCGCTTCGAGCTGCCGGTGTTCGCGACTAGCGAGACGCCGAGCCCGGCCGAGGTCGCCGCCGCGCCCCCGTCTCCGGCATCGCGTCCCGATCGCGCGAAGCTCGAGTCGCTCGGCATTCGCTACGAGCAACTCACGCGCGGCGGCGAAGCGTGGACGTTCGGCCGCGCGCGCCACAAGAAGGTCGCCGTCGGTCTCACGCTGTTCTGCGCGATGTGGACGGCGTTCGTGGTCGGCATGTTGTGGCTCGACGCGCCCGTGCTGTTTCCGATCGTGTTCGGCCTGTTCGACGCGCTATTCATCTGGTTCGTGCTCGACCTGTGGCTCACGGAGCACCGCGTCACGCTCGGCGACGGCATGCTCACGGTCGCGCGCCGCGGCCTGTTCGGCCGAGCGCCCGTCGAGATCCCGCGCGCGATGCTCCGCGGCATCGCCGCGAAGCGCGGCATGCAGGCCGGCAACAAGCTCTACTACGACGTGCGTGTCGAGACCGACGAGCGCACGTTGACCGCGGCGAGCGCGCTCCCGGACTACGACGTCGCGACCTGGCTTGCGGGGTACTGGATGAACGGCGGCAGCCGGCCGGCTCGCCCCGCCTGAACGGCGTTCAGCTTTGCACTCTTGAACAAGCTCGCGCGGTCGGTACACTCTCGAAGGCGGCCGCTGCGGAGCCAAAACAATCGTGGAGATCCAACCGATGCGCGCTTCGTGGTTGCTGCTCTTGGTCTGCGGCGTAGCCGCCGCGGCCGATGATTTCGAGTTTGCGACGATACTCGTCGCCCAGACCTACGAGCGGAAGAACACCAACTTCAGCATCGCCGGCATCGGAGTCGGCGGCACGACGACGGACGTGAACCACGTCGTCGTCGTGCTCGACGGCTACGACGTTACCGGCGAGTTTCCGTCGAAGACGGTGCGCAGCCCGAGCGCGAAGGACTTGAAGGTGGGCTCCGAGATCCCCGCGGCCATCAAGCGTAACAAGCTGCTGCTCAAGTGGCCCGACGGCACCGTCGTCGAGGCGCAGATCATGCAGAAGGCAAAGCACAGGGTGCCGGGCGAGCGTCAGACGCGCGATTGATAGCGAGCGGGACCCGGCGCTCCGGCGGCCGCGAATCAGGCGCGAGATTGATAGCGCGTCGGGTCCGCGACGCCTGCCGCCACGAACCCTTCGCGGCGTAGCCGACAAGAGTCGCAGCGGCCGCACGCACGGCCTTCCGCGTCCGCCTGATAGCACGACACGGTGAGCGAGTAGTCGACGCCGAGCTCGACGCCGCGCCGGATGATGTCGGCCTTCGTCATCGACACGAGCGGCGCGTCGATTTTCAACGCGCCGCCCTCGACGCCGCGCTTGGTCGCGAGCCGCGCGAGCGACTCGAACGCGGCGATGAACTCCGGCCGGCAGTCGGGGTATCCGCTGTAGTCGATCGCGTTGACGCCTATCACGATCGCCTCGGCCTCGAGCACCTCGGCCCACGCGAGCGCGAGGCTCAGGAACACGGTGTTGCGCGCCGGCACGTAGGTGACCGGGATGCCGGCGCCGCCGTGCTCGGGCACCGCGATCCGCGGGTCGGTCAACGCCGACCCACCGAGCTCGCCGATCGGGATCTTCAGCTCCCGATGCGCGGCCGCGCCGATCGCCAGCGACACGCGCTTCGCCGCCGCGAGCTCCGCGCGATGCCGCTGCCCGTAGTCGAACGACAGCGTGTAGCACTCGTCGCCACGCTCGAGCGCGACGGCGAGCGCGGTCGCCGAGTCGAGTCCTCCCGAGAGCAGCACGACGGATTTCACGGGAGCGTCGCCCCGCTTCTAAGGATCGTCAGCCTAGTGGGCGGGGTGGCGTACTCCGAACGCCCGCGCGGGGCGCCGGCGTCGGCGCGTGCGCCGCACTCTGCGGAGATCGTCACGCGAGCGGACAGACTCGGCCTCTTCGTCCGCGAAATCCGGACGATCGGGCGGAGATTGTCCGCGGCCGTGACGATCTCTCCGGGGGGCACCACCGCACCCACTGCTGCGCTACTTCCCCGGCACATCGCCCCAGAGCACCTTGTGCAGCTGCACTTGCAGCCGCACCGGCAACCGGTCCGCGAGGATCCACTCGGCCAGCGCGCGCGCCGGCAGCTGCGTATAGCTCGGCGAGAAGAACACCGGGCACGGCGCGTTCGCCGCGCGCTCGGCGAGCACCTCCCGAGACCATTCGTAATCCGCGCGATCGCAGATCACGAACTTGAGCGCATCACGCGGCGTGAGCAACGCGAGGTTCTCCCAGCGGTTGCGCTCCACCTCGCCCGAGCCGGGCGTCTTCACGTCGACGACACGGCAGACGCGCGTGTCGACCGGCGCGATGTCGATCGCGCCGCTCGTCTCGAGCGACACGTCGAAGCCGTCGTCGCAAAGCGCCGTAAGCAGCGCAGCGCAGCGCGGCTGCGCGAGCGGCTCGCCGCCGGTGACGCAAACGTAGCGTGTGCCGTGCTTGCGGATCTCCGCGGTGATGTCGTCGAACGACCACCAATCCCCGCCGGTGAACGCGTACGCGGTGTCGCAATATTGGCAGCGCAGCGGGCAACCCGTGAGCCGCACGAACACGGTGGGCCAGCCGCTGAACGACGCCTCGCCTTGGATCGAGAAGAAGATCTCGGTGATCTTCAGCCGCGGAGCGCCGGCCTCCTGCGCAGTCGCGGCCACCGCACTCAACCGCCCCCTTGCAGTTTCTCGAGGCGCTGGGTGGCGAGCCGCGCCGCGGTCGTGTCGGGGTATTTACGCGTGACTTGCTGGAGCGCCGTGCGCGCCGCGTCGCGGTTGCCGAGCTCGGCCTGGCAATAGCCGACCTTGAGCAGCGCGTCGGGCAGCTTCGCCGACTGCGAATAGACGTCGACGACCTTCTGGAACTGCGTCAACGCCGTCTGGTACTGGCCGCGCACGTAGTACGTCTCGGCGAGCCAGTATTGCGCGTTGTCGGCGAGCGGGCTTTGCGGAAAGCCCGCGACGAAATCGGTGAATCCCTTGCCGGCCTCCTCATACTTGCGGGCCTGCATGAGGTCGAACGCGGCCTGATAGTTCTGCTGGTCGGTGCCCGCCGGGCGGGCCGGAGCCGGCGCCGGTTGGCTCGGGGAAGACCCCGCGAAACCGCCTTGCGGTTGCGCGGGCGGCGGCAGCGACGCGCCGCGCTGCGCCTGCTCGAGCGACTGCAAGCGCTTGTCGACGTCGACATAGAGCTCGCGCTGACGGGTCGCGCCGTTCTGGCTCTCGTAGCGCAACGTGTCGAGCTCGCCGCGCAGCGCCTTGGTCTCGTTGCGCAGCTGGTCGAGCTCGTTCGCGAGCTGAATCAGGCTCTGATTCTCGAGGATCTTCTCGATACGGATCAGCCGCGCTTCGAGGTCGGTCATCTTGAGCGCCATCGCTTCTTCTTCGTCGCGTCGCGCCGCCGACGCCGGCGCGCTCGTCAGCGCGCTACACGCGATCAACACGATCACTGCGATAGCTGGAAGCAATCTCTTCATGGGTCTGACCCCTTTTTCCTCGAAACGGGAAACCAGCACGAGGCGCCCAAGAAAAAGGGGTCTGACCCTATCTTCCGAGGCCACGTCCCTGGCTGGTTTACCCTCCGTGCGTCTCTATCCCGCGACGCGGATCAACGATACACGAGCTCCACGCGCCGGTTCAGGCGCCAGGACTCCTCGTCACTCCCCGTCGCCGCCGGCCGCTCCTCACCGTAGCTCACGGTGCTGACCTGCGTGGCGGTGGCGCCTTGTAGCATCAACACGCGGCGCACGGACTGCGCGCGGCGCTCGCCCAAACCGATGTTGTACTCGCGGCTGCCGCGCTCGTCGGTGTGCCCCTCGAGCCGCACTTGCGCGTTCGGGTTGCTCGCGAGGAAGCGCGCGTGCGCTTCGAGCATCGCGTTGAACTCGGGCTTGATTTCGGCTTGGTCGTACTCGAAGTACACCACGAGCTGCTGGCGCAGCCGCGCCGCGGCGGCCTGTTCCGGCGTCACCGTGATCCCGCCGCCTCCGCCCTCACTGGCGGTGTTCGCGCCGCTAGACACCTCGGTGCCGGTAGTACCGGCATCCGCAACGGTGTCCGAACGATGGCACGCGGAGACCGCCAGCACAGCGGCCGCGCCCAAGACCAACAGAACATTCTTCATGGGTAGTCCTCAGATAACGTAAGAGATGCTAAATCGAAGAATCATAAGACACTTCAGGGCCGAGGGAACGGCCCCCACACGGGCTCGCGAACGTCCCCCGAGACCGATGCGATTCGTTGCTTGATGCGTCCGTCGGTGCTCACCGATGCGAGCACGCCGCGATTGCCGTCCTTCGTCGCGTAGATGATCTGCGCGCCGTTCGGCGCGAAGCTCGGCGACTCGTCGAGCTTCCCGTCGGTGAGCCCTCGGAACTCGCGGTTCGCGACGTCGAATACGCCGATCCGGAACGTATTGTTCTGCCCATACTGCACCGCGATCTGCTTGCCGTCGGGCGACACTCGCGGATGGGCGTTGTAGGTATTTTCGAAGCTCACCCGCTCGGGCCGCGCGCCGCTCGCCGTACCCTGCTTGTAAATCTGTGCGGAGCCCGCGCGGTCCGACGTGAAGTAGATCGTGCGGCCGTCGGGCGACCAGCTCGCCTCGGTGTCGATGCCGGAATCGGTGGTGAGCTGGCGCAACGCTTGCGTGGAGGTATCGAGCGCGAACACGTCGAGATTGCCCTTGTCGTCGGAGCGCGTGATCGTGAGCTCCCGCCCGTCGGGCGAGAACGACGGCGAGCCGTTCACGCCGGGGCGCCCCGACACCTTCTCGCGCATGCCGCTCCGCAGCGTCTGCACGTAGACCGCCGACTGATTGCCCTCGAACGACACGTACGCGAGCCGCCTCGCGTCCGGCGACCACGCCGGCGACATCAGCGGCTGCGGCGAGTCCGCGACGACGTTCGCGTTCTCGCCGTCCGCGTCCGACACGATCAACCGGTAACGTTTGGTCTTGTCGGGCCGCTGTTCCTCGCTCACGTATGCGATTTGCGTGCTGAACACGCCTTTGATGCCCGTGAGCTTCTCGAAGACCATATCCGAGATCTGATGCGACATCGCGCGCAGATCCTGCTGGCCGCCCTCCAAGCGGAAACCCAGCCGTTGCTCGCCGCTCGGCACGTCGAATAGCTGGAACACGGCGGCGTAACGACCCGGCGCGGTCTGCGAGAGCTGGCCGATCACCAGCGCGTCGACGTCGAGCACGCGCCAGTCCTGGAAGTTGACTTGGGTGGGCTGCGTCGGCTTCGACACCATGTCGGCGACCTTGATCGGCGCGAAGCGGCCGCTGTTGCCGAGATCCGCGGTGACGACGCCGGCAACGTCGTAGGCCGGCGCGCCCGTACCCTGCCAGCCGAAGGGGACGATCGCGACCGGTATCGGGCGGACGTTGTATTGTGTGACGACAATGTTCATCTGGGCCTGCGCCGCGCCGCAGAGCAAAGCTCCCAGCAAAAGCATGCTGCGCAAGGGCGAGCGCGCGCCGCGCACGTGAGTCAACTTCAACAATCCGAGCATCACTACTCCTTCAAGTCCGATTCAGTCGAGCCGCCGCGTCAAAGATCCGGCCGGAACGTCACGTTGAGATTGCGCTCCACCTGCAGCGGCGGATCCGGCTTCGGCAGCGGCGAGGCCCTCCGGACGGCCTGCAGAATCGAGTCTTTCACAGTCGGATCGCCGTTGCACCGGCCGAGCTCCACGTTGACGACCTCGCCCGTGAGAATCTGCTCCACGTGCACCTCGCATTCGAGCCCGGGTTGCGCCGACAGGGGCTTGTTCCAATTGCGCTCGATCTTGTCGGTGATCCTCCTCGCGTACTCGTCGAGCTTGCCGGAGCGCGCGGCGGCGTTTTGCTCGGCCTCGGCGGCCAACGCATCGGCAAGCTCCTTCTCGCGCTGCTGCTGCGCGCGCGCCACTTGTTGGCGTTTCGCGGCCTCCTCGCGGTCGCGCTTCTCCTTCGCCTCTTGGTCGCGCTTCTCCTGCACGAGCTTTTCCTGCTCCTTCTTCGCGGCCTCCGCCTTGTCGCGCTCGGCCTGTTCCTTGCGCTCCTGGTCGCGCTTCTGCTCCGCGACCTTGTCGCGCTCGCGCTGCTCGACCGCGAGCTTTTCCTGCTTCTCCCGTTCCACGGCCTCGCGGCGCTCCCGATCCTCGCGCTGCGTGCGCTCGCGCTCCACGCGCGCGACCTGCTCGCGGCGCTGCTGCTCACGCTTGAGCACGGACTGGTCGACGACCACCCCTTGGATCGGCGCCGGGAGCACCGGCGGCTTCGACGGCAATTTGAGACTCACCATGAGCACCGCCACCGCGGCCACATGAAACGCCACGGAGAATACGAACGCCGCCTTGTGCTCGCCGACGAACGCGAACATCGCGCCTCGCTAGCGGCCCCGCTGCCGCCGGTCGTCGACGGGGGGCGGATCCGTCAAAAACCCGACCTTCGGCGCGCCTGCCTGTGTGAGCAACGTCATACCCGTGACGATCCGGCCGTACGGCACGTTCTGGTCGCCCTTCACGAGCACCGGCGTCTGCGGGTTGCGCCGCAGCACGGCCGACACGCGCTCGACCAGCGTGGCCTCGTCGATCGGCTGGTCGGTGTCCTTGCCGCCGATGTTGAGATAGAAGCGTCCCTCGCGATCGATGCTCAACACGAGCGGCTCGTTGTCCTTCAAGAGCTCGGGGTCGAGCGCCTGGGCCGCGGCCTTCGGCAAGTCGACCGTGATGCCCTGCGTGAGCAGCGGCGCGGTGATCATGAAGATGATCAAGAGCACGAGCATCACGTCGATGTAGGGAACGACGTTGATCTCGCTCATCAGGCGATGCTTGGCGCGGCTCATCGCTCCACTCCGAGCTCGAGCGCCTGACGGCGGCCGGACGCGACGGGTGCTTCGGTGGCCGCGGGCTCGCGGCGAGCCGCGTTGCGCTGCAGGATCGCCGACAGCTCCTCGCTGAACGTGTCGTAACGCACCTCGAGCCGGTTGACCTGGTTCGCGTAGCGGTTGAAGAAGATGCCGGCCGGGATCGCGGCGATGAGGCCCATCGCCGTGGCGATCAGCGCCTCCGAGATGTGCGGCGCGACCAGCGCGATGGTGGCGCTCTGCACGTTACCGAGCGAGTAGAACGCGCTCATGATGCCCCACACCGTGCCGAGCAGGCCGACGTACGGGCTCGTGTTGCTGACCGTGGCGAGGAACGCGAGGTTGTGCTCCACGCGGTCCATCTCGCGCAGATGCGACACGCGCATCGCGCGGCGCGCCCCTTCCACGATCTGCTCCGACGTCATGCCGGACTCCGGCTTGAGCCGGCCGAATTCGCGGAAGCCCGCCTCGAAGATCCCGGCCATGCCGAGCGGCGTGGCCTCGGTGCGCGCGATGTCGCGGTAGAGCGAGGAGAGATCCACGCCCGACCAGAAGCTCGCCTCGAACTCGGCGGCCGCGCGATGCGCCTGCTTGAGCAGCCGCGCCTTGTCGATGATCACGGCCCAGGACGCGATCGACGCGAGCAGCAGCAGCGCGAGCACGAACTTCACGACGGGGCCTGCGGCCCAGACCAACTGCACTACTGACAAATCGCTATTCATTTAGAGCTCACTCATGAGTGTGGGCGGAAAACGGCGCGGCCTGCCCGCACGCGCGTCCATGCACGCGACTTCGGCGAGGCCGTCGCAGACGATCTCGCCGTCGGGCTCGCCGCGCCGAACGTTCTGTGCGAACCGCAACCGCGCGCCGCGCGCCTCGGTGACGGCCGCGGAGACAAAAAGCATGTCGCTGAGCCGAGCGGGCGCGCGAAATCGCGCCTTGATGCTCGCGAGCACGAGCACGATGCCGTGCTCCTCGCGGAGCTCGTCGTGATCCATGCCTTGGGCGCGCATCCATTCGGTGCGCGCCCGCTCCATGAAGCGGAAGTAGCTGGCGTTATGAACCACTCCCTGCGCATCCGTATCCTCGAGATAGACCCTGATCGGCAACACGAATTCCTTCATGCAAGCCCCATGCCCCGTCAGCCGAACAGGTCCGGAGCGTCGGGCCGGTCGCGGCCCGCCGGCAGCGCGGCCCCGAAGTGCGCATACGCCGCGCGGCTCGCGACTCGGCCTCGCGGCGTGCGCTGCAGGTAACCTTCCTGGATCAGATACGGCTCGATCACATCCTCGAGCGTGCCGCGCTCCTCGCCCACGGCGGCCGCGAGGCTCTCGATGCCGACGGGGCCCCCGTCGAACTTCTCGATGACGGTGAGCAGCAGCTTCCGATCCATCGTGTCGAAGCCGTGCGGGTCGACCTCGAGCAGGTCCATCGCATCCTTCGCCACCGCCTCGCTGACGGTGCCGTCGCCCTTGACCTGCGCGAAATCGCGGACGCGCCGCAGCAGCCGGTTCGCGATCCGCGGCGTACCGCGCGAGCGCGCCGCGATCTCGCGCGCACCGGCGTCGTCGATCGGCAGCGCGAGAATTCCGGCCGTGCGCAACACGATCTGCGTGAGCTCGGCGCTGGCATAGAACTCTAGATGCTGCGTGATGCCGAAACGGTCGCGCAGCGGCGACGTGAGCAGCCCCGCGCGCGTGGTGGCGCCGACCAGCGTGAACGGCTTCAACGGCAGCCTGATCGAGCGTGCGCCGGGGCCTTCACCGATCATGAAGTCGAGCTGGAAGTCCTCGAGGGCCGGATAGAGAAACTCCTCGACCACGGGGCTCAGGCGGTGGATCTCGTCGACGAACAGCACGTCATTCGTCTCGAGCCGCGTGAGGTGGGCCGCGAGGTCGCCGGCGCGCTCGAGCACGGGGCCCGACGTCTGGTGCATGTTCACGCCGAGCTCGTTGGCGATGATGTGCGCGAGCGTGGTCTTGCCCAGGCCCGGAGGGCCGAACAGCAGTGTGTGGTCGAGAGCCTCGCCGCGTTGGCGCGCGGCCGCGATGAAGATCCGCATCTGGGCCTTCACGCGCGGCTGGCCCACGTAATCGTCGAGCCGCCGCGGACGCACGGCACGGTCGAACGCCTCGTCCTCCTGCGCGCCGATCGGTGCGACGACGCGAGCCGTGTCGACGTTGCCGCGCTCGATCATCGCTCGGCCACCCTATGCACGCGTTTCAACGCCTCGCGGATCATTCCCTCGGTGCCGAGCCGCTCGCCGTCGAGGTCCTTGAGCATCTTCATGACCTCGGCCGGCTTGTAGCCGAGCGCGAGCAACGCCCCGCTCGCCTCGCCCTCCGCCATGGAGCGCGCCGGAAGCGCCGCGCGGTCGGGCTCGATGGCCTCCGGCAAGCGGTCCTCCATTTTCAGGATCAAGAGATCGGCGGTCTTCTTGCCGACTCCCGGGATCCGCGTGAGGCTCGCGGCGTCTTTGCGCCGCACGCAGTCGTAAAAACCCTCGGCGCTCATCCCGGAGAGCACTCCGAGCCCGATGCGCGCGCCGATGCCCGAGATCTTCAAGAGACTGCGGAACAGCGCGCGCTCGCCCTCCGTGAAGAAGGCGTAGAGCAGGTGCGCGTCCTCGCGCACCACCAGGTGCGTGAGCAGCATGACCTCGCGCCCCACGTCGGGCAGCCGGTAGAACGTCGACATCGGCGCCTCGATCTCATAGCCCACGCCGCCGACGTCGAGCGTGAGCCACGGCGGCCGCTTGCCGGTCAACGTTCCTCGCAGCGATCCGATCATCGTGCCCTTCTCAAATCTTCACCGTCGCCAAGAGGTCGCGCACGCCGCGCTGGTGCGCGTGACAGATCGCGGCGGCGAGCGCGTCGGCGGCGTCGGGCGCGGCCCGCTCCTGCATGGCGAGGATCAGCTGCACCATGTGCTGCACTTGCTCCTTGTCGGCGCCGCCGCGGCCGACGACGGCCTGCTTGATCTGCCGCGCGCTGTACTCATAGATCGGCACGTCGGCCTCGAACGTGGCGCAAATCGCCGCGGCCCGCGCCTGACCGAGCTTGAGCGCGCTGTCCGCGTTCCTGTGCAGGAACACGCGCTCGATCGAGATCTCGTCGGGCTTGAGCTCGCGCACCAGGCGCCCTAGCGCGAAGAAGATCTCCCGCAACCGCGCCGAGTGGTCGCCTTCGGTGCGGATGCTGCCCCACTCGATCGCGGTGGTGCGATGGCCGTCGACCTCGACAACGCCGAACCCGGTGATCTGCGATCCCGGATCGATGCCGAGAATGCGTAAAGCGGAAGAGGCCCTGATTTGCGCCGGGGCCGACGGAAATCCGGTCATGCCGCTCAAGCTCCTGCCGCATCGACCAATGCAAGCCGGGCGGCCCGCGCAGGGGTCGTCCGAGCATTGCCGCAAACTCATAACTCCGAGGTGGCCCCACGCCACCGCGGCCTATGATAGCGACTAAGCCAAGCGAGCGTTAGCCCGAAAGCCTAGCGGTTGATGCCGTGGATCGCGCGCTTGTCGGCGGACAGCGACGCTTCGTGCAGCGCTTCCGACAGCGTGGGATGCGCATGGATGGTGCGCTGGATGTCCTCGGCCGACGCTTGGAACTCCATCGCGAGCACCGCCTCGGCGATGAGCTCGCCCGCCACCGGACCCACGATGTGCACGCCCAACACGTCGTCATGCTCCACGTCGGCGATGAGCTTCACGAGCCCGGCCGTCTGCTGCATGCCCTTCGCACGGCCGTTCGCGGCGAACGGGAACGTCCCGACCTTGTACGGCCGGCCGGTCTTCTTGACCTCTTCCTCGGTCTGACCGACCCAGGCGATCTCCGGCGCCGTGTAGATCACGGACGGGATGGTCTTGTAGTTCAGCTCGCCGTGCTGGCCGGCGATCAGCTCGGCGACCATGACGCCTTCTTCCATGCCCTTGTGCGCGAGCATCGGGCCGCGGACCACGTCGCCGACGGCCCACACGTTCGCGACCGACGTGCGGCACTCGTCGTCGACCTCGATGAAGCCGCGCTTGTCGACCTTCACTCCCACGTCGGGCGCGAACGCGCCCTGAGTGACCGGCCGGCGGCCGACCGCGACGACCAGCGCGTCGACTTCGAGCACTTCCGCCGCGCCGCCCATCTCGTAGCGGACCTTGACCACGTCGCCCTGGACCTGTGCTCCCGTGACCTTGGCGCCGAGGCGGATGTCGAGCCCCTGCTTCTTCAGGTGCCGCAGGCCTTCCTTGGCGATCGTCTGATCAGCCATATTAAGAAAGGTGTCGAGCGCCTCGAGGATCACGACCTCGGAATGCAGCCGCCGCCAGACGCTGCCGAGCTCGAGCCCGATAACGCCGGCGCCGATCACGCCGAGGCGGTTCGGCACGGACGTGAACGCGAGCGCGCCGGTGGAGTCGACGATCCGCTTGCCGTCGAACTTTGCGATCGGCAGCTCGATCGACACCGAACCCGTGGCGAGCACCACGTGCTTGCCGGCGAGGGTCTGCACGCCTTCGTCCGTGGTGACCTCCACGCGGTTGCCCGCGAGCAGCTTGCCGCGACCCTTGATCCCGACGACGCCGGCGGCCTTGAACAGCGCGTCGATGCCCGTGGTGAGTTGCTTGACGATGCCCTTCTTGCGGTTCTGCATCGCGTTAAGGTCGATCGCGAGCGAGCCGACGCTGATGCCGTGCGCCGCAAACTCGGTCTCGGCGCGGTGATAGAGCTCGGTGGACTCGAGCAGCGCCTTCGACGGGATGCAGCCCACGTTCAAGCACGTGCCGCCGAACAGCCGCACGCCTTCCTCGTTCTTCCAGTCGTCGATGCAGACCGCGCTCAAGCCGAGTTGCGCGGCGCGAATCGCCGCGGGATAGCCCCCCGGCCCGCCGCCGATCACGACGACGTCGTAGCTCTTGTCATTCATGGTGGTTAGATGGGCCTTGTGCCTAGACTTGCAACAGCAAGCGCGACGGATCCTCGATCTGCTCTTTCACGTGCACGAGGAATTGCACCGCCTCGCGGCCGTCGACGATCCGGTGATCGTAGGTGAGCGCAAGATACATCATCGGTCGTGCTTCGATCTTGCCGTCGACCACCATCGGCCGTTGCTGGATCTTGTGCATGCCCAAGATGCCGCTCTGCGGTGGGTTCAAGATCGGCGTCGACATCAGGGAGCCGAAGATGCCGCCGTTGGTGATCGTGAACGTGCCGCCCGTGAGCTCCTCCATCTGCAGCGCGCCCTTGCGCGCGCGCTCGCCGAAATCGCGGATCGCGAGCTCGATTTCCGCAAAGCCCATCTGCTCCGCGTTGCGCAGCACCGGCACCACCAGGCCGCGATCGGTGGACACCGCGACGCCGACGTCGAAGAACTCGTGATAAACGATGTCGTTGCCGTCGACCGAAGCGTTGAGCAGCGGCGATTGCCGCAAACCCTCGATGCAGGCTTTGACGAAGAACGACATGAAGCCGAGCTTGATGCCGTGACGCTCCTGGAACTGGTCCTGGTGCTTTTGCCTGAGCGCCATGACCGCGCTCATGTCGGCTTCGTTGAACGTGGTGAGCATCGCGGCCTGCTGCTGCGCCTGGAGCAGGCGCTCCGCGATGCGTGCGCGCAACCGTGTCATTGCGACGCGCTGCTCGTTGCGTGCAGGGCCGACCGGCTGGGGCTCGGAGCCCAAGCCCGCGCGTCCGAGCACTTCGTGGTCGATTCCGACGGTGGTGGCGCGATGGTCGACGATGTAGTCGAGCACGTCGCCCTTGGTGATCCTGCCGTCGCGCCCGGAGCCCGCGATCGAGGCGGGATCGAGGTCGTTCTCCTCCACCAGCTTGCGCACCGCGGGCCCCATTCGGTTCGGGGTCGCGGCCGCTTGCGGCGCGGGCTGCGGCGGCGTCGGGCCGTTGGTGGCGCGCGCCGGCGCGGGGGCCGGCTTGGCGGCCGGCG
>DASQOL010000240.1:0-10400 GCA_035644475.1 Gammaproteobacteria bacterium | reverse complement strand
CTCCCTCGAGACCCATCGAGAAGCTCATCGTGGTCGTGGTGTTGGTGGTCGAGCGCGCCGCCCCGAGCGAGTTTCTCAGCCAGTCCGGCTCGCGGCTAATCCAAACGAGGTCCTCCGCCGCCGGCCCGGCGGCGTTGAGGGTGGCTAGTTGGGCTTGGCACTGGGCAAGCGCAGCCCCAGTAAGAGTGACGGGACAGGCACGCGTGCGGCTCATCATCAGCCGGTAGGTGTCCGCGGGAACGGGAAAAGCCTCCGACTTCGTGCAGCCAGGCAGACCGTCGGCCTGGGGCATGCCCGGCGTGCCGACCGCCGCGTCGCAGTTGACACCGAATCGGCCCGCGGGCGTATACGAGGGATTCGTACGGTCGATCCCCGGGTCCGCAACGTTGTTACCGTTGACGTCGATGAGCGAGTCCGGGATGTCGAAATAGGTATTGCTGTTGCCCCGGTAGAGCTGATTGCCGAACGGGATGCCCGCACCCCACTGGTTGATGTTGGCGGACGCGAGCCCGAGGCTCGACTCCGTCTTGGTGCGCGTGACCATCGCTTGGCCCGTGAGCCTGATGTTGTCGGCGATGTCGTAATGGCCGTTCGCGAAACCCGAGAGCCGCTCGAGTGGGCTGGACGCCCACTGGTACATGATGTTCTCTTTGATCTGGCCGTTCGCCTGCCGGACGAAGACCGGGAGGTCCTTGAAGCTGCCGTCGAGGTCGCCGCCGCCGGCGACGCCGCGGCAAGTCTGGTTCACGGTGATGTTGCCGACCGCTGAGCCCGCCGTCGGGCAGTTCTGGTTGCCGTTGAACACCGGGCCGTCCCACAGGTAGGCCCCAGGGGAACGCGCTTGGTTGTCCTGCAAGCCGGTGAAGACGCTGCCGTCCCGATTGATCCGGAAGTTCGTCATCGCGAAGTTGGCCGGGATCTGGGCCGCCCCGGTAGCTTGCGTGAAGATTGAGTTGACGACGGCCTGGCTCGGATTGTTGGTGGGAGAGTTCGCCGGCAAGTTGGCGGCGGGCTCATTGTGGAACCAACTGGCGCTGCCGAAGGCGAAACCGCCGCCCGCCGTGTTCGGATTCGCGCGGTCCGCGATCCACCAGTCGCGCTGCCAGGTGTACTGCTTCGCCCGCGTGTCACGCTCGATGCCGAGCATGATGTTGCCGCGGCCGTCGGCCGCGTTGACGCCGAAGAGTCCGCCGATGTGCACGGTCTGATCGCCGCCGTGCTGGGTATCGCCGAAGCGCACGTCGACCGACGCGCCCTCGTAGTCGTCCTTGAGGATGAAGTTGACGACGCCGCCGACGGCGTCCGCGCCGTACACGGCCGAGGCGCCGCCCGAGATGACTTCCACGCGCTGGATGGCGGAAGACGGAATCGAGTTCGTGTCCACGACCATCGTCGGGTTGACCGGCATGCCGCGGCGGCCGTTGATGAGCACGAGGTTTCGGTTCGCGCCGAGGCCGCGGAGGCTGACGGTCGATGCGCCGACCGTGTTGGTAGCCGTTTGCTGCACGTCGCCCGTCGTGAACTGCGTGACGGCAGGCACGAACTGCGGCAACTTGTTCAGAACTGTTTCGACGCCGACGACGGCCGTCTGTTCGAACGCCTGCTGATCGACGGTCTGGACCGGGCTGTTGGACGTGAAGTCCTGGCGCTGGATGCGCGAGCCGGTCACCGTGATTTCGTCGACTTGTTTCTCGGTCTTCGGCTGCTCTTGGGCTTGGACAACCCCGGCCGAGGACACTGCAAGGGCCGCGGCAACCGCCGACGACAAAGCACCAAAACGCGGGCGAGCGCCCGCATAGCTCGTAGTAACCTTCATTTCTCCCTCCCCAAGGCGTGAATCGAATTGCGCGGGACTAACTGAGACGTCCGACGTCTTATGTTCTTGTAGCCCCGACCCCATCGGGAGGCTAGCACCGTAGCTGCGTCAGCGCAACCGTTCGTTGCCTCGAGAAGCGGACAGGCCGTTTCGAATGCTTCGCAGGGGGGTCGAGCTTGTGGCATTCGGGCAACGACAGCCCGGTGAGTACACATCGCGGCAGGGCCGCAAGCTCTTCACGCGCCTAGGGGTTTGGCGGTGCGGGGGACGCGCTCAGCGGTCCGCGCGGCGCGGGCGGCCCGTCTGCTGCTGCTCCTTGAGCTCCGCCAACTGGGTGAGGTCTTTCATGAGCTGCTCGTCCTGGCGGGCAACGCGCTGCATCTCGGCGATCATCTCCTTGCCCTTGCGCGCCAAATCCGACCGCTCTTGCTGCGAATTGCCACCGGCGCCGACGCCTTGCATCCCGCGCAAGCTGTTGCCCGCCGCCCGCTCCTCGGCATGGAGCGCGAAATTCGGCCAGCAGGTACGCACGGGAATGTTCGAGCCGGTCGGCGCCTGCTCGAAGCAGTGGACGTCGAAGTCGTCGTCGCTGTTCAACGCGTTGAACCGCTCGTAGACGGAGTTCTCGAGCCGCTCGATCTCGACCCGGAGCTGCTCTCCCGTACGGCCGGGCACGACGATCTCGTCGACGCCGGCGGCGGGCTGCGAAGCGGGTGGCGCCGCGTCTTGGGCGAAGGCCGGCAGGGCGAACGCCGAGAGCGCGAAGATACAGAATGCCTTCATGGCGCTGGTACTCTCCTTCCTGGCGCGCGAATACTAGGCGGCACGCAGCCGCGATCCAACGGCCACCGAGAATTCTCATGATAGGAACGGTACATAGCACCGCTAGCCGGTGGAGAGTAGATAGCAGCAATGCCTGAGGTCAGCGCGGATCAAGCCTTCGCGCTCGCGCTCGAGCACCATCGAGCCGGTCGTCTCGCCGAGGCGGAACGGCGCTATCGAGAAATCCTGCAACGCGAGCCGGAGCACGCGGACTCGCTGCATTTGCTCGGCGTGATCGCGCTGCAAGGCGGGAACCTCGTGTCCGCTCTCGCACTCGTTCAACGGGCCGTGAGCTTGCGACCCGACGCGGCGGTTTGCCGGAACAATCTGGGACAAGTTTTCGATCGCCTCGAGCGCTACGACGAAGCCGCTCGTTGCTACGAGGCGGCGATCGAGCTCGATCCCGGTTACGCCGAGGCCACCAACAACTTGGGCTACGTCCTCGCGCGGCAGGATCGTCTGACGGAAGCGGAGATTCTCTATCGAAAAGCCATCGATCTCGATCCCGAGTACGCCGAGCCGCACGCGAACCGCGGCAACCTGCTCAAGGATCGAGGCGAGCTCGACGCAGCGATCGACTGTTATCGGCGCGCCATCGAGCTGCGTCCCGATTTGTCGGCCCTGCACAGCAATCTTCTTCTGACGCTCCACTATCATCCCGGCTGCTCGCCGGCCGATCTCGCGCGCGAGCACCGCGCGTGGGCCGAGCGGCACGTGGCGCCGCTCGCGGCCGGCCGCCGTCCGCACGAGAACGGTCCCGAGCCGGACCGCCGGCTGCGGGTAGGCTACGTATCGGGCGATTTCCGCGAGCATCCGGTAGCGCGCTTCATTCTGCCGGTGCTCCGGGAGCGCGACCGGCGGCAGGTCGAGGTCGTCGCGTATTCCGACGTGACGACGCCCGACGCCGTCACCGGCTTGCTCCGCGAGCACGTGGATCGCTGGCGTGACGTCGCCGTGCTCGGCGATGCGCAGCTGGCCGACGTCGTCCGCGCGGACGGGATCGACATCCTCGTGGACCTCGCCGCGCATTCCGGCCACAACCGGCTGCTCACGTTTGCGCGCAAGCCGGCGCCGGTTCAGATCACGTATCTCGCCTACTGCAGCACGACGGGCGTCGACGCGATCGACTACCGAGTGACCGACCGTTTTCTCGACCCGCCGGGGGAGTCCGGCGACTACGCCGAGACCTCGATATACCTCCCGCACTGCTATTGGTGCTATTCCGCGCCGCCGCTGCCGGACTCCCGGCGGCCGGCGACGGAGCGCCGCACGGGCCCACCGACCTTCGGTTGCCTCAACAATTTCGCCAAGGTCACCGATGTGACGCTCGACCTCTGGACGCGGCTGCTGCGCCGCGCACCGGACGCCCGGCTCCTTCTCTATGCGCGCACCGAGGCCCATCGCGACCGCGTGCGCGGCACGTTGCGCGCGGCCGGCGTGGAAGAGTCACGCGCGGCTTTCGTGGGCCGCCAGTCCCTCGCGGATTACTTGGAGACCTACCGTCTGATCGACGTGGCGCTCGACCCGCATCCGTACGGCGGAGGCACGACGACCTGCGATGCGCTTTGGATGGGCGTGCCCGTGGTCAGTCTCGCGGGGCGCACCGCCGTGTCGCGGGCGGGCTCGACGCTGCTCGCCAACGTGGGTCTCGAGCACCTCGTCGCGCGAACCGCGGGGCAGTACGTAGAGCTCGCGGCGGAGTTGATCCGCGACGCCGCCGGACTGGCCGGGTCGCGGCGCGCGCTGCGCGAGCGCATCGAGTCCTCGCCGGTGATGGATGCGCCGCGGTTCGTCCGCGGCCTCGAAGCGTTATTCAGGAGCATCTGGCGCGACTGGTGCGCGAGGGTCTGACCCCCTTTGGGGTCTGACCCTAGTTCGACCGGCGTTTGCTCAACGGTCTTCCAGCTCCCGCTTCGCGATGCGGCTCACGATCTCGTTCTGCGCCGCCCGCGCGCTTCGCTCCTGATCGTACCCGTAGAGCGCCTGCAGGTAGGAGCGGTCCCAATCGGTGAGGCCGGAATAGGCAGCGGGGTTGCTGAACAGATTCAGGATGCTGTCGAAGTCCGCCAGATCCGCCTTCGGGTCGATCTGGGCGAGAGATATGACGGCGAGATAGTCGCCGAGCTGCTGCCACGTCGTCCCTTTGAGCTTGGTCGCATCCACGACGACGATCACATACTGCAGCTCGTCCACCGTGCCGCTATGGATCCGGGAAGGACCCTGCACGTTGACCTGCGGCGCACAGAGGGGTGAGTCGGCGCAAGCTCTTGTGCCCGGCTCGTCGATGGCATTCACGCGGTTGTGCGCGCCGACCGGCATGCTCACGTGCCACCAGCGCACGGCCCGGTTGGATTTCACGAACTCGTCGAGCGCGTCGACGCCGGGATCCGTGCCGGCGTATCCCGCCATCGGCCGGAAAGCCCGCGGCTCGGTCTCGACCATGAGGGACGCGGTTTCGCTCGCGTTGGTCGTGAAGAGGATGTTCACCTCGGGGCGGCAGCCGGGCTCGCCGGGCTCGAGCCCCACGTCTTGCGCCGCGCTCGAAATGCGGTCGACCACATATTGGGCGGCGGAGATTTCGAGATTGTGCACGCCGATGCACACCTGGCGATGCCAGCGGGCGTAGCCTCGCCCGCGCGCGGGCGCCGCGACCTCGGTCAAGAACTTGTTGATGTAGATGCGAAGATCGGCCTCGATCTCGCTCAGCCGACGCCCGCGCACGATGACTTCGTCCACCGCCTGCGGCGTTTCTGTGGCGGCGTCCGTGCGAGCCCCTGCTTCGGGCGATGAATCCTGTGCAATCGCCGGGACCGTGAGCAGAGCCGCAAGGGCCGACAGCCAACCGAGCGTGGCGCGCAGAGTTTTGGGGTGTGCCATCCGTGGGCTCCTACGCTAGTTGAGCTTCGCACGCTCCTCGCGCGCCCTATCGAAATATCGCCGCATTTGAGCGGAGCGAGCGGCTAGCGCACGCGGTCGACCTGGATTTGGCCGCGTAGCTCCGGAGCGGTGAGGCGATAGCCAAACCTCGTTTGGCGGAGCCGCACCTCCAGACCCGGACGCAGCGGGTACGCCGCCGGCTGCGACTGCCGCCAAACCTGGCCGTTGTCGAGCGTGATCAGGTAGGCGTTCGGAACCGTCTCGCGCAGCTCGGCCACTTTCGCGACGATTTCGGCCGGCGCTTGCTCGGAACCGCTCTTCGCGCGGGCCGGCTTCCCGCTCTCGGCCGAGGCGGCAGTACTCGCCGCAGCGGCAGTGCCCGCCGCAGCCGGGGGAGCGCTCGGCGCAGGGGCAGCGGTCGCCGCAGGGGCCGGGCTCGGTGCCACGGGCTCGCTGCCGCGCGCCGGCGCCGCGCGCTGCGCGGCCTCGACCTGGGCCTCGAAGCACGCCAATCGCTCGTCGCGCTTCTCGAGCGAAAGACAGTCGTGGACGTCGACGGTCAACCTCTCGGAGCCCTGCGGCGCGGCTGGCTGCGACACCGCAGCACCCAGCACGATCGCAACCGCGGTGATCACTGATTCACGTTTCTTTTTGTTAGTCGTTGCCATGGCGGCGACCCTGCCGGTTTGCTTCAGACCCGGGCAGTTTAAACCGAAGCGGCCGGAAGGTAGATGCGCGCCGTTCGTGGTCGGCCCCAAGCGAGGCGCCAACGACCAGGGGAGACCGACTGGAGTCGCCCGCGAACGCGCCTGGTCAACGACGATAGAGGCCGCCTTGGAGCATTCGCGTCAGCTCTTCCGCCCGCCGCGCCGCGGCGCGCTCGTAGACTTTCCAATCCGCCTCCGTCAGGCATTGCCGCACGTGCATGTTGGAGTTTGCCTTGAGCACATCGCGGCAGATGAGCGGCGGGGACGTGCTTGCGTTGATCTCGTCGATATCGAGCACGGCGTCCGGAATGACGGCGGCAACGGCGGCTTGCGATCCGGCGATGGGGGCCACCGTTGTGGGGGTTTGCTCGGCGACGTCGGGGGCGGCCGCACATCCGGCAACGAGCACCATCGCTATAGCGACATGGGCCTTGATCTGCCTCATGGTGGTCTCCTCCGCAACCGAGTCGAGGTAGCAAGGACACGAGACCCATAGTACTACTCGGACCGTCTGTGCATCGACGAGCCCATCCGCGTCTCCGTCCGGCGCGCCGCAGCGCCGTCGCGAAAACGCCCGACCGCTACTTCGGATACAACAGCGTCGCCCCGAACCGCAGGCCCCAGTCGTGCGCGCCGCTCTCCGGAGACTCGGTCCAGTAGCGGACTCCCCCGAAAAAGCTCACGCGGTGCTTGCCGAGCGCGACGAGCTTGCTCGCGCTCAAGTTGATCGGCACGGACCACGCGTCGTTTTTCCAGTCGTAGCTCGACTCGGCGTTCACCACGTAAGTCCAGAGCTTCGTCGTGCGATAAGAAAGGAACGGTTGGAGAAACGTCGAGCTGAAGTCGGGACGGTCGTGGTGGCCCTCGAACGACCAGAGGTGGTTCACGAGCGCGCCGTACGTCCAAGGGCCCTTCTGCATGAGGACGATGCCCGTCGGCCCGCCACCCCACTTGTCCGTGCCGAGCAACTCGTCGGTGGCCGCCGGGAGCAGGAACGCGGGGCCGACGGCCCAGGTGAAACCTTCGACGCTCGTGTGTTTCGGCGCGAAGAACAGACTCTGCGTGATATCGCCGAGCCCCGATTGGCTGCCGGCGCCGGGGAAAATGTCTTGCTGCGCGACGAGGGGCACGATCGTGCGCGAGATGATCGTCCACTCCGAGCCGAAGTCGAACGGCACTACCGGCTGGAAGTTCATCTGCCAACGCTCGCCGTCGCGCGCCGGGCCGATCTTCTCGTCGTAGTTCATCTGGTACGGCACGCTGATCAGCGCGGCGACCGGGTTCGCGAGCTTCTTCGCGAGCTCCGCGTCGCTGTCGCCGCCCTGGGCATGCGCTTGCGCGCCTGCGGCCAAGAGCAGCCACGCAAATCGGCTCGAGTCCATCGCTCTCCCTGCGACACGCGCGCCGCACCGGCTTCGCGAACGCTAGCCTGTCCGCGCGGCGAACGAATTGGACTTTCGGCTCACCTGGGGTCGTCGCCCGTGATCGGGATTCGCCGCGACGCGCCAGCGCTCGAGCTCGCGGCTGTCGCTCGAGGCTCAGCGTGCCCGCGTCGCCGTGAGCACCTCGGCCGACATCAGCAGGCCGCCAAACGACTGCCCGCCGCGCGTGTCCCGCCGCTCGACGACGTCGTACGTCAGCGTGAGCTTGTCGCCGTCGACCACGCAAAGCCGATCGACACCGCGGCGCTCGCGCGGCCTACGGGCGATTCACGAGCACGACGACGCCGGACGGCGGCACGTCGCGGACCTCGACGAACCCTACCCCTGAGGAGTCGCGCCTCACGGCCACCGTCGAGCCCACCGGATGACTCACGCCGGCGGCGCTGCCCTGCGCCGCTTCCGCGCCGTTCGCGACGACGGTGAAGCGGGCGCCGTCGGCGTTCAGGTCAGCGTCGATGAGCACGTCGGCGCCGCGGCGCTGCGTGCCGTGCGTGTTCACGACGCACAGCGCCTCCTCGTCGCTCAAGATCCTCGACCACGCGAGCAACTCGCCGCCGCCGCGCTCGAGGAACGGCTGACCGAACAACGAAGTCGGCCGCCGATATTGCCGGCCGGCGCGGAGCACCGGAAAGCGCTTGCGCACCGCCGTGAGCGCCGCGATGCTCCTGTACGCGCCATGCGCGGGATCGAAGCAGTGCGCGCCCGCCGTGCCGAACGGGCCGAAGCCGGGCAGCGTGGCGTCGAGCGCGTCGGGCCCGGCGAGCCCCGCGCGGCCCGCGCGCCGCGGATGCTCGGGGCCGAACATGGCCTCGCGCAAGTAGCGATCGGCGAAGTCGCCGCCCTTCCATCCAGGCAGGAAACGGCGCTCGGATTCCTCGGGGCCGGCGAACGACTGCTCGGTACCGTAGTAGATGCACGGGATGCCGAGCGTGAAGAGCTGCAGCGCGACGGCGGCCACCACCTGCTGGGGCGACGATGACTCGCTCGAGAACCGGATCTTCGGGCCGGACACGTGGTCGTGATCGTCGAGGATCGACACGTGACGCTGGCCCAAGTTGCGATGCGAGCCCATCTCGGCTGCGCCGGGATCGAATCCCGAGAAGTAGGCGTCGGGCGGCGCGAGACCCTTCGCGACGTCTTGAAGGGCGGGACGCATCCCGCCGATGTCGAGCGCCGCATCGAGATTGCGGCCGAGCACGTCGAGATACCTGCGCTCCGCGAAATCGCCGCCTGCGATCTCGCCCGCGAGCAGGAAGCTCGCCTTGCCCAGGTTCGCCGCGAATTCCTTGATGGCGCCGCAGAAGTTGCGGCCCTCATCGAACGAGACGTGCTTCAGCGTGTCGATGCGGAAGCCGTCGCAATCCGTGAGCGCGATCCAGTACTGGTAGCAGCGCGCGAGGCCGGCGAGCACGCCGGGCGCTCGCAGCGCGAAGTCGCGCAGCGAGAAGAAATCGGTGCGCTTGTGCTCCGCTTCCGGATCGGCGAGATCGCCGCCGCCCAAGTCGCCGACGCCGGCGCGCGTGTACGCGTCCGGCGCTTGCAGCTCCGTCGGCCACACGGCCTGCTCCGCGTCGTCACCGATCGCGCCGATCGCCTCGCCGTCGCGGCCGAGCCAGCTGCCGAAGTCGTAGCGCTGCGGGAACGGCCGGTAGGCGGGCTCGAACACGCCGCCGGGATATGTCCAGTTGCTGCCGGAGTGATTGAAGATGATGTCGAGGATCACGCGCATGCCGCGCGCGTGCGCGGCGTCGACGAGCGCGACGAGATCCGCGCGCGTTCCGTAGCGCGGATCGACGTCGAGAAAGTGCTGAACGCCGTAGCCGTGGTACGTGTCGAGGTGCCCGCGCTGCTTGAGCACGGGGCTCACCCACAACGTCGTCACGCCTAGGGCGTCGAGATAGCCGAGCTTCGAGTGGACGCCCGCGAGCGTGCCGCCCTGCCATCGCTTCGCGCCGGATTCCGCCCACCGATCCCAGCGCCACGCCTGGCCGTCCGCGCCGTCCGGCCGCGCCGCGGCGCGCGCGTTCCGGTCGAGCAGCGGCCGCTCTGCCTCGCGCGCGTCGCTGAACCGGTCGACGAGCAGGAAGTAGAGCACCTCGTCCCGCCAGTCCGCCGGGGACGGATGGAACCTCTCGCGGCGCGGCAGCGCGAGCTCGGCGCTCGTCCGCGGCACGGCTTCCGCGAGGACCTCTGCTGCGAATGGGCTCGCCATCGGCGGCACCTCCGCTCGTCTTCGTGTCTTCGGGTGGGGCGACACGCCGGCGCGCGGGGCGCGCGGCGTTCAGCCGATATTTAGCACGGCGTAACGACTCCGCCAATAGGCCCTAGGGTGATCGCAATTCACTCGTCCACCGAGTCGCCGGCGTTGTCGACGCGGCAAGCGCGGCGACACCGACGCCCATGCTCGGGCTACTCCGTCTTCAGCACGAGCCCCGGCTGGACCCGCGCGGCGCGCAGCGCGTGGGTGATCACGGCCACCCATGCAATCGCGAGACTCACGACCAGCGCGAAAACGAACGGCGTCGGCGAGAGATCGATGCGCTGCACGAACAGATCGAGATACCGCCGCGCGGCGAGCCACGCGAGCGGCCAGGCGATCACGTTGGCCAGGATCACGAGCTTGGAGAAGTCCCAGAGCACGAGCGCGAGCACGCTGCGCTTACTGGCGCCGAATGTCTTGCGCACGCCGATCTCGCGCGCGCGCCGCTGCACCACGAAGCTCGCAATGCCGAACAA
>DASQOL010000239.1:0-2015 GCA_035644475.1 Gammaproteobacteria bacterium | reverse complement strand
GATCCCAGCTGCACGCTCGGATCGGAGCTCTGCTGCAAGCCGAGCTTGAAGCTCCAGCTCTTCTTGGGGTCCCACTCGGCCACCGCGCCGAAGCCGTTGCTGCCGAGGCCGAGCACGGGGTTGTTCACGAGCGCGTCGCTGATGAATTGCGTCGTCTCGTCGTTCGCGG
The DNA here is from genome assembly GCA_035644475.1 of Gammaproteobacteria bacterium. Taxonomy (GTDB): domain Bacteria; phylum Pseudomonadota; class Gammaproteobacteria; order Steroidobacterales; family Rariloculaceae; genus FEN-1219. Next base: position 1,846 of record DASQOL010000239.1, on the reverse strand, counting down.
CCGCGTTGCGGTCGAAGTGCGTCGTCACGTCGATGCGACCCAAGGTGAGCCCGAGCCGCTGATGCGCGACCTCGGTCCGGAGCCAGGCCTCGCGCACGCTGAGCTGGTTGTTGCTCAAGCGGGCGGTTTGGCCGTTCAGCAGGTTCAGCGCGTCGATCTCCTGCTCGGGTGGGGAGCCGCCGATGCCGACGAGGTCCGCGTAGAACTCGGTGTTCAACGCGGCGCTAGACGCGGCGAACGTGATGTCCGCGGCCGAGAGGCCGTACATGTGGCCGTCGGCCACTGTGTCGGGGCCCTTCGTCTGGAGCGCGCCTTGCAGCGTCGTCACGTTGTTGATGCCGATCTCGACGCTGTTGGCGGCTTCCTCCGCGAGCTTGTCGCCGATCTCGTCTTCGATGGTCTGACGCCGCTGAGCGATCTCGCGTTGATACGTGACCTGCTCTTTCGTGCCCGGCATCTCGTGGTCGTAGATGTTGCCGTTGTCGTCGACCCAGACGTGCACTTCTTTGACGAGCACCTTCGGCGCGGACAGCACGGCTGTGGACTCGAGCTGACTCAAACGCCTCTCGAGCTCGTCGATTCGGTTCAGGAGCGCCTGCACGTCGACGTTTGCCGGAGCCGCTTTCGCGGCGCCTGCGGCCTGCGCGTGGACACTCAACGGCACGGCCGCGGATGCGAGCACGGCCGCCACTCCGGCCGTGACGCAAGCGAGCCAAGTATCGGAACGGTGGCGGTTTCGCATGGACTTCCCTCGTTATGGAACGGTGCTGCTTCTTGTGGGCGGCTTTCGATGGCGCTGGGCCTGATCGACGTGCAAGAGGTTTGACGGCCAATCCCGTGCCGGCCGAAACCTGTGGGTCGCGACAGTAGAACGTCGAGCGCGGCCCGCGCGACGCCGAAACGACGCGCATGATCCGGCAGGAGGCTCGGAGCTGTCCCGCTATTTACGGTTGAAGGACCGTTAAAGCACGCTAAGCGGAGTTAAATAAGCCCGGCAACCCCGCGGCGTCAAAGGGCTCGGGCATTCCCGAACGCGACCGCGAGCGCGGCCCGTCCATTCCTATTTCGCTCGCCCTTTGTAGCCCTGCGCGAGCATCGGGATCGTGAAGATCTCGTCGAACTGCTGCGTGTTGGCCACGCCGTACAGCGTCTTCTTGCCGGCGCCGCCGAACGCGACCGTGATGAGCGGCAGCGGCGAGGGGATTTCGCCGAGCAGCTTGCCGCTCTTGTCCACGACCTGCACGCCGCCGCCGCCCGTCGAGTAGAGGCGGCCCTGATCGTCGACCGCGCTGCCGTCGGCGCCCACGAGCGCGAACTGCCGCTCGTTGGCGAGCGAGCCGTCCGCCTGCACGTCGTACGCCACGAGACCACCCGGCCGCGCGCCGGGCGGCGACCCGGCCGGCGCGGGCTCCGTCGGTGTGCTCGCGAGCCGGCCCGTCACATAGAGCGTCTCCTCGTCGGGGCTCAGGATGATTCCGTTGCCGAACGTGAGCGTGCCGTACCCGGTCACGACGCCCTTCGCGTCCGCGTAGTACACGCCGCCTTTCGTGAAGTAGAGGCCGCCCTTGCCGTCGGCCGTCATGTCGTTGAGCAGCCCGCCCGCGCAATCGAGCGGCTCTCCTTTGTATTGGCTCACGAGGCGCTGACGCTTCGGTTCGAGCTGCCAGATTTCCTGAGGCAATCCCCTTTGCAGCACGAACAGCGCGCCGGTCTTGCTCATCGCGAGCGCGCCGCCCGTGTTCGTCTCCGAATACGGGTACGACACCTTGCCGTCCTTATCGAGCTTCATGACCTTGCTGTTGGAGTTTTGCGCGAACAGCATGCCGCCGTCGGCGGTTCCGACGGG
>DASQOL010000238.1:0-12667 GCA_035644475.1 Gammaproteobacteria bacterium | reverse complement strand
TACCAAGCCGCTTCTGTTACAAAACCCGGGGCTAATCGTTCGAGTCTAGTCGCGTGAGTGTCGATCGCGTGGAACCGTTGTGGCTCGTGAACGGCCGGCAAACCGGCGTCGACCCGTCCGACCGGGGGCTCGCATACGGCGACGGCTTGTTCGAGACGATGGCGGCGGCGAACGGCTCGATTCGCTGGCTCGACTATCATCTCGAGCGCCTCGCCGACGGCTGCGCGCGGCTCGCCATTCCGGCGCCCGACGCGAGCGAGATCCGCGAAGAGATTCGCGCCCATTGCCCTCCCAGCGGCCGCGCCGTCGTGAAGCTGATCGTCACGCGCGGCTCGGGCGCTCGCGGCTACGGACCGCCGGCTCAGAGCAAACCCACGCGAATCCTCGCTATTTCGGCCTGGCCGAGCTACCCGGCCGAGAACTACAGTGCCGGCATCCGCGTCCGCGTCTGCGAGCTGCGGCTCGGGGAGGCGCCGCTGCTCGCGGGCCTCAAGCATTTGTGCCGGCTCGAGCAGGTGCTCGCCGAGCTCGAGCTTGGGCGTAACGCGCAGCAGGGGTTGCTGCTCGACGCGGCCGGGCGAGTGATCGGCGGCACGCGCAGCAACGTATTCGCCGTTCGTGACGGTCGTCTCTTGACCCCCGCGCTCGATCGTTGCGGAATCAGAGGCGTGATGCGACGGGTCGTGCTCGAAACCGCGGCCGCGGCCGGGCTGGCGGCCGAGGAATGCGATTTGACGCTCGGCGATCTCTATTCGGCTTCGGAGCTGTTCATGACGAACTCGTTGTTCGGCATCTGGCCCGTCGCGCAGCTCGACGAGCGGCCGTTCCAACCCGGCGCCGTGGCGCGAAAGCTCATGCAGAGGCTCGTGGTGGGCACGGATGCGTAAGCGCTGGTGGGTTGCCGCCGCGGCGGTGGGCGCGCTGGCCCTCGGCGCGCTCGCGACCGTGCGGGCCGCGCGCGCACTGCACGCCCCGCTCGACATCCCGGCGGAGGGCGCCTGGCTCGAGGTCGACAGCGGCGCGCCGTTCTGGCGGGTCACGAAACAGCTCGCCGAGCGCCGAATCCTCGAGCATGAGTGGTTGCTGAAGATGTACGCGCGGTTCTCGGGCGACGCCACGAAAGTGCGCGCCGGCGAGTATCGGCTGTCCGCAGGCGCCACGCCGCTTTCGCTGCTCGAGAAGCTCGTCTCCGGTCAGGTCTACCTGCATCAGATCACGGTCGTCGAAGGTTGGCGCTTCGACGATCTGTTGACGGCCGTGCGCGCGAATCCCGCCGTGAAGGCAACCACCCTCGACGGCCCGGCGATCATGGCGGCGCTCGGCGAGCCGGACGTGCATCCCGAGGGGCAGTTCTTCCCCGACACCTACAGCTTTCCGCGCGGCACGACCGACGTCGAGCTCCTGCGCACGGCGCACCAAGCGCTGCGCACTCACCTCGACGACGCCTGGCGGCGGCGCAGCGCCGACCTCCGCATCGCAACCCCGTACCAAGCGCTCGTCCTCGCGTCGATCATCGAGAAAGAGACGGCGCTGCCGTCGGAGCGGCGGCTGATTTCCGGGGTCTTTAGCGAGCGGTTGCGGCGTGGGATGCGCCTACAGACCGATCCCACCGTCATCTACGGCTTGGGCGCGGCGTTCGACGGTAACTTGCGGCGCCAAGACCTCGACAGCGACACGCCCTACAACACCTACACGCGCGGCGGCTTGCCGCCCACGCCGATCGCGTTGCCGGGCGCGGCGTCGATCGAAGCCGCCGTCGAGCCGGAGATCACCGGCGCGGTGTACTTCGTGGCCACGGGGCGTCCCGACGGCAGCCATGTCTTCTCGGCGACGCTCGAGCAGCACGAGCAGGCGGTGCGCGACTATCTGCGCCGGCTCAAATCGGAGCCGTGACGATGCGCGGGGCGTTCATCACTCTCGAAGGCACCGAAGGCGTCGGCAAGTCGACGAACCTCGGCTTCGCGGAGCAGTATCTGCGCACGCACGGCATCGACGTGCTCACGACGCGCGAGCCCGGCGGGACGGCGCTCGGAGAGAAGGTCCGCCGTTGGATCCTCGACGACGACCACGGCGAGCTCGCCGCGGAGGTCGAGACGCTGCTGATGTTCGCCGCGCGCGCCCATCACTTGCAGCGCGTAATCGACCCGGCGCTCGCCGCGGGACGCTGGGTGCTCTGTGACCGATTCACGGACGCGACGTTCGCCTACCAGGGCGGCGGGCGCGGCGCGGACCGGAGCCTGATCGAGGCGCTCGAGTCCGCCGTGCAACGGGGCCTGACGCCCGAGCTCACTTTGCTCCTCGACGCGCCGCTCGAGACGGGCCGCGCCCGGATTCAAACGCGGGCGCCCGATCACTTCGAGCGGGAGCGGGAGCCGTTCTTCGAGCGGGTCCGCGCCGCGTACCTCGAGCGGGCCGCGCGCGATCCGAAGCGCATCAAGGTGGTGAACGCGGCGTTGCCGCTCGACGCGGTGCGGGCGCAAATCGAGGCTCGGCTCGCGGAGCTCGTGGCGCAGAGGCTCCGATGACGGACACGACACCCGGCCCGAAAGTGCTCGCGACCAAGCTCTGTCCGTGGCTGCGCCCGGCGCTGCACCAGCTCGACGCGGCCCGGGCGCAGGAACGGCTCGGGCACGCCTGGCTGGTGGCCGGCCCGGCCGGCGTCGGCAAGCTCAATCTCGCGCTCGTGCTGGCCGATCGGCTGCTCCACGCGGGCCGCTCCGACGAGCCGCCGGAGCTCGGCCCCGCGGAAGCAGCCGCCGCGATGCGCGAGCGGCACGAGCCTTACGACCATCATCCGGACCTGCATTGGCTGTTCCCCAGGAGGAAGGACGACGACAAGGAGGACAAAGACCCGCCCAAGTCCAAGGCCAAGTCCAAAGAGCCGCGCACAATCTCGGTCGAGCAGGTTCGCGACGCGATCGAAGCCCTGGCGCTGAAGTCGCACGGCGGCCGCGCCAAGGTCGTGATCGTGGAGCCTGCCGACGGGTTGACGATCGCGGCGGCCAACGCGTTGCTGAAGACCCTGGAGGAACCGTCCGACGACACCTACTTGTTCTTGCTCAGTCACCAACCGCGGCGCCTGCCCGCCACCATCCGCAGCCGCTGCCAGCGGCTCGAGGTCGCCGCACCGCCGCCCGAGGTCCTGCGCGACTGGCTCGGAGCCGTCGAGCCGCAGCGTTTCGCGGCTCTCTGGCACGCGGCCGGGGCGGCGCCGCTGCTGATGGCCGAGCTTCTCTCCGATAACGATCTTAATAAAACCAAAGATATATCGGAGACACTTAATTCTATTTCAAATGATTCGACGGAGGTCCAAGCGGTCGCGGCGGCCTGGGCGAAACCGGACAGCGTCGAGCTCGTTCTGACGTCGCTCACGCGGCTCCTGCACCGCGAGATCCGCTCGCGCCTGGTGCCGGCGGGTTCGACCTCGATCACAGATCCTGCCGCGGCCGTCTTGCATAATGCGTGGACGAAACTGACACTGCGGCAGCTATTTGGCCAGTACGAGAGAGCCGAACGGCTGCTGACCCAGCTCGGCGGCGGCGTCAACATGGAGTTGGCGTTGCACGCTTTGCTGGTGGGGTTCCAAGCGGACCGAGGGCGATCGTGAGCAAACCCGGCCTCCTCACACTGACGATCAAGGACAAGAGCGCGCTCTACCTCGCGTACATGCCTTTCATCAAGAACGGCGGGCTATTCATTCCGACGAACTCGAGCTACAAGCTCGGCGACGAAGTGTTCATGCTCCTGAACGTCATGGGCGAGGAAGAGAAGATCCCCGTGGCCGGACGCGTCATTTGGATTACGCCCAAGGGCTCCCAGGGCAAACGCACGGCGGGCATCGGCGTGCAGTTCAGCGAGCAGGATCAGGGCAACACTCAGAAGAAAATCGAGAACTACCTCGCCGGCGCGCTCGGCGGCGATAAGCCGACGCACACGCTCTGACTCTCAGCCCTGCAGGTTCGTGCGGTTGAGCCCGCCCTTCAGCACGTAGGTTTGAAACCCGCGCTCGTTCAGGATGAACGCGCCGGCGGAGCTACGCCGCCCCGTATCGCAGCAAACGACGTACTTGACCGAGGGGTCGAGCGTCTTCAACTTCAGGCGAATGAAATAGAGCGGAACGTTGATCGCGCCGTCGTTGTGATACGCCTCGAACTCCGACGGCAGACGCACGTCGAGCCACTGGCCGCCCTCCGCGATGATCTTCTCGGCCCCTGAGGCATCCACCCAGTCGAGCATCGGCTCGTTCAACAGCGTGCGAAAGTCTTCCTTGCCGAGCCGCATCAAGGAGCCGTCGGCCTCCATCGTGACCGTCGCGTTGCGCTTTGCTTCGGAGATCAAGGCCTCCTCGCCGAACGTATCGCCAACCTCGAGCTCCGCGAGCCTGATTCCCTCTTTGTTGAGCGGCGTCTCGCGCGTGACCACGCAGCGCCCGCGCGTGATCACGTAGAAATAATCGCCTTCCTCGCCCTGCTTGATGACGACCTCGCCCGCCTTGTAGTTGACCTGCTGGAGGCGCATGAAGATCGCCTGGATATTGGCCGGGGGAATCTTGTGAAACGCCTTGGTCTGGAGCAGCGTGGTCATCCAGTCGTCGTTGCTGCCGCCCTCGCCGCGGAGCTCGGCCACTTCGTACGAGCCCGTCTGATCCCAGGTCAACATGACGTCGAGCAGGTCGCTGTCGATCGTCACGTAGCCGACGGGTGAAACCGCGATAGCCGTATGTCGCCGCGGCAGCTTTGGCGACAGCGGATTGCGCGCGTCCTCGCTGCCGCCCGCAACGCGGCCCGCCGTCTGATCGCCCTCGCGCAGCTCGACGGTGCCCGACAAGACGTAGACCGTGCGTTTCTCCGAATCTCCCTCGCGGAACAGAGCTTCGCCCGGCTGCGCCTCCCTCACCTTGGTCTTCTTCGCGAGAGCGTGGAGGTTGTCCTTCTTCAAGCTATCGAGAGGGGACAAGGCCTTCAGCTGAGCGATTTCGACTTGTTTACTCATCGGGCCTAGGGGATTCGGGCAAAAGCTGGCAAAGGGTTCGAGACCGCTCCGTACACGCCGCCGGAGTCTAACATAGGGCCCCTACTGGCCATGCCGACGGAATTCACGCCCGCTCGAGCAGAGCGCGCCATCCCGCGTGCGGTGTGAAGCGCGTCCCAAATCGCCGCGCCAGCTCCTCGAGCCTTGCGTGAACCACGGCGAATCCGCGTTGCCGCGCGTAGTTGATCGGACCGCCCGTGAACGGCGCGAAGCCCGTGCCGAACACGACGCCCGCGTCGAGCAGATCGGCGTCGTCGACGATCTTGGCCTCCAGGCACGCGACCGCCTCGTTGATCAACGGCAGCACCAGTCTGTCGGCGAGATCCGCGTCGGGACGCGGATAGGGGCGCCGCTTGCGCGGCTTGTCGTTTTCGTAGGCGTAGAACCCACGGCCGGTTTTCACGCCAAGATCGCCGGCCGCGACTCTCTTGGCGAGCAGCTCGGGCGGCTCGGCGGCCAGCACCGCGGTAAGGATCTTGGCGACGTGCAACGCCACGTCAAGCCCCACGCGATCGGCGAGCTCGACGGGTCCCATCGGCATGCCGAATTCCTTCGCCGCTGCGTCGATCGTCTCGAGCGCGTAACCGTCCTCGTGAGCGCGCAGCGCTTCGAGCATGTACGGGGTCAACACTCGATTCACGACGAAACCCGGCGCGCTCCGACAGGGGAGGGGCAGCTTGCCGATTTGCGTGACGAACGACAGCGCTCGCTCGAGAGCCGCGTCTCCCGTCGACTCGCCGCGAATCACCTCGACGAGCGGCAGACTGGCGACGGGATTGAAAAAGTGCAGCCCGACGAACCGCTCGGGCCGGCGCAGCGCCGAAGCGAGGTCCTCGAGACGAATGCTCGATGTGTTGGTCGCGAGCAGAGCCGCGTCCGGCAGACGCTGCTCGAGGTCGCGGAACAGCGACCGCTTCGCCTCCGCATCCTCGATGATCGCTTCGAGCACGAGATCCGCCGAGCCCACTTGCTCGCCGGCCAAGTCGACCGTGAGGCGCTGCTCAGCCGCCGCGGCTTCGCCGGGCGCCCGGAGCCGTTTGCGAAACAATTCCTTCGCTCGCGCAAGCGCCGGCTCCACGTATTCCTGCGCCCGGTCCTGCACCGTCACCGACACGCCCCGCAGCGCGCACCACGCGGCGATGTCTCCGCCCATCTTGCCCGCACCGACGACGTGCATGCGGTGCACGGATTCCTCTTTCGGAGCCAAGTTGCGTAGCCGCTCGCGCAACCCGAAGATCCGCACGAGGTTCTTGCACGTCGTGGTGACGAGCAGGGCGCCGATCGACAGCGCTTCGGCGCGATACGCCGCCTCGCCGTTACCGCCGTGTCGGAGCCAGAGATCGACGATCGCGTAGGGGGCGGGGTAGTGCTCCGGACGCACGCGCTTGCGCAGTCGGTCACGGACGACCCGGGCCAACAGCGGCCTGCACGGCGGCAGGCCCAAAGCTTGCAGATACCACGGCGCGCGACGCGGACGCGGACGCGTCATCACGAACCTCGCTGCGGCGGCCACAAGCTCGGCCTTGGGCACGACGCGGTCGACGAGACCGCAGGCGAGCGCCTCGGCGGGAGACAGCGAGCGCCCGGTCAACATCAAGTCGAGCGCGAGCGGCGCGCCGAGCAACCGAACGGCACGCACACTTCCGCCGAACCCCGGATGGATTCCGAGCTGCACCTCCGGCAAGCCCAAGGTCCGCTCGTAACCTTCGACCGCGACGCGATAGTCGCAGGCGAGCGCGAGCTCGAGCCCGCCGCCGAGCGCGAAGCCGTCGATCGCGGCGACGGTCGGCGCGCCGAGCGCGGCGACCCGCGCGAAGATCGCTTGGCCGTGGGCTGCGAGCTCGGCGCCTTGCTCGGCGCTCTGCAAGCCGGCGAACTCCTTGACGTCCGCGCCCGCGACGAAGCCCGTGGTCTTGCCCGACATCAGCACGAGGCCGCGCGGCGAATCCGCGGCGAGCGCTCGCAGCTCGCGTTCGAGCTCGTCGAGGACTTCCTGGGACAGAGTGTTGACGGTCGCGTTCGCGCGATCGACCGACAGCCAACAGATTCGATCGCTATCGAGATGCCGGCGCCAGTGTCTAGACTCGACGCTCATCCCGTCGGCTCACGCCGCAGCTTGCGCCTTGCGATCCACTTTGAAATCGCAAATGAGCGGCAGATGGTCCGAGAATTTCACGGCCGGGACCGAGAAGCTCGTGACGTTGATGCCGTTACCGTACAGCACGAAGTCGAGCTCCTTGCGCGGCGAACGGCTGGGATACGAAGGCAGCCCGCGCGCATTCGCGCTCTTGAGCTTCGCGGCCTTCATGAACAGGTAAATCTCGTGCTCGCCCCAAAACGTGTTGAAATCCCCCGCGATGATCACGGGTTTGCTCGCGGCCACGACGAGATCGTGCAGGTACTGGAGTTGCGTGTGCCGGTGCCGGTACTTGAGCGAGAGATGCACGAGGAAGATCGCGCAGTCCTCGAGCTCGAGCTCGATGATGAGCCGTTTAATGCCCTTCTCGAAGTAGTGAAACCGCTCTCCGTGCACCCGTGGCGCCGCGAGGAACGCGTTGCCCTGCTTGCGCAGGATCGGCAGATAGTTGTTGACCGACGTCAGACCGTACTTGCACTGGTACACGGAGTAGTGGCCGAGCGACCGAGCGATCACTTCCGCTTGATTGACGCTGCGCGTACGAATCGATCCGGTGTCGACCTCCACGAGCCCGACGATGTCGGGATCCTGCGCCTTGATGAATTCGGTGATGCGTTGCAGGTTGCCGCGATTGCCGAGCAGATACCCCATTCCGGGAAAGGGCCAGTGAAGCTCCGAGCCTAGACCCAATCCGTAGCGAATGTTGTACAAGAGGAGTCGCATGTACCCTTAGTGTACCGGACGCCGGCAACCCGTTTGAGAGAGATTTGCTCGCGTCCCGAGAGCGTTCTGTTACCGCGTTCGCATTGTTCGGACGGCTTCGTTGCAAAGCCGCGCGGCCGGTAGTAGGGTCCAAACGAACGTCAAATTTGCGAGCATTCCCATGTCGGCAAAGGACCCGATTCGCATCTATGTAACGCACGCATTCGCGAGCCACACGGACTACCATCGCGTGTTCGAGTACCTCGAGAGCACGGCCAATTTCTTCTATCGCAACTGCAGCTCGCCGGATCATCCGCCGGCGGACGGCGGCAAGGAAGCGCTCAAGGAAGCCTACCGGTCGCAGATGAGGATCGCGGAGGTCGTCATCGTGCTGAGCGCGCTTTATCTCGAGAACGAGTTCTGGGTAACGTATCAGATGGATGCAGCTCAGGCCTCCAATCTGCCGCTCGTGGTGGTGCCACCGTTCGGCGGCACCGCCAAAGTTCCCGCCGACCTCGCCAAACGCGCGGCCGAGGTCGTCGAATGGAACGAGCGGGTGATCGCCGACGCCGTGCGGCGCCAAGCGCGCCACGAAAACACCGCACGCTGGGACGTCATCGAATTCAAGATGTGACGCGGCGGAAGCGCGATGGCTGAGCCGATCGTCATCGCACACCGCGGCGCGAGCGGCTACCTGCCGGAGCACACGCTCGAAGCCAAGGCGCTCGCCTACGGCCTCGGCGCCGACTTTCTGGAGCAAGACGTGGTCGCCACGCGCGACGGCGAGCTCGTCGTGCTGCACGACATCCATCTCGACGACGTGACCGACGTAGCGCAACGCCGCCCCGAGCGTCGGAGGGCCGACGGCCACTTCTACGTCGTCGACTTCGATCTGTCGGAGCTCCGCGAGCTCGACGTCTGCGAGCGCCGTCGGCACGGCACGACTGAGTCCGTGTATCCGTCACGCTTTCCGCAGGGCATGAAGGGTCTGCGCATCGCCACCCTCGACGAGGAGCTCGAGCTCATCCGCGGATTGAACCGCTCCACGGGCCGCCGCGTCGGCGTCTACCCGGAGATCAAGGAGCCGGACTGGCACTCGCGCCACGGCATCGATCTCGGCCGGCTCCTGTTTCGCAAGCTCGACGACCACGGCTATCGAACTGCGGACGACCCGGTGTTCGTGCAGTGCTTCGATCCGGCGGAATTGCACCGCGCGCGGACCGCGCTCGGCTCCAAGCTCAACCTGGTGCAACTCGTGGGGCGCGACCGAACGGGCGCCGAGCTCCTGACACCCGACGGACTGCGGCGCACGGCCGAGTTCGCACAGGGACTCGGATCGCATTACTCGCAGCTCGTCGTTCCGATCGCCGCCGCGCGAGCCGGTGCGCCGATCGATGCGAGCCCCGTCGTGGCGAACGCGCACGCGGCGGGGCTGCGGCTGCACCCCTACACGTTTCGGCGCGACGATCTGCCGGCGTACGCCGCAAGCCTCGAGCAAATGCTCGAATGGTTCTTCGACCGCATAGGGGTCGACGGTGTGTTCTGCGATCACCCGGACGTCGCCGTCCGGACGCGCGACCGTTCGAGAATCGCGCGCGTCAACTGACGCGACGCAACACGCTCGGAGGGTAGCCGAAGAAACGCCGAAACGCGCGGCTGAAACCGTTCGCGGAGCGGTAACCCGCTCGCGCGGCCACCTCGCGCAAGGCCACCCCGCCGCGTGCGAGCTCGCGCCGTGCGTTCAACATCCGCCACGCGCGCAAGTAGCGAAGCGGCGGGTCGCCGACGCGTCTGTGGAAGCGCTCCGCGAAGACGCCGCGGGACAGTCCGGCGCCGCTGGCGAGCTCGTCGACGCGCCATGCGCGATTCGGCGAGCGATGGATGAGGTCGAGCCCGGTCCGCACCGGCGAATCCGACAGGGCCGCGAGGAACGCCGGCTCCGGCAGGTCCTCCAGCTGGCGTTTGCGTAGCACCTCGACGAATGCGATCTCGGCGAGACGCACCGTGACGAACTCGCTGCCAAGTCGCGTGTTCACGAGCTCGTTCTCGAGAAGCTCGACGGCCCTACCGAGCTCGCTCCGATCGGTGAGATAACGAGCGCCCAGCGAAAGCACCGACGGCAGCTGGCGCGCGAGGGGGTGGGGGAGCGACGTTTGCAGCGAGTAGCGACAGCGGATCACGTCCGTCGGCGGCGTGGCGCTCGTGAATTGCGCCGCTTGAGCCCCGACGAGCAGCAGGTAATCGGTCTCGAGCAACGTTCGATCGCCGCTCGCCGTGCCGGCGGTGAGATCGCCGCGCAGCACGATCACGAGCGCAGCTTCGCCCGACTGCAGATCCTCGCGGAGCTCGGAGAGCACGCTCAACCGCTGCACGGCCGTGGCCCTGAGCTGCAGCGCGTCAACGACCTCGGTCAGGATGTCCATTGCGCCGCACCGCGCCAATTCGTCGGTAAGGGAGCTCGCGCAAGCATGCCTTCGCGTATCTTGCGGAACAAGCGGATAGTGACCTAGAGTGCCAAGAAGAGAGGGGAGAGTCGTCATGAGACTCACGGCGGTCGTCGTTGCGCTGCTTCTTTCCGGGTGTGCCGGAACGCCGACTGACGCGACGCAACCGCTGGATCGCGCCTGCAGCGTGTCGGAGTGTTTCCTCCAGCGCGAAGTGCGCGACTTCGAGGTGCTCGATCCGACGACGTTGATCGTGTACGTCGGATCACAACGCTGTGCCTTCAAGGTGCAGCTCGTCGGCGCCTTCTGCGACCTGACGTTTGCGCCCCAGGTCTTCTTTCGCTCCAACAGCGCGGCCGAGACGCCCAGCGACCGCGACGTCTTCGGTCAGTCGATCCAAGGCGTCAACGGTGGGCTCGGCGATCTGCGCATTTGCTCGGGCGACCTGAAGATCGGCGTCGACGGTGGGCCGTTCACCGACAATCCGAATTCGACTCGGAACGCGTCGACCCCCACTCCCAACCAACCGACGAACGCGGCTCGCGATCGATTTGGCAACGAACGTTCGCAGTGCCGGCTTCTGTCCGTGTCGTCCCTCACCGACGATCAAGTGCTCGAGCTCTATGTCGCGCACGACAAAGTGGCGCCGCCGCCTCCGATGGGAGCGGGGCAGATCCAGGTCGGCGACCAGAAGGACGAGCACAGCGCCGCGCCGAACGCGGGCGGTGCGTCACCGGCGCCTACCGAATCGCCGCCTGCCGGCGGCCCGACGGGGGGCTAGCTCGCGCGGCCCTCAACGAAGCGCGCAGTTCGGTCGCTTGCCCGCCTCGCGCGCCTTGTTGTAGGTGATGAGCGCCGGCGTGATCGCCTTGACGATGTTGTCGAGTCGCGCGTCGTCCGATGGATGGCTCGACAAGATTTCCGGCGGTGCGCCCTTGTTGTTCGCGCGCATGTTCTTCCACAGGTACATCGCGGCCCGCGGGTCGAATCCCGCCTTCGCCATGTACTGCAGCCCGACGAGGTCGGCCTCGGTCTCCTGCTCGCGCGCGTACGGCAACGTCATCAACACCGCCGCGCCCTCGGCGGCCATGTCGGTACTGACGCCGACGGCGGCGGACCCGAGCAGCACCAACATGTCGGTGCGCGCACCTTTCTTGGCGCGCTCCATGACGTGGTTTTGCGTGGCGTGGGCGATCTCGTGGCCGAGGACGGCCGCCAGCGCATCCGGCGTGTCAGCCACGCGCAACAGGCCGCTCAGCACCGAGATCTTGCCGGTGGGCAGCGCCGCGGCATTGATGCCGTCGTCGTCGAACACCACGACTTCCCAATCGAGATTCTTGTGCTCGACATCGATCTCGGCGATCAGCCGATTGGCGATGCATTGAACGTAGGTCTGGACGCGGGGATCGGGGTCGATCGGCAAGTGGCGCTTCATCGACAGCCATTCCAGACGTGATTCCCGGAGGACTTCCTTCTCCGAGACGAAGATCCCCGCCTGCGCGACGCTGAGCAATCCCACCATCGCGCAAGTCGCCAACAACAGGTGCTTGATTCGCGTCATGCCACGTCCCTGGTTAGCCATCTATTCGACCCCTTAGAGTGACCGTAGTCTTAGAGGTTCGTCGAACGATAGCACAACAGTTAGTCGACGCGCTGCGCACGATTCGACCCGACGGAGTGTGGGTTAAGGCGTTGTTCGACCGAGCTATTCGCCCGCTTCCGCGAGCCAGTGGGCGCGTCGTCGTGCGCGCGGGCTGAACAGGCTCGCGTCGAACTTCAACTGAAGAAAGTACACGCCCTTCATGTCGGGGTCTTTGAGGTTGGCCTTCGTCACGTGATCGACGACGCTATTCGGCATGTACGTCAGGTTCAGCGCGACTCGCCTAGTGCCGATCGTCACCGCCGGCAAAGCGCCCGGAAACGGTCGATTATGGTGGACATCCTCGCGCGTCATCAGGAAGCCGATCATGCCGACGTCGAAGTACAGGTCGTCCGAGAACAGCCTGAAGCGGCGTTTGAGACCGCCCCCAGCCATGTAGGACGGCTCGCCGCAGCTGTCCTTGAAACCGTTCGCGAGCGCAACCTTGACCCAGCGGCCGGTTGGATTGAACTCGCGCTCGACACCCAAGCCCCAGTTGTCTTCGTTCCATTTCTGTGCGGCGTTGACGTGAATCGCGCGCCCGTTCAACACCACGTCCCAGTTCCCTTGGGCGTGCGCGGATTCGGCAAGGCCGGCAGTCAGACAGAACGCAACCGTCGTCATCCATGCTGAGAGTTGCATGCAGCCGTAGGAGCAAGACGTATGCCACTCAATAAGATCAAATAGTTAGGTCGATTAGCTCGGTTCGACTGT
>DASQOL010000237.1:0-35435 GCA_035644475.1 Gammaproteobacteria bacterium | reverse complement strand
TCCACGAGCGTGCGCGCCGCGCTGTCGGTGCTCACGCTGCCGACGAAGCTGCGGTCGATCTTGAGCTCCGAGAACGGCGTGCGGACCAACTGCGCGAGCGACGAGAAGCCGGTGCCGAAGTCGTCGATCGACAATTCGAAGCCCCGCATCCGCAGACGGTTCAAGTTCTCGAGGGCCGCCGCTTGATTGCGCGAGGCGGCAGTCTCGGTGATCTCGAGGACCACTTCCTGCGGGATGGCGCCGGCGCCGATGAGGGAGCGCGCGAGCGCGTCCGCGAACTCGGGATCGTCGAGCAGCGTGGGACACACATTCAACGACAGCGTGAACTCTCTGCTGCGCGGGCCTACCTGAGCGAGACACTCGGCCGATTGAGCCGCAAGGCCGAGGGTCAACGAGCGCATCAAGCCGCTCTTCGTGACGGTCGTCAGGAACCTGTCGGGCGGCAGCGGCTCGGCGTGCACGCGGCACCAGCGCACGAGCACCTCGGCGCCGCACACTTCGCCGCTGCGCAAGTGAATCTTCGGCTGGAACCACGGCTCGAATTCGTTCCGCCGCAGCGCCGCGGTGACCTGCGTCTCATCCGCGTCGGGCTCCGGCCGCTCCGGGCTCGCGCCGCGACGGTGAGCGCTCTCGAGTATCGCGCGCAGCGCCGCTTCGTCCGCCGGCTTCTCGAGCACGCCGATCAGCTGCAACCCGTATTCCGCCGCCATGAGCTCCACGGACTTGAGCAGCGCCCGATCGAGCGCGCTGTGGATCGCCACGGCGGTATGCGCCGCTTCTTGCGCGAGCCTGCGGATGAACTCGAGGCCGTCCATCTCCGGCATATCGACGTCGGTGATGATGAGCGCGAGCACTTCGCGGTGAGCGCGGACCAGCGCCAGTGCGCCGGCGCCGTCCTCCGCCTCGAGCACTTGCGCCACGCCGAGCGAGCGCAGCATGCGCGCGAGCACGCTGCGCTGGAAGCGGTGGTCGTCGATGACGAGCACGGGTCCGACCGGCGTCTCGCTCATGCGCGCCGGCTCTCGTTCGACCAGCCCGCGCGCGCGAAGAGCCGCTGCGTCTCGCCGTCGACGCGCCGCACGGCGGCGTGCGTCGCTTCCCAAGCTCCGTTCGCGCGCGAGAGACGCTCGAGCTCCTCCGCCGCGTCGGCGAGGGTGCGGTCGCCGTACATGCGCGCGGCGCCCTTGATCCGATGGGCGGCGCGCGCGATCGCCTCGTGCCGCCGCTCGCGCACCGCGTCGCGCAGCAGGTCCATGTCCTCTTCGTGCGCGAGGCAGAACTCCCCGGTCACGCCCGCGTCCACGCCCGGCCGCGAATCGGCGCCGGCCTGCATCGCAACCGAGTCCGGCGGTAACGCACGCAGCGGCAGCCAGTGCTCGAGCTTCGCCTTGAGCGCCGCGAGCTCGATGGGCTTGGTGAGCACGTCGTCCATGCCGGCCGCGTGGCACTCGTCCGCGGCCTCGCGCAGCGTGTTCGCGGTGAACGCGAGCACCGCCGTGCGGTCCGAGTCGCCGCGCTCGAAGGCGCGGATCCGCCGTGCGAGCTCGTAGCCGTCCATTTCAGGCATCTGGCAGTCCGTGATCACGAGCGCGTAGCGCGCCCCCGACGCGCGCCGCGCCGTGAAGCGTGCCAGCGCCTCCGCGCCGTCGGCCGCGGCCTCGGCCGCGTACCCGAGCCACGCGAGCTGGCGCACGAGCAGCCGCCGATTCGTGGGGTGATCGTCGACGAGCAATATCAGCTGCCCGCTGCGGGCGGCGGCTTCGATCGACGGCGCCTGCGCCGCCGGAGACGCGATGGCTGCATCGGCGTCCGCGACATTCCGCCGCGCGTGAGCCTCTACCGGCTCGATCGCCGCGAGCGGCAACGTCACGGACACAGTAGTCCCGCGGCCCGGCTCGCTGTCGATCACGAGCCGACCCGACATCAAGTCCGCTAGCCGGCGGCAGATCGCAAGCCCGAGCCCGGTGCCTCCATAACGCCGCGACGTGCGCGTGTCGCCCTGTACGAACGGCTGACAGAGACGCGACACCGTCTCGCGGTCCATGCCGATGCCGTTATCGGTGACAGCGAAACGCACGAGGTCGGATCCGTTCGGCTCGGGAGCGCGCCGCACCTCGAGCCGGATGTCGCCGCGATCGGTGAACTTGATCGCGTTGGACAGGAAGTTGTTGAGCACCTGGCGCAACCGCAACCCGTCGACCATCACGTGCTCGGGGACCTCGCTGTCGACTTCGCTGCGCAACGTCAAGCCCTTCGCGCTCGCAACGCCCGCGAAGATCTGCGCGATCTGATCCACGACGTCGCGCAACCGGGTCGGCTCGCTGCGAATGTCGAGCTTGCCGGCCTCGATCTTCGAGAAGTCGAGGATGTCGTCGATGAGCCTGAGCAATGATCCCGCCGAGCCGCGTAGCAACCCGACGGTTTCCTGTTGCTCGTCGTCGAGGCGCGAGTAACGCAGCAGCTCGAGAAGCCCAAGGATCGCGTTCATCGGCGTGCGGATCTCGTGACTGATCGTCGCGAGAAACGCGCTCTTCGCGCGGTTGGCCGCTTCCGCGGCTTCCTTGGCCGCGTGCAGGTCGGCCAAGATCGCTTCGTTTCGCGCCTGCTCGCGCGTCAAGTGCAGCGTGCGTTCCGCCACGCGCTTCTCGAGCTCCTCGTTCGCCGTGCGCAGCTCGTCGGCCGAGCGCGCGATCATCGACTGTAACTGCGCGTCGATCACCGACAGCAGCAGCGTCGAGCCCAAGATCAAGAAGGTGAAGGCCGAGATCGTGATCGCGAGCCAGATGGTGTCGATCCGCGGGCCACCGGCCATCGACATCGAGTGATGATCGAAATTTGCGGCGGCCATGCCGGTGTAGTGCATGCCCACGATCGCGGCACCCATCACCGACGCGGCCGCGAGCGTGTGCCAGCGCGCGTGCCTATGGTTCTGCGGCAGGCTGAAGGCGATCCACAACGCGGCCATCGCGGCCCCGATCGCAACCACCACCGATGCGGCGAACAGCAGCGGGTCGTAGTGGATCGCGGGCGACATCTTCATCGCCGCCATGCCCGTGTAGTGCATGGCGCAGATGCCGAAGCCGATGAACAGACCCGGCAGCGCGATGCCGCGGATCGTGGCGTCCTTGCGGCGGAAGATCACCAGCGCGAACCCCGACACGACGACCGCGATCACGTAGGACGCCGCGGTCAGCGTGAGGTCGTACACCATCTCGATCGGCAGGTGGAACGCGAGCATGCCGATGAAGTGCATGGACCAGATGCCCGTGCCCATCGAGAACGCGCCGCCGGCAATCCACGGCCAATGCTGCCCGCGGCCCGCGCGCGCGACGCGTTGCGGCCGCAGCCGTTGGGCAAGGCTCAGCGTCACGTGCGACGCCAGCACGGCCACGACATAAGACAGGATGACGAGCGGTAGGGAGTAGCTGCTGTGCATCGCGCGTCCGGCGAGAGTCCCTTCGATCCCTGAAAGCGGGCAGCCCAGTCCTCGAGAATGCACGATCACGGCCCGCGATGCTGCGAAAGGGGTCACAAGGACGTGTCGGAGGAGGCGCCGCGGCGCTCGTTACCCTCGCGAACTGGACGTAACGTCAGCGCTGGAGCAGGTACGACAACTTCACGAACAGCTGACTCCCGTCCCGCACCGGATCGGCGGTGCGCACGTGCTCCGTCATCTGCCCGCTCCCGTTCGGCTGCCCGAGATCTATGAGACCGACTCCTCGCTCAAGTGCGGGATCCAATGCTCGAATTGGATGTTCCAGCGCTGCTCGCGCGCGCCCGCGGCAAGCAAAGCTCATCACACCCCCGGACCTAAGCGCCGCGGAAAGCATCACGAAATAAAACTCACTCGTCGAATGAGCCTTTCTCTTGCATGACGCGCGTCGCACCAATTGCGACCACACACGTGCGCGCCGCGCTCGTTCTCTGCGCAGGTAGGGACACGGCGAGCACGCACGTCTCGCGCCAATCAACGCTCCGCGCTCGTGGCACAAACATTGCTACGCCGTTACCGACGCGTCTTCGCGTCGACGACAACACCAACTAGAACTCTTGATCACAACGGGAAGGAGATTCCTCGATGAAGATTTCCTCAACCGCCACGGTTGGGCTTACCCTCGCCCTCCTCGGCGGCCTCGGCATTGCCGCCGAATCGCAAGCAGCAGGCACGATAAAGATCGATGACGATCGCTCGGTGAGCATTGGCGGCGGCTTGCGCGCCGGCTACAGCAGAACCGAGGACGGAGCGCCGAGCGGCGACGACTCGAACAGCTTCGCCTTGCAAAGCGCGCGTCTTTACTTGAGCGGTTCCGCCGCGAAGAACATCAAGTTCACGCTGAACACGGAGTGCAAGGGCTGCGTGTTCGGCGAGCAGGACGGCGCCGGCTCGGGCGGCGACATCGACGTGCTCGACGCGATCGCGCAATTCGAGCTCTCTCCCCAATTCAACATCTGGGTCGGCCGCATGCTCACGCCCGCGGACCGCATCGAGATGAACGGCCCGTACTACGGCCTCTCGTGGAACCAATACACGGTGCCGTTGTTGCCCTCGGATCAAACCGGGCAAGCCGGCCTCCTGGGCCGCGACGACGGCGTCACGGTGTGGGGCGCCACGGGCAAGTTTCAGTACGCGTTCGGCCTCTTCGACGGCGTGGACGGCGGCCCGAACGTCGACGACAGCATGCTGTTCTCGACGCGCCTCGCCTACAACTTCCTCACAATGGAGTCGAACCCGGGCTACTACACGAGCAGCACGTACTTCGGCACCGCAGGCGACATCTTCACGCTCGGTTTGACGTACCAAACGCAAAGCGACGCCGTCGGCACCGCGACGGCAGCCTCCGACTTCAGCGCCACGATTCTCGACATGCTGTACGAGAACGCGCTGTCGGGCGGCGCGGCGTTCACGGTCGAAGCCGAATACAAGATGTTCGACGCCGCCGTCGCGCCGGTCGCGGCCGCGAGCCCGGCGTGCTTCTGCTTGTTCGACGGCGACGCGTACTTCGTCACGGTTGCGTACTTGATCGGCAGCAGCGGCACCGTCAAGTGGCAGCCGTACGTCCGCTACACCTCGAACGAGCCCGACGGCACCGTGCCCGACAGCGATCTCACCGAGCTCGGCGTGAACATGATCCTCAAGGGTCACAACGCGCGCATGAACCTGAGCTGGACGAGCGGCGACGCCAACCTCTCGGGCGCGCCCGGCACCGACAGGGACAGCCTCTCGTTCGGCGTGCAAATCCAAATCTGATCCAACACACAGGGGAACAACAAACATGAAGCTATTCAAAACCTCCGCACTTGCTGCGCTCGCGGCGCTGTCGATCGGCGCCGCGCAAGCGCAGAGCACGATCAAGGTCGGCATCCTGCACTCGCTGTCGGGCACGATGGCCATCAGCGAGACCACGCTCAAAGACACGATGCTGATGATGATCGCCGACCAGAACGCCAAAGGCGGCCTGCTCGGCAAGAAGCTCGAGCCCGTAGTCGTTGATCCGGCGTCGGACTGGCCGCTGTTCGCCGAGAAGGCGCGCGAGCTGATCCAGGTGCAGAAGGTCGCCGCGGTGTTCGGCTGCTGGACCTCGGTGTCGCGCAAGTCGGTGCTGCCCGTGTTCGAGGAGCTCAACAGCCTGCTGTTCTATCCAGTGCAGTACGAAGGGGAGGAGTCGTCGAAGAACGTGTTCTACACGGGCGCGGCTCCCAATCAACAAGCGATTCCGGCCGTCGACTACTTGATGAACGACCTCAAGGTGCAGCGCTGGGTGCTTGCGGGCACGGACTATGTCTATCCGCGCACCACCAACAAGATCCTCGAGGCGTACTTGAAGGCAAAGGGCGTAAAAGACGCCGACATCATGATCAACTACACGCCGTTCGGTCACTCCGACTGGCAGTCGATCATCGCGCAGATCAAGACGTTCGGCTCGGCCGGCAAGAAAACGGCAGTCGTCTCTACGATCAACGGCGACGCGAACGTGCCGTTCTACAAGGAGCTCGGCAACCAGGGCATCTCCGCGGAGGACATCCCTGTGGTTGCGTTCTCGGTCGGCGAAGAGGAGCTCTCGGGGATAGACACGAAGCCGCTCGTGGGCCACCTCGCCGCGTGGAACTACTTCATGAGCATCAACGACGCGACCAACGATGCATTCATCAAGCAGTGGCATACGTTCATCAAGAACCCGAAGCGCACCAGCAACGACCCGATGGAAGCGCACTACATCGGATTCAAGATGTGGGTCGAAGCCGTGAAAAAGGCCGGTACCACGGATCCCGCGAAGGTGCAGGAGGCGATCATCGGCGTGTCGGTGCCGAACCTGACCGGCGGCATCGCCACGATGATGCCGAACCATCACATCACGAAGCCCGTGTTCATCGGCGAGATCCAAGCGAACGGCCAGTTCGAGGTCGTATGGCAAACGCCGAATACGGTACCGGGCGACGCGTGGTCGGACTTCCTGCCGGGCTCGCGCGACATCACGTCGGATTGGCAGCCGCCGCTCTCGTGCGGCAACTACAACGTGAAGACGGGCAAGTGCTCGGGCCAGAACTACCAGTGATCGGTTCAGGGTCAGACCCCGGGGTCTGACCCCAGGGTCGGACCCTATTCCTCGGGGTCCGACCCTTCTTTATCGCGGTGTCAGACGCCATTGGTGTCTGACCCCAGGTCCGAAATCGGCCGGGTTTCCGGCCACAACGGGCGGGCGGGCGAAGCTGCAGCTTCCCCGCCCGACCCGAAGGAGCTCGAGGGTGATCAAGGTCGTCGTGACCGCAACCCTACGTCGTCTGTTGCTCGGCGCTCTGCTCGTGCTCGGCGGGGCGAGCGCAAGCGCCGCCGAGGGCGACTTCGAAGCCGGAATGGCGGCGCTCGCGGGCGCGAGCTCCTATCCAGAGAAGGAAGCGGCCGCCAACACGATCAGCGCGAGCGGCCACCCGCGGGCCGCCGCGATCTTGAGCGCACTCCTCCAAGGCGAGATCTACTCCGGTCGCAGCGACAGCCGGCTCGTGATCGCAACCGCCGTCGACGACGGCTACGCGACACGCGACGCAGTTTCCGACGAGCCGCTCGGCACCGTGGGCCCTCGAGAAGTGAGCCGCGTGACGGTGAACAACCAACTGCGCGGCGTGCTGCGCGGTTTGATCGCCACGCTCAAGCTCCATCACGAGGATCCGCGCGAGCGCATCGCCGCGATCGACGAGGTGGGGGAGTCCGAGGACTTGGCCATGGTACCGACGCTCACCGCGCTGCGTGCACAGGAGGCGAACGCTCGCGTGCTGCGCGCGATCGACACGGCGATCGCGATGCTGCGCCTCGACAGCCCCGAGCCCGAGTCCCGCCACACCGCAATCGCAACGCTCGCGGGCAACATGAGCAGCCACGCACGCACCAAGCTCACACAGCTCGCGAGCAACGACGGCGTCGACGAGGAGACGCGCATCGCGGCCCGCACAGCGCTCGTCGCGATCGAGCAGAGGGCGCAGCTCTACAGGCTCGTCCAAACGGCGTTCTTCGGTCTGAGTCTCGGCTCGATTCTCGTGCTCGCCGCGATCGGCCTGTCCGTAACGTTCGGCATCATGGGCGTGATCAACATGGCGCACGGTGAGCTCATGATGCTCGGCGCCTATACCACGTACGTCGTCCAACAGATGTTCCCGAACGCGATCGGCGCGTCGCTGTTCATCGCGATGCCGGCCGCGTTTCTCATCGCGGCGCTCGTAGGCGTCGCGATCGAGCGGGGCATCGTGCGATTTCTCTACGGCCGGCCTCTCGAGACCCTGCTCGCCACGTTCGGCGTGAGCCTGCTACTCCAACAGGGAGTGCGCACGATCTTCTCGCCGCTCAACCGGTCGGTGATCACGCCCGCGTGGATGAGCGGCTCGTGGGAGATCGTCGGCGGGCTCGAGATCACGGCCAACCGCTTCTATATTCTGATATTCAGCATGCTCGTGTTCGGGGCGCTGCTGCTTGTGCTCAAGCGCACGCGCCTCGGCCTCGAGATGCGCGCCGTCACGCAAAACCGGGTGATGGCGAAGGCCATGGGCGTCCGCACCGACCGCATCGACGCGCTCACGTTCGGGTTGGGCTCGGGCATCGCGGGACTCGCGGGCGTAGCGCTCTCGCAGCTCACGAACGTGGGACCCAATCTCGGCCAGTCGTACATCGTTGACTCGTTCATGGTGGTGGTGTTCGGGGGCGTCGGCAGCCTCTGGGGAACTCTCGTAAGCGGCCTGTCGCTCGGCGTCGCGAGCAAGCTCATCGAGCCTGCGGCCGGCGCCGTGATGGCCAAGATCTTCGTGTTGATCTTCCTGATCGTGTTCATCCAGAAGCGGCCGCGCGGGCTGTTCCCGCAGAAAGGCCGCGCAGCGGAGGGCTGATGACGAAGACGTCCGACGAGCGGGCGCAATGACCGCCGCACGCGCCAAGAACCGCTGGCTCGACCACGAGCGCGGCGGCTGGGCATTGCTTGCGGTGGTCGCGGCGCTCGTGGCGATCGTGCCTGTGTTCAACCTAGCGGTGCCGCCCGACTCCCCGCTGCATCTCACGACGTTCACCGTCACGCTGCTCGGCAAGTACCTCTGCTACGCGCTGCTCGCGGTCGCGCTCGACCTCGTCTGGGGCTACGTCGGAATCTTGAGCTTGGGCCACGGCACGTTCTTCGCGCTCGGGGGCTATGCGATGGGCATGTACCTCATGCGGCAGATCGGCGCGCGCGGGGTCTACGGCAATCCCGAGCTTCCGGACTTCATGGTGTTCCTGAACTGGGACAAGCTGCCCTGGTACTGGCACGGTTTCGAGATGTTCTGGTTCGCGATGGCCATGGTCGCGCTCGTGCCGGGACTGCTAGCGTTCATATTCGGCTGGCTCGCATTCCGTTCGCGCGTTACCGGCGTGTATCTCTCGATCATCACCCAGGCGCTGACCTACGCGCTGATGCTCGCGTTCTTTCGGAACGAGATGGGCTTCGGCGGCAACAACGGGCTCACTGATTTCAAGGAAATACTCGGTCACAGCCTCCAGAGCGACGGCACGCGCGTGGTGCTATTCCTTACGTCGGCGCTCGCGCTCGCCGGGGGCTACATCGCGTGCCGCTACATCGTCACGTCGAAGCTCGGCCGCGTGGTCGCCGCGGTACGCGATGCCGAGAGCCGCGTGCGCTTTACCGGCTTCCGCACCGAGGGCTTCAAGCTCTGGGTGTTCACCTTCTCGGCGATCCTCGCCGGCATCGCAGGCGCGCTCTACGTGCCTCAGGTCGGCATCATCAACCCGACCGAGTTCCAACCGCTGAACTCGATCGAGCTGGTCGTCTGGGTCGCGATCGGCGGCCGTGGCACGCTCTACGGCGCGGCGCTCGGCGCAGCCGTCGTGAACTACGCGAAATCGACCTTCACGGCCGTGCTGCCTGAAGCGTGGCTCTTCGTGCTCGGAGCGCTGTTCGTGCTCGTCACGGTCGCGCTGCCGAAGGGCTTGGCGGGAATCGCGAGCCGCTTCCGCAAGGTGGGCCATGCAGGAGCTTGACCCCGCGCGCCACGCCCCCCACCCGTCCGCCGTCGAGGCCACCGCTGCCCTGACGAGGCTTGCGAAGCGCGCCGAGGCGCCGATCGCGCCGGGCGGCATCAACGGGCCTCACCAGTGGGTGCTCTACCTCGACAAGATTTCCGTGAGCTTCGACGGCTTCAAGGCGCTCGACAACCTGAACCTCTACATCGAGCGCGGCGAGCTCCGCTGCGTGATCGGCCCGAACGGCGCCGGCAAGACCACGATGATGGACGTCGTCACGGGCAAGACGCGTCCCGACGAAGGGCAGGCGTTCTTCGACGGTCGCATCGATCTCTTGAAGCACGACGAGCCCGAGATCGCCGGGTGGATCGGACGCAAATTCCAGAAACCGACCGTGTTCGTGAACCACACCGTGCTCGAGAACCTCGAGCTCGCCGGTCTGCGCAACAAGGGTGTGTGGGCCACCCTCGTGAAGAGAACGACGGGCGAGGAGCGCGACCGCATCGACGCTTCGTTAAAAACGATCGGCCTCGTCGAGCACGCGTCCAGGCCGGCCGGCGCGCTGTCGCACGGCCAGAAGCAGTGGCTCGAGATCGGCATGCTGCTGATGCAGAACCCCGCCGTGCTGCTCGTCGACGAGCCTGTGGCGGGCATGACCAAGCAGGAGACCCAAACCACGGCCGAGCTGCTGACTTCGCTCGCGGGCGAGCACTCGGTGGTGGTCGTGGAGCACGACATGGAGTTCGTGCGCTCGATCGCGCGGCGCGTCACGGTGCTGCACGAGGGTCACGTGCTCGCCGAAGGCACGATGGACGCCATCCAGAACGATGCGCGCGTGATCGAGGTGTATCTCGGTGAGTGACCGTCTGAAAATAGGGACTGGTTGCTTTTTCAGGACGACGCGCCGACGACCGGCGACCCGGCCGAAAAGTAACCTGTCCCTATTTTTCGACGCCGAAGGAGTCCGCGGGTGCTAGAGGTCAGCGGGCTCAATCAGTCGTACGGGCAAAGTCACACGCTGTGGGACGTCGAGCTCGCTGTGCCGCGCGGCACGTGCGTGAGCTTGATCGGACGCAACGGCGTCGGCAAGACGACGCTGCTCGGTTGCCTCATGGGCCTCGTCGCGGTGCAGTCCGGCGCGATCCGCTTCGACGGCCGCGACCTCACGCGCGCCCGGCCCGAGGAGCGCGCGCCACTCGGCATTGGCTTCGTGCCGCAAGGCCGGATGATCTTCCCGCTGCTCACGGTCGAGGAGAATCTGCGCGTCGGTCTGCCCAGCGCCGGGCGCTGGGCGGCAAGCGCCGGCGCGGCGAAGACTGCGCGCAAAAACATTCCCGACCTGGTGTTCGATCTGTTTCCCGTGCTCAAGTCGATGCTCGGCCGCCGTGGCGGCGACTTGTCGGGTGGCCAGCAGCAGCAGCTCGCGATCGGTCGCGCGCTCGTGCTCGAGCCGAGGATGCTGATCCTGGACGAGCCCACGGAAGGCATTCAGCCGAGCATCGTGAAGGAGATCGGCGACGTCATCGAGCGGCTGCGGCGCGATCTCGGCATGACCGTGCTCGTCGTCGAGCAGAAGCTGCCGTTCGTGCGCCGCTTCTGCGACCGGTTCTGTGTCATGGACAAGGGCCGGATCGTGGCGACCGGCGCCATGGCTGCGCTCACTGACGACCTCGTTCGGGCGCATCTGTCGGTGTAGCGAAATGGAAGACCTCCTGCTCGGATTGTCGATGTCGCCACACTGGCAGCACAGCTTGCTTCTCGGCGTGGGATTCGGCTTGGTTCACGCGTTCGATGCCGACCACCTCGCCACGATC
Source organism: Gammaproteobacteria bacterium (assembly GCA_035644475.1). Lineage (GTDB taxonomy): Bacteria > Pseudomonadota > Gammaproteobacteria > Steroidobacterales > Rariloculaceae > FEN-1219. The sequence goes on along the minus strand of DASQOL010000237.1, from coordinate 24,128 downwards.
GGCGGTCTCGCGATCAACAATCGGCGGCTCACACCGGCGGGTTACGCGCTGCGCTGGGCACTCGGCCATGGCATCTCGCTCGGTCTCGTGGCCATCGCGGCGCTCGGCCTCGGATTCGCGCAAGTCGTCGACTGGACTTTGTACGGCGAATTCGTCGTTTGCGCCGCTCTGCTCATGATCGGCACGCAAGGGCTACTCGCGGCACGACGGAGCACGGTGCGCGAGCACGGTCAGTCCGCGCCGCGCGCGCACGTGCACCTGTTCGCGCCATTTCACACGCACGGCCGCTCGGGCCGTGCCGGCGTCGCGCTCGGAATGGTCCACGGCAGCGCCGGCTCCGCCGCCGTGCTCGCGCTGCTGCCGCTCTCGCGACTGCATGGCGGGTTCGCGAACGCGTTGTATCTCTTCTCATTCTCCGCCGGTGTCGCCCTCGGCGCGCTCGCGTTCGCCACCGTGTTCGCGGCATTCGCGCGACGCTCGCTCGCGGCCGGCGCGCGGATCACGCGCGGGTTCCAGGCCGCCGTCGGCGCGCTCGCGATCGCGAGCGGCGCGTGGCTGTTCCTCGAGATCGCGTATGGCAGCAGTTGAATCGTCGCTCGGCGCCTGGCGCGGCGCGCTGGCGCTCGAATTCGCGGTACGCGGAGGCCGCACGATAGTCGCCGAGCGCCGCCACGAAGGGCCGTTCTGCATCCAGCGGCCGTTCCATCCCGGCGACGGCGTGTGTCACGTCTATTTGCTGCATCCGCCCGGCGGCCTTGCGGGCGGCGACGAGCTCGTGCTCGACACGGCGGTCGCGAACGGCGCGGCCTCGCTGCTCACGACGCCGGCCGCGACGAAGTTCTATCGCAGCGACGGCCCCGCGAGCGTGCAGACGCAGGCGCTTCGGGTCGCCGCCGGGGCGTCCCTCGAATGGCTACCGCTCGACACCATTCTCTTCGGCGGCAGCCGCGCTCGGATCACAACCGACGTGCACCTCGACTCGGGCGCGCGCTTCGCCGGTTGGGAGATGACATCGCTGGGCCGGCCGTTGTCTGGCGACCGATACGCGACAGGCGCGCTCGAGCAGCGCACGCGGATCTACGTCGACGGCGAGCCGCGGCTCCTCGAGCGGCTCGCCTGGAACGCCGGCGACGCGCTGCTGGCGGCGCCATGGGGCGTCGCGGGCTTCGTCGTCTGCGGCGCACTGTACGCGTACCCCGCCGACGCGGCGGTACTCGAGCAGGTGCGGCACCTTCTCGGCACGGCGGCCACGTCACTCGACGACGTGGACGCGGCCGCGCGGGCCGACCCGCCGCTTGCCGCGGGCAACGCGCCGTACTGCGGCGCGACGTTGCTCCGCGACTTGCTCGTCGTGCGCGCGCTTGGCGCGTCGCCCGAGGAGCTGCGCGCCATGTTCGAGACGCTCTGGTGCGCAATTCGCCCTGCCGTGATCGCTCGTGCCCCCTGCCGTCCGCGAATCTGGAGAACCTAGAGAGATGCCATGGAGCTCACGCTCAGAGAGAAAGACAAGTTGCTGCTATTCCTCGCCGCTCAACTCGCAAGCGCGCGTAGAGCGCGCGGCGTGAAGCTGAACTATCCGGAGAGCGTCGCGCTGATCTCGGCCGCGATCCTCGAGGGCGCGCGCGACGGCAGGTCGGTCGCCGCGCTCATGAGCGAAGGCGCCACGATCCTGAGTCGCGACGACGTCATGGACGGTATCCCCGAGATGCTCACCGAAGTCCAGGTCGAGGCCACTTTCCCCGACGGCACGAAGCTCGTGACCGTGCACAATCCGATCGTTTGAGGCGCTGCGTGACTCCCGGCGAATATTTCATCGACGACGGCGACATCGAGCTCAACGCGGGGCGCGCGACCGTGACCGTCAAAGTCGCGAACACCGGCGACCGCCCGATCCAGGTCGGCTCGCACTACCACTTCTTCGAAACCAACGACGCGCTCACGTTCGACCGCGACGCGACGCGCGGCTTTCGCTTGAACATCCCAGCCGGTACGGCCGTGCGCTTCGAGCCGGGACAAGAGCGAACAGTGGAACTCGTGGCCTACGCGGGCGACCGCATCGTGTTCGGCTTTCTCGGGCGCGTGTCGGGACCGCTCGACGCGCCACCGAAAAAGAGGGCGAAGCGCCCTGCCCGCGCCAAGGAACGCAAGAGGAAACGGTCGTGACGAAGATCTCGCGCCGCGCCTACGCCGACATGTTCGGCCCGACGACGGGCGACCGCGTGCGACTCGCCGACACCGAGCTCGTGATCGAAGTCGAGAAAGACCACACCGTGTACGGCGACGAGGTGAAGTTCGGCGGCGGCAAAGTGATTCGCGACGGCATGGGTCAGAGCCAACGCGCGGCCGCGGACGCCGTCGACACCGTGATCACGAACGCGCTGATCGTGGACTGGTGGGGCATCGTCAAAGCCGACGTCGGCATCAAGGACGGCCGCATCGCCGGCATCGGTAAAGCCGGCAACCCGGATACACAGCCCGGCGTCACGATCGTGATCGGCCCGGGCACGGAAGCGATCGCCGGCGAAGGCCAGATCCTCACCGCCGGCGGCATCGACTCGCACGTCCATTTCATCTGCCCGCAGCAGATCGACGAAGCGCTGCACTCCGGCATCACCACGATGATCGGCGGCGGCACCGGCCCCGCTACCGGCACCAACGCAACCACCTGCACGCCCGGCCCCTGGCACATTGCGCGAATGCTGCAGGCGGCCGACGGCTTCGCCATGAATCTCGGCTTTCTCGGCAAGGGCAACGCGAGCCGGCAAAGGCCGCTCGCCGAGCAAATCGAGGCCGGCGTGATCGGGCTCAAGCTCCACGAGGACTGGGGCACGACGCCGGCAGCGATCGACACTTGCCTCGCGGTGGCCGACCGTTACGACGTGCAGGTCGCGATCCACACCGACACGCTCAACGAGTCCGGCTTCGTGGAGACCACTCTCGCGGCATTCAAGGGCCGCACGATCCACACCTATCACACCGAGGGCGCGGGCGGCGGCCACGCGCCCGACATCATCAAGGCGTGCAGCGAGGCCAACGTGCTCCCATCGTCGACGAACCCGACGCGGCCGTATACGGTGAACACGGTGGACGAGCACCTCGACATGCTGATGGTGTGCCACCACTTGGATCCCGGCATCCCCGAGGACGTGGCGTTCGCAGAGTCGCGGATCCGCCGCGAAACCATCGCGGCCGAGGACATCCTCCACGATCTCGGCGCGTTCTCGATGATCTCGTCCGATAGTCAGGCGATGGGCCGCGTCGGCGAAGTGGTGACGCGCACTTGGCAGACCGCGCATAAGATGAAGGTGCAGCGCGGCGCGCTGCCGGAGGACGACGCCCGCAGCGACAACTTCCGCGTGAAGCGCTACGTTGCGAAGTACACGATCAATCCCGCGATCACGCACGGCGTCGCCGAGCACGTCGGCTCGGTCGAAGTCGGCAAGCTCGCGGACTTGGTCCTTTGGAAGCCAGCGTTCTTCGGCGTGAAGCCGTCGCTGATCCTAAAGTGCGGAATGATCGCGGCGGCCCCGATGGGCGACCCGAACGCGTCGATCCCGACGCCGCAGCCCGTACACTATCGGCCCATGTTCGGCTCGTTCGGACGCGCGCTCGAGCGCTCGTCGGTGACGTTCGTGTCCGCGGCGGCGCTCGCCGCCGGCGTCGGCAAGAAGCACGGACTCGCGAAGCCGCTGCTTGCGGTACGCAACACGCGCACGATCGGTAAGGGCGACATGCGGCTCAACAGCTACCGGCCGCGCATCGAGGTCGATCCCGAAAACTATCAGGTGCGGGCCGACGGCACGCTGCTCACGTGCGAGCCCGCGAAGACCCTGCCGCTCGCGCAGCGCTATTTCTTGTTTTGAGGAGCCCAGTCATGCCGACGACATCCGACTCTCTTTCGCCGCCGGCGCTCGTGATTTTCGGCGAGCACCTGCCGGCCCGTACGGCGTCCGGCTCGGCCGCGCGGCACGCCGCGGCGCGCGCGCGGCCGGTGGCCGACTACCTCGTGCTGCCGTTCGAGCAGCGGCAGAAGACGCGGCAGCGGTTGAAGCTCGCGTCGGGTCGCGAGATCGGCGTGCAGCTGCCGCGCGGCACCGTGCTGCGCGGCGGCGACCGCCTCCGCGCCGACGACGGCACCGTCATCGAGGTCGTGGCGGCACCCGAGCGGGTCTCGACGGTGCGCTGCCGCGATCTCAGGGAGCTCGCGCGGGCGGCCTATCACCTGGGCAATCGGCACGTGGCGCTCGAGGTCGGGGACGGCTGGGTTCGCTATCTCACGGATCACGTGCTCGATGCGATGGTCGCGCAGCTCGGCTTGCCCGTGGCGCACGAGGTCGAGGCGTTCGAGCCCGAGGCCGGCGCGTACGGCGGCCATGGTCACTCGCACGGGCACGGCAACGAGCACGCGCGCGACGGCCAAGCCGAATCGAGCGCAGGTCGCGACGATGTTGCAGGCGGCACACCGCGCTACGTCTATGGTCCGCAGCGCAACGGTTGGCATCCGCATGGACGCTAGAGCGCTCAAGCTGTGGCAGCTGATCAGCCCGACTCTGCCCGTCGGCGCCTACAGCTACTCGCAAGCGCTCGAATACGTGATCGAGAGCGGTGACGTGCGAGGCGAGGCCGGCGCGCTGGCGTGGATTGCTGGCGTGCTGGAGCAAGGCATCGCCGCGGCCGACCTGCCGATTCTGTTGCGCGTGCACCGGGCGCGCGGCGCGGGCGACGTCGACGCGGTGCGTCGCTGGAGCACCGTGCTGGGCGCGTTGCGCGAAACGTCGGAGCTCAGGTTGGAAGACCTCGCTATGGGCGGCGCGCTCGCGCAGCTCGTGGAGGCCCTGGGCACGCCCGCGCTGCCGCGCCCGCTGCCGTTCGCCAGCGCATTCGCGATCGCGTGCGCGGACTGGTCGATCGCGGGAGACGATGCATGCACCGGGTATGCGTGGGCCTGGTGCGAGGCGCAAGTCGCGGCCGCCGTGAAGCTCGTGCCGCTCGGGCATACGTCCGGCCAGCGGTCGCTGCTCGCGCTCGGCGAGCGGATCCCCCGGGTCGTCGAGCGCTCGCTCGCGGTGGGCGACGACGACATCGGCCTGTCGCTGCCCGGGCTCGCGATCGCGAGCGCGCGTCACGAAACCCAGTACACGCGTCTGTTCCGTTCCTGAGGAGTGCCATATATATGAGTAACGACATCCTGCGAATCGGCGTCGGTGGTCCCGTCGGCTCCGGCAAGACGAGCCTCATCGACGCACTCTGCAAGCAAATGCGCGAGCGTTACCACATCGCCGTGGTCACCAACGACATCTACACGCAGGAAGACGCGCAGATCCTGATCCGGTCGAAAGCGCTCGCCGAGGATCACATCATGGGCGTCGAGACCGGCGGCTGTCCGCACACCGCCATCCGCGAGGATGCGTCGATGAACCTCGCGGCAATCGACTCGATGGTCAATAAGTTTCCGACTCTCGACCTCATCTTCGTGGAGAGCGGCGGCGACAACTTGAGCGCGACGTTCAGCCCCGAGCTCGTCGACCTCACGATCTACGTGATCGACGTGGCAGCCGGCGACAAAATCCCGCGTAAGGGGGGCCCCGGCATCACACGCTCCGACCTCCTGATCATCAACAAGATCGACCTCGCGCCGATGGTCGGCGCTTCGCTCGAGGTCATGCAGCGCGACACGCTCAAGATGCGTGGCGATCGCCCGTGGATTTTCGCGAACGTCAAGCAGCGTCTCGGGCTCGATCTGGTGGAGCAATTCATCGTGCGCGCCGGAATGCTCGAAGCCGCTTGAGGTGCCGGATGCTCCGCGAAGGCCGAGAAGCACCGCTCAGCGCAGTGGCAAAATCGAGAAGCGGCGCTCAGTAGGCTGGGCGCCCGTGGCTCTATGCTGGGGACCTGGTTTGCTCGCCCACGGGAGATTCGATGATCGTTCGTTTCGCCGCCGCTCTTGCTCTCGCCGCCGTCGTCGTCTCGGTGTCCGCGCAGGACGCGGCCCAGCCGACGAGCACGTTCTTCGAGCAAGCGAAGATCACGGTCAACGAGCGCGCCCACGCCGACGGCTACCTGCGTGTGCGCGTGCAGCCCGAGAACGGCGTGGCCCACGAGGGCACGATCGCGATCCACAAGCACATGAGCGAGAACGACATCGCGAAGGGCATCGCGAAGGCGCTCGAGCCCGTGCTTGGCCCGGACTACACGGTCGACCGCGACGCCGGCGAGCACGTGAAGATCAAGAAAGCGAAGAAGAGCGTCGCCAACTTCTCCGTGGAGATCGCGTTCAACGCGCCGGGTTTCTCGGTGGTCCTCGATAACTGAGGGCGTCGCGCGCCAACACCCGCCACGACGGCCCGCGCCGCTTCATCCAAACGAACAGCGCGGCGCCGAGCACCACGTAACCCAGCATCGGCAGCACGCCTCCTTCGCCGTCGAGCAGCGCGAGGTTCGTGCTCGCGAACAGCTTCGGATAGAGCCACTGCGAGATCGTGTTGTGGAAGCTGTGCAGGAACACGGCCGGCCACAACGTCTTGGCGCGGTACGCAAGCCACGCGATCACGAACGAGATCGGCAAGTCGCCAACCGCGAACAGCAACAGGCTCCTGGCGAAACCGCCCTCGTTGAGATAGCCGGCGCCCACCATCAACGGCGCGTGATAAGCGAGCTGGCAGAGCCACACGACGATCACGCTCGAGCGCATGCCGGCCGCGTCGAGACGCGGTTGTAGATAGCCGCGCCAGCCGAGCTCCTCGCCCATCGCGTTGAACGTTCCCCAAACCCCGAGGATCGCGAGATTTAGACCCAAGTTCGCGAGAATCTGCGGCGTGCTGGTCCATTTGCCGCCGCCGGGATTCCAATGCACGAAGCCCGCAGTCCAGCCGACAGCGTGGGCCGCGCCGTACACCGCGAGGGGAATCAGGAACGGCGCCAGGATCACCCACGGGCCGGTCGTGCCCCAGCGGCGCAGCGTCAACACGGAGCGGAAGTCGCGGTCCACCGTGCGCCGCGCGACGAGGCGCCCGAGCGCGGGCGCCCACATCGCGATCGGCACCAACGCGCTCCACTGCGGCGAGGTCACGGTCCAGCCCATTCGCCAGCAAACGAGCGCAACCGCCGTCGTCGCACCCGCCGCGATGGCCATCAGCACGAGCACGGGTTGCCACGGGATCGTCGGCGTGCTGGAGGAGTCTTCGGCGCTCATTCAGACCCCTTTCTCGTTCGGCCGCTGCGCCCCGATGCGCGCGAGCGCGGCGCCGGTGAACGCCGTGTCGTGGGTGATCTCGCGAATCGCGAAGCTCGGCGGCTGGTAGATCTCTGCCGACCGCTCGTCGCGGAACTCGATCTCGAAGACGGCGATCCCCCCCACGGGCTCGAGATAGACGTCGAGAGAACCGCCGCTCAATTCATAACGGCGCTTGCGCGTGCGCTCGCCGGGCAGGCTCGACAACCGCTGGTACTCTCGTTCGGTGAGATACACGTTGGTGATCGGCTCGGAGAACGGGCCGCACCAGCCATACTTCTTGCCGAGCTTGAACGTGACCTCGGCCGCCGGGCCGGTGACCCTGCGCAGACGCAATCTCGACTCGGCGACATACAGATCGTCGATCTCTCGAAAGGGATGGGAAATCAGCCCGTCGACCGCCGCGAGATCCGCGAGCCAGCGCCGCTCGATCTCGACGAGCGCGTACTTCGGCGTGTCGACCACTCGCTTGCGCTCGCCTACAGCCGGTCCGTCGCCGTGCGCCGGCCGAACCGCGTGGTCGCCGCGAACGCCTCGTCGTGATGGATCGGGTTGTTGTCGCCGGCCGCGTTCGCGAACGCGCCGACCATCTCCGGCGTCAGCGTCACTGCGGAAGAGAATCGTTCTCTTGGATGGGCTCTCATGGACGTGTGCTCGCGCTCGTCAGCCGAGCGGCATCTCGTAGCGGATCTCCGCAAGCGCCTTCCCTGCGATCTCTACGCTCCGTTCCACGGACGGCGCGAACCCCGCGGCCCTGTAGAAGCGAATCGCTCGCTCGTTGTCGGCAAGCACCCAAAGCGTCGCGCGACGGAAACCGCTCTCCTGCAAGCGACGTCGAGCCGTGAGCCACAGTGCGCGGCCCGTGCCGGTCGACCAATGCTCGGGCGACACGTACACGGCTTCGACCTCTCCCGTGTCCGCGGCCGCGTCTGCGTCTCGCGAAGGTCCGAAAGCGATCCATCCGATCACGCCCTCCGACTCCTCGGCGACCCAGATTTCGGGCGGCGCGCTCGCAAGCTCGGCACGCCAACTCACGGCCTCGTCGATCGATAGCGAGCTCAGATCGTGAGCGGGAACGATGCTTGGGTACGCCGCCTGCCAGCCACGCACGTGGACGGTCGCGATACCCAGCGCGTCCTCCACCTGCCCCGGCCTCACTTTCATTGCAGCGCCCTGCTCCCTCTGTGCCGGCGGATATTACCAATTGGCGCACAGCCGCTCGGTCGCCGGGCTGGTCGGCACGGGGTCGCGGGCCGACCGCTAACGCGACAGTCTTTTCAAAGTCATAGAGTTACCACGGAATCTTCAACAAACAGTCACATCGGTTGCCTACCTTCCTCGACACCGTCCTCGAAGGATTTGAGCGCCATGCCCACGCCGGACTCCGCCGCGACGTTTCGCCGCGTCCTATTCCTCGGCAGCAGCAACTACTATCGCAGCCGCTTTTGCGAGGAGTACTTCAACCATCACGCCGCCGGCGCTCGCGTCGCCTGGCAGGCGATCTCGCGCGCGCTACGCGCGCAGCCGTCTACGCTGAATCCGGGACCCATGAGCGCGTTCGCCGTCGAGTACCTGGCGCAACGCGCCATTCGACCGATCAATCACCTGCGCCTGCCGCTGGAGGTCACGAGCTTCGACTGGCACACGAGCGACGTGCTGGTCGCGATGAACGAGGCCGAGAACCGGCCGATGCTCGAGTCGGCATGGCCGACCTACGCGAGCGCCGTCCGCTACTGGACGGTCGCCGACGTCGACCTGCTCGCGCCGACGTCCGCTCTGCACCGGCTGCAACGACACGTCACGTCCCTGCTCGACGAGCTCGCCGCGGCCCGAGCGTCGCAGCGCGCCGCCGAGCCCGAGCGGCTCGCGATCTGAAGAGCGCGGGCGATGCCGCGGCCGCCCGCCCGCCCAGGTCCCGCGCTCCCGCTCGCTGCTGGTAGCGATCTCCGCCGCGGCGGATAATCGGCTGCACGACGGACCGCGCACGGAGGCGCCGTTGCGCTACGAGAACCCCGAGGGAAGCGCGAAGCGATCGCACATCGTCACGCGGCTGCCGACGCTGATCGGCCGCTTCATCCAGCACGCGTTCAAGTCGCAGACCTCCGATTTGAGCCACGTGCTCCCGCACGACGAGACGCTGCGAATGCTCGACGCGCTCCGCGGCCGGAGCTCCGTCACCTGGATCGGTCATATGACCGTGCTGCTGAAGGTCGACGGTCGTACGATCCTCGCGGATCCCTGGTGGTCGAGCTACGCGAGCCCGGTGCCGGGGCTCGGCCCGAAGCGCTACGTGCGGCCGGCGCTCGCGATCGACGAGCTGCCGCCGATCGACGTCGTGATCGTCTCGCACAGCCACTACGACCACCTCGACCTGGCCACGATCGGAGCGCTGCCGAACCGCGAGCGCATCGCGGCCGTGGTGCCGCTCGGCTTGGGCGACTTCTTTCGGGAGCGCGGCTACGGCAAGGTCGTCGAGCTCGGTTGGGAGGAGTCGACGACGGTCGCGGGAATCACGTTCACCGCGCTGCCCACGATCCACTTCTCGCAGCGGCGCCCGTTCAAGCTCAACGACACGCTCTGGGCCGCATTCGCCATCGAGGGCCCGAGCGGCGTCCGCGTCTACTTCGAGGGCGACTCCGACTACGGCCCCGTCCACGCGAAGATCGGACGCCGCTGGGGCGGTTTCGACATCGCTCTGCTGTCGATCGGCGGATTCCACAACAGCGGAGTCCACTGCACACCCGAGGACTGCGTGCGGCTCGGCATGGACTTGGGCGCGCGCGTGCTCGTGCCGCTGCACTGGGGCACCATCTATCTCGGCGAAGGCCCCCCGCACGGTCTACCGGCACGCTTCGCCGCGGCCGCGCTCGACCGCGGCGTGCGCAAGGAGGACGTCTGGCGGATGCGCATCGGCGAGACCCGTGCGCTCCCCGAACCGAGGCTTGCCCGCGGCCCTCGCGCGACGACCACGGACGCGGCCGAACCGGCCGGCGCGCTCGGCGCGACGGTCGGCTAGTGCCTGTCCAGCCTGCGCTGACCAGCGGTCGTCCCGAAACCGGAACACGTTGACCGATCGCGGGACGTCGCGAGGCGCGATCGCACCGCTCGCCCGCGCAGCGGCGGGCGCGGCCAGCGGTTTTGCGAGCGTGGCATAGCCGTTGCATCGCCTGCCCGGCGTAATAGGCTAGGACGCTCATGAATCACCCCACTGCTCAATCACCGGCGCGGGTGCCGGCCAGCAGCCGCTTCGTCGGCGTGCTCGACGGTTTACACCGCGACGTTCGCTATGCATCTCGCACGTTGCTGCGGGCGCCGCTCGCGGCCGCGACGATCGTCGTGACGGTGGCGCTCGGCCTCGGGCTCGTGGCGGCCGTATTCACGATCTTGAACGCGGTGGTCTTTCGTGTCGACGAGGTTCGCAACCCCCATGAGATCTTCGGCGTCGAACGGCTGCGTTCCGCGGTCGCCGAGCCCGAGAAGTTCACGCGCGCACAGTACGAAGCGCTGCTGCGCGAGACGGACGTGTTCGCCGACGCCTTCGCGAGCACCTCGGATGCGCAGGCCTGGATCGAGGGCGTGAGGAGAGAGGGCCGGCTCGTCAGCGGCAATTTCTTCGGCGTGCTCGGCGTGAGCGCCGCGCGTGGCCGCGCGCTCACGCCCTCCGACGACGAGCCCGGCCGCCCTCCCGTGATGGTGTTGAGCCATCGCGCCTGGGTGCAGCAGTACGACGCCGATCCCAACGTGGTCGGCCGCACCTATAGGGTGAACGGCACGTCGTTCGAAGTGATCGGCGTGACGCCGGAACGCTTCCGCGGGCTCGAGGTCGTCGCCGCGCCCGATTTCTGGGCGCCGCTCTCGACGCTCGACCTATTCCGCCAGCCGGGTGAGCGCGCAGAGTCCAGCGGCCTCGACGTCGTTGGGCGGCTCGAGCCCGCCATGTCGAGCGGCCAGGCGGTCGCGCGACTCGTCGCGTGGGACGCGCAGCGCGCGGAAGAGGAACGCTCCGGCGAGCGCGCCGCCGCGAGCCTCGTGCTTACGCCGAGGCCCGGCACGATACCGCGGCCGGCCGAAGCCATGCTGGTGTTCATGCCGTTGTTCTTTGCGTTCGGCCTCATCCTCATGATCGGCTGCGCGAACGTGGCCAACCTGTTGCTCGCGCGTTTGGTCGCACGCCAGCGTGAGATCGGCGTCCGCCTCGCGATCGGCGCGTCGCGCCGGCGCGTGGTGTGGCAGCTGCTCACCGAGAGCTTGTTGCTCGCGCTGATCGCCGCCGCGTTGGCGTTCGCCATTTCGCGCATCGTGCTCACGGGCATCGTGTACGCGTTGACGACGAGCTTCCCGCCGGATATCGGCAACTTGCGTATCGCCGTGCCGCCCGCGGACTGGCGCGTGGCGCTGTTCCTCGTGATCGCCGCCATGGCCTCGACCGTGTTCTTCGCGCTCGCGCCCGCGCTCCGCGCCACGCGCTCGGAGGTCACGCGCTCGATTCACGGCCAGATCGTGAGCGGCAGCCGTCGCGGCAGCGCGCGGGACGCGCTCGTGGCGTTGCAGGTGACCGGATCCGTGCTGCTGCTGGTGTGCGCCGCGATGTTCCTGCGCAGCGCGTGGGCGGCCGCGACGCGCGATCCCGGCGTGCGCACGGCCGACGTCGTCAACGTGGCCGTGCTCGACGAGCAGAAACGTGGCGCCATTCTCGAAGCGGTGCGCGACGATCCGTCCGTCGCCGCGGTCGCGGCCTCGTGGCCCGGTTTTCTCGGCGGCCTCGCGGGCGCACCGGCCTACGGCGAGGGTGCGAACGGCAAGTCGGTCGTCAAGTACCAGTTCGTGTCGCCGGAGTTCTTCGGCGTCCTCGGCATCGAGGTCGTGCGCGGCCGCGGCTTCGCCGACACGGAGCGCAACCCCACCGAAGCCGTGGCCGTCGTCTCCGAGAGCGTGGCGCGCGAGCTATGGCCGGGCAGCGACGCCCTCGGGCAGGTGCTGCGCGTGGAGCCGGACCCGACGATCGGGCGGCCCGCGTCTGCTCCGCCGCTCGCGGCGCAGCCGTCCGACGACCCCATGCTGCGCGCGCGCACGGCGGTGGTCATCGGCGTGACCCGCGACGTTGCCGGGTTTCAGGTCGGCGGCATCAAGCTCGCCGGCGCCGGCGTCTATATGCCGGTGAGCGCGGAGGCCGCGAGCACGGCGCTGATCACGCGCGTGCGCGGCGACGCCGAGCGCATCCGCTACGCACTCGTCGATCGGTTGGCGGCCATCGACCCCAACATGGCCGAGGTCTCGACACTAGGAAACCTGGCTCGCACGGACACGTACATCCTCGGGATCTCGTTCTGGCTCACGCTCGCGCTCGGCTCGCTCGCGTTGCTGCTCACGCTGTCGGGCCTGTTCAGCGTGCTCTCGTATCTCGTCGAGCAGCGCACGCGCGAGATCGGCGTACGCATGGCACTCGGCGCGACGAACCGCAGCATCGGCGGGCTCGTCCTGTGGCAGGCGGCTCGGCCCGTCGGCATCGGCGCGCTGCTCGGCTGCACGCTGACGCTGGGGCTCGGCGCCGCGCTCCTCGCCACGCCCGCGGCCGAGCAGATCGGCTCGACCGTGCGGCTCTTCGATCCCATCGCCTACGGCGCGAGCCTGCTATGCATCGTGGCGGCGTGCGCCGGTGCGGCGCTGGCTCCGGCGCTGCGCGCGGGACGCGTGAATCCGCTCGCGGCGCTGCGCCAGGACTGAGGCCCGGCGGGCGGGCCGCCCGCGGCCGCGACCCCCGCACTTGCCCCTTGGCGGGTTCTCCTTATACTACCCGGCCTCGGCTCGCCGCCTTTCCCTCTGACCCCAGGGTCAGACCCCAGGGTCAGACCGGCGCCATCAACCCCGTAGAGGAACCAAAGCGTGATTTCGGTCGCGAACGTCACCGTGCAATTCGGCGAGAAGCCCCTCTTCGAGGACGTGTCCGTCAAGTTCGGCAACGGCCATCGCTACGGGTTGATCGGCGCGAACGGCTCGGGCAAGACCACGCTGATGAAGGTGCTGGCCGGCGAGCTCGAGCCGACGCACGGCAACGTATCGGTGCAGGCGCATGCGCGCATCGGCAAGCTGCGCCAGGACCAGTTCGCGTTCGAATCCTTCAGCGTGCTCCACACGGTGATCATGGGCCACGAGCGGCTCTGGTCGATCCTGCAGGAGCGCGATCGGCTCTACGCGCTGCCGTCGCTGACCGAGGAGCAGGGACTCCACGCCGCCGAGCTCGAGAACGAGTTCGCGACGCTCGACGGCTACACCGCGGAGTCCGCGGCCGGCGAGCTGTTGCTCGCGGTCGGGATTCCCGAGTCGCAGCACTCGGGCCTGATGAGCGAGATCGCGCCGGGCTGGAAGCTGCGCGTGCTGCTCGCGCAGGTGCTGTTCGCGAATCCCGACGTGATGCTGCTCGACGAGCCCACCAACAACCTCGATATCGACACGATCCGCTGGCTCGAGGGCGTGCTCAACGACCGCAAGTGCACGATGATCATCATCTCGCACGACCGGCATTTCCTGAACACGGTCTGCACGCACATGGCCGATCTGGACTACCGCGAGCTCCGGATCTTCCCCGGCAACTACGACGAGTACATGACCGCCGCCACCCAGGCGCGCGAGCGCGTGCAGTCCGAGAACGCAAAGAAGAAGGACCGGATCGCCGAGCTCCAGGCATTCGTGAGCCGCTTCTCCGCCAACGCGTCGAAGTCCCGCCAAGCCACGTCGCGCGCGCGCCAGATCGACAAGATCGTGCTCGAGGAGGTGAAACCCTCGAGCCGCATGAGCCCCTACATCAAATTCGAGCAGGACAAGAAGCTGCACCGGCTCGCGGTGAGCCTCGAGACGGTGACGAAGAGCTTCGGCGACCGGCAGATACTCCGCGACGTCACGCTGAACATCCAGGCGGGCGACCGCGTGGCCGTAGTCGGACCGAACGGCATCGGCAAGACCACTTTGCTGCGCTGCATCATGGGGGAGCTCGAGCTGAATCACGGCACCGTGAAGTGGGCCGAGAACGCCGACGCGGCCTACATGCCGCAGGACCACGGAGCCGCCTTCGACAACGGCTTGAACGTGTTCGATTGGATGCACTCGAAGCGCAAGCCGCGTGACGACGACCAGGCGATCCGTGCGGTGCTCGGCCGGATGCTGTTCAGCCGCGACGAGATGGCGAAAGGCGTCGACAAGCTCTCGGGCGGCGAGCGCGGCCGCATGTTGTTCGGCGAGATCACCCTCCGGCGGCCGAACATCATCGTGATGGACGAGCCCACCAACCATCTCGACATGGAGTCGATCGAGTCGCTGAACTTGGCGCTCGAGAACTTCCCCGGCACCGTGATCTTCGTGAGCCACGATCGCCAGTTCGTGTCGTCGATCGCGACGCGGATCATCGAGCTCACGCCGACGGGCGTCATCGACTTCGGCGGCAACTACGACGACTACCTGCGGAGCCGCGGCATCGCGATCGACTTGAAGCGCGCCGCGAGCCAGTGAGTCGCGACCGGCGCGCTCGACGCGCAGGCCGCAACCCCACCGTCACTCCCGTTTGAGATCGAGCGGCAACTCCATCCCGCTCTGCCGCCACTTGCCGGTCATCGTGTTCTTGTCGGCGAGCTTCGCCTCGTAAACGCCGGCGACCACACTAACGTCGAACCGAACGGACGAGCCGTCCATCGTCACGCTCTGCACCGGAATGCCCTTCGCGCCTTGATCGAGGCTGTCGAGCGTCGCCGCGAGCTTGCCGTCGGTCGTGACGCTCACATGGAACACCAGCCGCAGCTGGGTGCCGTTCGCGTCGAGCGCGCCCTGCCAGTCGCCCGCGAGCTCGGTAGCCGACGGCTGGGCGAAGGTCGAGAACGCGAGCAGCGCGAGAACACCGATGAAACCCAGCCGTTTTGCGGCACCAATGAACGTTCTTTCCGTCACTTCTTGGTCTCCTCTTCGTCGGTAAAGATGTCTTCGATCTTCAGTTGAAAAACGCGGGCGATCTTGAACGCGAGCGGTAAGCTCGGGTCGTATTTCTCGGTCTCGATCGCGTTGACGGTCTGGCGCGACACCGCGAGCTCGCGCGCGAGGTCGCCCTGCGTCCAGTCGCGCTCGGCACGCAGGACCTTGAGCCGGTTCCTCATCGGTAGCGGAGCCACGCGACGACGTTGCCGATCACGTAGGCGAGCATCATGACGAGCACGTAGTGCTCCGGGTCGGCCGCCGGCGCGCCGACCCGCTCGAACAACGGATAGCTCGAGATCGCTACCCACATCGCGCCGAATCCGAACGCGAGCGCGCCGAGCTGGATCCCGCGTTGCAGCTCGTCAAGATCACGCAGGAAGCGCACGAACACGAGCACCGTTCCGATTGCGCCGAGCGCCGGCACGGCCGCAACGGCCCATGCGGCGGGCGCCACCACGATCTGGTGCTTCAGGACGTAAGCCGCCAGCAGCAACACCGCGGCCCACGCCGCGCACGCGGCCACGAACCACCCTGCGGCCCGCCGCTCGCGCTCGCTGCTGCCGAAGCACACCGTCCAAAAACCGCCGTCTCGACTGGGGTCCATGTCGTGCATCCTGTGCAAAATGTCAATGTACCTTTACATTATCGATGACGGCTGGCCATGTCAAGCATCCTTGTCCTCGGCGTGGGACGGCATGACGGGGCTAACACTTGCCGCGCCCTCCACGCTCTCGGTCGCGCCTTTCCACACGCGCGATCGTGCTGCACGGCGCGTCCCTGCAACGCGTCGGCTCGCTGAACCTTTCCGATTGCGCCCGGAACTCAACGATCGTGCGCTCGTGAGTCCGCAGTCGATCCGTCGGTCTGCAATCGGCTCATACCGACCCCGGTCTCTCGGGCGGAATCAAACCGCCTCCTCGAGAACAAGGAGACCGCCATGCGATACCCCAGAACCTCTCTGCTTTCGCTCGCTCTCGGCCTCGGAACGCTGTTGCCCGCCATCGCCTCGGCGGACGACGGTCACGAGCGCGAGATCGTCACCGTGGGCTTCGGCGCCGGTTTGAACACCGCGCAGCCCGGCAACTCCGCAAACCATCACGTAATCCCCGACACCATCAGGATTTCGGCGGGCGACGTGATCAGCTTCAACGTCGCCGGACTGCACGTCATCCGCGTGTACGGCAAGGGCGTGAAGCTCAGCGACGTGAAGCTCAACGTGCCGCAGGAGTGTCAGGTGAATCCGCCCACGGCGGCGGCTTGTGCCGGCCTTGGCGGCACGGTGGTGCCAACGGTACCGGCGGGCGCCTTGAGCGTCTTATATCAGGGACTGAACTCGATCCCGCTCGTCAATCCGCCGCCGCCGCCGAACCCGCCGCCGCCCCCGTTCGTGTTGCCGTCCACCGCAATCAACCGGATCGAGCCCGTTACCTTCCCCGAGCCTGGCCGCTACCTCCTGATTTGCGCCGTGCTCGAGCACTTCAACGACGGGATGATGGCCTGGATCGAGGTCACGCCGCCGGGCAAGGGCAACGGCCACGACGGTCACGGCGACCATCACGACTAGTCGACGGGCGACCAATCGACGGGCGGAGCGCGCCCCCGAGGGGCGCGCGAGCTCGGCCCACTAGCACCCTCGCGAAGGATCGCGAAGGATCGCGGCGAGCGCTCCGCCCGCCGCGTCAGACATGCCGCATGCGGCTGTAGGCCCACGGCGCCACCACGGCGGCGGACAGCGGCAGTAACGCCGCCGACCACGTCAGCGCCGCAACGGCCGGCGCGAGCGCTTCGATTGCCGCTCCCATTCCGCGCGCGACGAACGCGGCGACGCCCGCGAGCGCGATCCACGCGACGGCGATCGCCAGCAACTGCCCGGCGCGGAGAACCCGCGCCGCGACCGCACGCACGCTCACGTATCCCGTGCCGATCGGGATCGCAACCGCCACCGCCCACAGGTGCGCGCCGATCGCCGCTTCGCTCACGACATCGGTCGCGACGGCGAACGCGAGCCCGATCGCGTAGGCCACCACGGCCAGCGCGCCGAGCCAGAGCCGTGTGCCGTAGATCGCGCCGAGCGCCCGCACCGTGGCGAGCAACGCGATCACCGTCGCGAACGCGGCGACGCCGAGGACGACGACGCCCGCGACCTGCGCGGCCGGGCGGCCGGCGAGCGCGCGCCACAACGGCGCGGCGCCGGCGCCGTCGTAGAGCGGCAGCGACAGCGCGACGGCCGTTGCGATCAGCGCCCACGCACCCAGGATGGCCGCCACCGCGACGCCGATCTGCACCGCCGCGAGCCGCGCGGTTCCCATCGGTCGGGTGGCCTCGAAGGCGCTCATTGGCGCGCGCAACGACGACGCGCGATTCCAGAACGACGTGCTGACGCCGGAGAGAAACGGGATGAACACGGCCAACACCGCGAACGACAGGAGCACCATCAGGCCACCCTTCGTCGCGAGCGCCAGTGCCGCCGGCGCGAGCAGGGCGACCACTAGGCCCATCGCGATCACCGGCAGGCCGCGTGACCGCACCTCGATCCAAAGCTCGGCGGCCAGCGGCGACGAGGTCGGGCACGGGATGCGGATCACCGCGTCGACGGCGTCGCGGAAGTGCTCCACCATCCCCTTCTGCGCCGCGCGGCCGGGCGCGGCCGACGTGGAGCGGCCCTGCTCCGCCACGTCGTCGCCGTGGCGCTGCGCTTCGACGCCCTTTACGGTCGCCGCCCACGCGCCAACGGCTGCGAGCACGAGCAGCGCGTAGTGCTCAGGGCCGAGTTGCACGCTGTCCACTTGAAGCGGCGGCGGGACGAGGCGGCCGTTCGCCACGTGCCACGGGCCCATCCAGCGCAACACCGGGCCGCCGGCGATCAGGAGCGCGATCGTCGCGAGTAATCGCTTGACCTTGTTGCGCGTGAACCAGTTGCTGGCGCAAAAGAAGGCCATCGCGGCAGCCAGCAACGCGGCGACCGGAGCCACCGGCAACGGCGCGCCAAACCCGACGCGCAGCACGATCGCCGGCACCGCGTAGATCGCGGCGCAGATGAAGGCCATGTACGCCATCGGCACGCCCACGAGCAGCCGCGTCGACACCGGCCGAGAAAATGCGAGCGGCAGCGGATAGCCGGCAAAGGGATTCCTGCTCCAGGCGGCCACCGCCCCCGCCGGCGCGAGCGAGACGAGCAACATGAACGCGGCGAACGCAGCGCGCGGATCGGGTCCCGAGCGCGCGAATATCGCCCAGCCGGCCGCGAGCGCGATGATTCCGAAGAAGAGTACCTGGCGACACGTTATCCGCCACCACTCCCACAACATAGCGACGACGGGTCCACGCATGGCTACGCCGCCTCGGCACGCGGCGCGCCGCGCCCGACGCGCGCGACGAAGATCTCCTCCAGCGTGGCGTTGCGCGACTCCGAGATCTCGCCGCCGACGCTGCCGGCGGCGTCCCGCAGCCGCTCGACCGGGCCGGCATGCACGACGCTCCACGAGCGCGCGCCGCCCGAAGCCGTGAGCACCCCGTCGAGTGGCGGCAGCCGGTCCAACCGTTCCGCGAACCGCAGCTGGGTGACGTGATGCGCGCCGCACACGTCGTCGCGCATGCCGTCGAGCGCGATCTTGCCCTGATGGATCATCGTCACCCGATCGGACATGCGCTCTACCTCGTCGAGCAGATGCGACGAGAAGATCACGGTGCGCCCCTCGTCCGCGACCGTGCGAACGATCGCGTCGAGAATGTCTTGGCGCACGACCGCGTCGAGGCCGCTCGACGGCTCGTCGAGGATCAGCACCTGCGGCCGATGCGCGACGGCGAGCACGAGCCCCGTCTGCGCGCGCATGCCTTGCGATAAGCCGCCCACCTTCTTCTTCGCGTCGAGGCCGAACGTGTCGAGCAGCTCGCGCGCATAACGCATGTCCCAGCTCGGGTAATACGCCTGCGTGTAGCGCAGCAGCTCGTCGATGCGCATCCACTCCGGCATCTCGCGCTGCTCCGACAGATAACCGACGCGGCGCAGCACGTTGACGGGGTCGCGGACCGGGTCGAGCCCGAGCACGCGGACCGTGCCGCTCGTGGGCCGCAGCAGACCGAGCAGGTGCTTGATCAAGGTGGTCTTGCCTGCGCCGTTGACGCCGACGAGACCGTGCACCAAACCTTCGGTTGCGCGAAAGTCGACCGCGTCGAGCGCCTTCGTGGTGCCGAACTGGCGCGACAATCCCTGCACTTCCACTACATTCGTCATCGGCTTCTATTCCTCTCCGCTCGCCTTGTCGGCGGGCGTGTTTTCGGCCAGCAGCGCATGCCGGCGCTGAATCGACTTGAACAGCTCGTCGAGCGAGATGCCGAGGTGGCGTGCTTCCGCGAGCAGCGCGTCGATCCGTTCCTCGATGATGCGGCGCCGCTCGCGAGTGGCGAGCCGCGACGGGCCCGCATCCGAGACGAACGTGCCGGACCCATGCCGCTTGCGGACCACCCCGGCCGCTTCGAGCTCGCCGTACGCCTTCACGATCGTGTTCGGCGTGACCTTGAGCTGCAGCGCGAGCGTGCGAATCGGCGGCAGCTCCTCGCCCGCCTCGAGCACGCCCGACGCCACCATGTAGCGAACCTGGTTCACGATCTGCCTGTAGAGGGGAACGCCGTCGGCGAGGTTGATCTTGATGTCCATCGCGCTGTGTTCAAGTGTACCCGTATAGTGATACACTTTGCCGCGCGCTGTCAACCAGCGCCGATCGGGTCGGCCGCGCGGTTCTAGCGGGGCAGCACGAGCGGTAAGCCGAAGACCTCGAACAGCTGCGCGTTTCTGAAGTTCGTCAACACTTCGATCTCCGCGTCGCGTGTCGTCAGGACCTGAAGCGAGTGCGCGCGGAACCCGGCGCTCTCTTGCTTGCGACTGTACAGCCCGAACGCGGGCTGCCCATTCGCCGCCGTCCGCAACAGCCGGAATCCACCGTATCCGGCGACGCTCCACGCGCGGCCGAAGAAACCGCGGATCGCCGCTCGTCCCGCGTACCACTCGCGGTGGGGCGGCATGCGGAGGATCGCGTCGTCCTTCAGAAGCGAGACGAAGCCGTCGAGATCCGCGGCTTCCCAGGTCGCTACGTAGCGATCGAGCAGAGCACGGCGCGCTTCGTCCGGCTCGACCGGGCGATCCGACGCGTAGCGAGCGTCGAGCGTCGCCCGGGCACGCTGGAGCGCGCTGTTGATCGACGCGACCGATGCGTCGAGCAACTGCGCCGCCTCGGCGGCAGACCATCCGAGCACGTCGCGCAGGAGCAGCACGGCCCTCTGCCGTGGCGCGAGATATTGGATCGCCGCCACGAACGCGAGCTGCACGGCTTCGCGCATTTCATAGCGCGCCTCCGGACCGGGCGCCGCCAAGCCGGCCTCGAGCTCCGCAACCGGATAAGGGTCGAGCCAAGGGATGTCGGCGGCTTCCCGCGGCCACGCCTCCGTGGGCGGACCGAGCGCGTCCGGCAGAACCCGGGGCGCGCTCTTGCGGCTCGCGAGCACGTTCAGGCACGCGTTGGTCGCGATGCGGTACAACCAGCTGCGAAACGACGCCCGGCCCTCGAAGTCGGCGAGGCCGCGCCATGCACGGAGCAGCGTCTCTTGCACGAGATCCTCCGCATCATGTAGCGATCCGAGCATTCGATAACAGTGGAGCTGAAGCTCCTTGCGAAAGGGCTCCGCGAGCCGCTCGAACGCGGCACGGTCGCCGCGCCGAGCCGGTTCGAGCAACTCCGCTGTCCGATCCGCGTCCGCCGCGCCTGCTTCGCGTGGGCTCGTCAAACAGGCCCACCCGCGTCCGCGAATCCCACGAATGCCTCAAGCCGCGAGGCGTTGCTCGTACGCCGCATAGATCTTCCTCCAGGCCGGCCGCGCCTCGCACCGGGTCTTGTAAGCCGCAACGTTCGGCGCGCCGCCGAGCAGATCGGTGTGCTGGATCTCGCGCAGCGCCGAGGACATCAAGATGTCCGGCGCGGTGAACTCCTCGCCGAGAAGGTACGGCCGACGGCCGAGCTCGCGATCGAGCCCCGTCAGCCGCTTCCGTACGACGTCGACGAGGCCGGGGCGGCGCTCCTTCGCCCACGCCTGCTCGGCATAGAACTTGTCGACCAGAAACAGCTCCGTCATCTTCGACTGCATCGTGTCCACCGCCGCGAAGGCCCATTGTGTCGCATGGGCACGCTCCCGGGGCGACGCCGGCAGCAGCCAGTCGGTCTTGGCGGCGATGTGCAGCACGATCGCACCCGACTCGAAGAGCACGAGCCCGTCGTCATCGATCGCCGGGACGAGCCCGAACGGGTTCACGGCGACGTACTCCGGGCCGCGCAAATCGCCGCGAGCGTGGTCGAGGGCGTGCACACGATACGGAACCCGTGCTTCCTCGGCGGTCCAGAGCGCACGGAGGTCGCGCGTAACCCCAACTACGGGCGGCGGCATATTGGCGAAAGCGTAGATCGTAAGCATTTGGAGGCTCCTTCTGAAGGCGTTGCCGATAAGTCTCTCGAGCCCGGCTGACACGCAGGCCGGCTCTATGGATAAGGACCGGACGGCGGACCGAAACTCATCGGTCGGGCGTGTCTCACTTTGGCCGCTCGGTGTCGTGGTAGCGGCGGCCGCACGTCGAACAGCCCGCGGCCAAAGCGAGACAGGATGCGTTGGGAGCTAGCCGGCGGCTTCCGCGATCAGCGCCTTGAGCTCGGGCACGCACGAGCCGCAGTTCGTGCCCGCGTGCAAGGCCTTGCCGATGGCGTCGGCGGACACAAGCGACTGCGTGCGAATCGCACGCAGCAACGTCGAGCGCCCGACCGAGAAGCACGAGCAGACGATCGGCCCGCTCTCGGCGCCGGGCTTCGCCGCGCGCCCGGCGAGGATCGCGAGCCGCGCTTCGTCGTCGATGCGCCCGGACGCGAACAGGCCCGCGAGCCAATTGCGCGACGGTAGTGCCTTGGTGGCGGCGACGAACGCGCACGCCACGAGCTTCCCGCCGACGACACGCGCGGCGCGATAGCGGCCGGCGGAATCCGAGAACTCGAGGCGTTCCGCGCGCGGGCCCAAGAGCGCGTCCGCCCACTCCGGCCACGACGGCGGCAAGGCTTCGCCCGCGAGCTCGTGGCGCCAGTACCCCTGCCCCTTCGCGATCGCGACGTACGACGCGCCCGCGATCTCGAGCGGCTCTCGTGACAACACGAAGGCATGCCATGCCGGCGAATAGCGGCGGATCCGCACGGCGGCGTGCTTGAGCTCGGGCTGTCCTGACACCGGATCGACAACGGCCGGTAGCAGCGCGCCGATCCGCGCGAGGCTCGCGCACTGCGCGCTCCAATGCATCGGCACGAACACCTGGCCGGGCGCCACCGCGTCCGTGATCTCGACGCGCACCACGACGCGGCCGAGCGCGTTCTCGACCGCGACGAGGTCGCCGGTGGCGACGTCGAAGCGCGCGGCGTCGAGCGGGTGCACCTGCACGAACGGCTCCGGGTGGCGACCCATGAGCCGTGCCGAGCGGCCGGTCCGCGTCATCGTGTGCCATTGGTCACGGATGCGGCCGGTGTTGAGCACGAGCGGATAGTCGGGGGACGGCAACTGCGCCGGCGGCCGCGGGTCGGTTGCGACGAGCTGCGCCTTGCCGCTGGGCGTGAAGAACCGGCCGTCGGCGAAGAGGCGCGCGGGAGGCGCGCCGCTGGTCTCGCATTCCGCGCCGCTGCGGGCGGGCCGCGGCCATTGGATTGGCTCGAGCACGTCGTAGCCCGCGTCGCTCACGTCGGCGAGCGCGCCGATGTCGAAGGCCCGCGCGCCGCCGTTCTCGAACGCCGACAGCCGCGCGTGCTCGCGGAAGATGTCCGCGGGCGTCTGATAGGCGAACTCGGCGGCGAACCCCATGCGGCGCGCGACCTGCGCCACGATCCACCAGTCGGCGCGGCTCTCGCCGGGCTCGGGCAGAAACTTGCGCTGCCGCGAAATCCGGCGCTCGGAGTTCGTCACCGTGCCCGACTTCTCGCCCCACGTGGCCGCGGGTAGCAACACGTGCGCGAGGTCGGTCGTGTCGGTCTTGCGGACGCAGTCCGACACGACGACGAGCTCGCAACGCTCGAGCGCGCGCCGCACCCGGTCGGCGTCGGGCATGCTCACCACCGGGTTCGTCGACATGATCCACACGGCTTTGACGGCGCCCGTGTCGATCGCGTCGAACAGGTCGACGGCCTTGAGCCCCGGTCGCGTAGCAATCCGCGGCGCGTTCCAGAAACGGCCCACGCGATCGACGTCCGCCGGCGCGAAATCCATGTGAGCGGCTAGCTGGTTCGCGAGCCCGCCGACCTCGCGGCCGCCCATCGCGTTCGGCTGGCCCGTGATCGAGAACGGACCGGCGCCCGGCTTGCCGATGCGGCCCGTCGCGAGGTGCACGTTGATGATCGCGTTGACCTTGTCGGTGCCGCTCGACGACTGGTTCACGCCCTGCGAGAACACCGTGACCGTGGCGGGCGTGCGCGCGAACCAGCGGTAGAATTCCACCACGTCGTCGCCGTCGAGACCGCAGGCGTCGGCGACGGCCGGGATCGACGGCGCCGTGTCCTTCGCGGTGCGCATCGCCACGCCGAAGCCTTCCGTGTGCGCGTCGAGGAACTCCCAGTCGATCGCGTCCTCGCGTAGATAATGCAGCAGCCCGTTGAACAGCAGCACGTCGGTGCCGGGCCGGATCTGCAGGAACAGGTCGGCGGAGTCGCAGGTCGCCGTGCGGCGCGGATCGATCACGACCACGCGGAGCTGCGGGTTCGTGCTCTTCGCGCGCACCACGCGCTGGTACAGCACCGGGTGGCACCACGCGAGATTCGAGCCCACGAGCACGATGAGGTTCGCGCGCTCGAGGTCCTCGTAGTCGTTCGGCACCGTGTCGGCGCCGAACGCGCGTTTGTAGCCCGCGACGGCCGATGCCATGCAGAGC
>DASQOL010000236.1:0-44627 GCA_035644475.1 Gammaproteobacteria bacterium | reverse complement strand
TGACTTAGGCGGCCGCAGAAGAGGCCGCTTCCTATTTGGTCGACGTCCAATACCAGGTCCCAACGAAGGAGATGTGGTTCGACCTGCCCAACTATCCGGCGGCGGTGGAAGCCGAGGAGTTCACGTTCGAGTTCCCCGGCGCGCAACCGGGTCGGTGGCGCGTCACGAGCGTCGCAGAGGACGGTCGGAAGAGCGAGCCCTCTACGTGGAGGTACTTTTTCTATCAACAGTAAAGCCTAGGGCCACCGATCGACGCCGTCACCTTGCGCGCTTCATGCAAGAGACTTCGTCTGGCACAAACGTCTCGACTAGAATCGAGTCCATGCCAGTAACCAACCTAGAGACCGTGACGTTCGGCGTCGCCGACGTCGAGAGCTGCCGCCGTTTCTGGACCGACTTCGGCCTCGCCGAAGCCCGCGAGGACGGCGCCACGCATTTCCGGGCGCAGAACGGCACCGGTGTGGTGCTCCGCGCTCCCGACGACCCCGCCCTGCCTCCCGCGATGGAGCCGGGCGCAACGCTGCGTGAGACGACCTTCGGCGTGCGGTCCGCGGCCGACCTGCGCGCGATCGGCGCGGAGCTCGGCAAGGACCGCGAGGTACGCGCCGACGCCGACGGCACGATCCACGCCCTCGACCCGCTCGGCTTCGCGATCGCATTCCGCGTGGCCAGGCGAACGCCGGTCGCCGCTCCACCGCTCAAGTTCAACACCCCGGGGCATCCCGACCGGCTCAACACGCGCGGCGAGTTCCACAAGTCGGCGCAGCCGCTCGAGCTTACGCATACGGTGTTCATGATCGACGACCCCGACAAGATCGTGCCGTTCTATACGGAGCGGCTCGGCTTCATCGCGAGCGACATGTACCCGGGCCGCGGCTATTTTCTCCGCGGCGGCGCGTCGAACCATCACCACAATTTGTTTCTCTTGAACGTCGGCAAGCGGCCGGGGTTCCATCACCTCGCCTTCGAGCTCGGCTCGATCCACGAGCTCTTCGGCGGCGGGCTCAACATGACGCGGCGCGGCTGGCGCACGGCGCTCGGCCCCGGCCGGCACCCGATCTCGTCGTGCTACTTCTGGTATTTCCACAGCCCGTGCGGCGGCGCGGCCGAGTACGACTTCGACTCCGACGTCGTCGACGGGCACTGGCAGCCGGGCGTGTTCCAGCAGACGCCCGAGATATTCGCCGAATGGTGCTTGGCCGAGGGCATGGCCGACTCGCTGCTCTACAAAGGAGTGCAGACGGGCGACACGATCAAGCGCAAGGATTGACACCACCCGCCAAGGAGCCGTTTCATCACCGCCATGAGCAAGCAACCCGAAGAATACGAAGACATCCCGGGCACGTGGGTGTTCGACGCAGAGCGCGCCCGCATCGGCTACCATCTCAACGAGTTCCTCTACTCGCTGATGAAGGCGGAGAGTCGCGCCGAGTTCCTCGCCGACGAGCGCAAGTATCTTACGAAGTTCGCGATGACCGAGGAGCAGCGCGACGCGGTCGTGAACCGCGCCTGGAACAGGCTACTCGAGCTCGGCGGCGTATCGTACGCGCTCGCGAAGCTCGCGTTCACCGACAAGAAGTCGTACCAGTTCATGGCGTCGCAGATGGTCGGAATCCCGGAAAGCGAATACGTCAAGATGATGCTCGCGGGCGGGCGCTCCCTCGACGGCTGGCGGTCGAAGTCCGAGAGGAAACGCTGATGGCCAGGGTCATCGCCGGTGTCGGCACGTCCCATACGCCCGCGATCGGCGCCGCGCTCGACAACGGCAAGACCGCGGAGCCGTACTGGACGCCGCTGTTCAGGGGTTACGAGCCCGCCAAGCAGTGGATGGCCGAGACGGCGCCCGACGTCGCGATCGTGGTCTACAACGATCACGTCAACGCGTTCGACTTCAAGATCATCCCCACGTTCGCGCTCGGCTGCGGCGACGAGTTCCCGATCGCGGACGAGGGTTGGGGCGCGCGTCCCGTACCCGTGGTGAAGGGGCATCCCGAGCTCGCGGCTCACATGGCGCAGTCGCTCGTGCTCGACGAGTTCGACATCACGATCGTCAACGAGATGCAGGTGGATCACGGCCTCACCGTGCCGATGTCGCTCTTGTTCGGCCAGCCCAAGGCTTGGCCCGTGCGCGTGATCCCGGTCGCCGTGAACGTGATCCAATATCCCGCGCCCACGGGCAATCGCTGCTACATGCTCGGCAAAGCCATCAAGAAGGCGGTCGAAAGCTGGGACGAGGACCTGCGCGTCGTCATCTTCGGCACCGGCGGGATGTCGCACCAGATCCAGGGCCCGCGCGCCGGGCTCATCAACACGCCGTTCGACAAGGCGTTCTTGGACGGCCTCACGCGCGACCCCGAGCGGCTCGCAAAGATTCCGCCGATCGAGTACCTGCGCGACGCGGGCGCCGAGGCGATCGAGCTCGTGATGTGGCTGATCATGCGCGGCGCGCTCGGCGAGCGCGTGCGCGAGGTCTACCGCTTCTATCATGTGCCCGCGTCGTCCACCGGCGTCGGCCACATCATTCTCGAGGCCGCATAAAGCTCACGCTTGCTCGAATACGATCCGAGCCGCACCGCCCTGTACTCGCCCGACCGGCGCGCCACGCTTTTCGAGGACGGCAAGCAGTACACGACCGCCCAGATCGCGATCGAGGCGGCGCGGCTCGCCTACGTTCGCGCCGAGACGTCAGCCGCGGAGCTCGAGCGGCTCACGCTGTCACTCGCCCGCACGGGCTTCGGGCCGCCCGCGCTGTTCGTCGACGCTAAGACCGGTACCGAAGCCTTCGGCGCGCACCGCGCCGCGGACGGGACGACGCTCGTGGCGTTTCGCGGAACGCAACCTGGCGCCACCGCGGATTTTCTGACCGACGCGCGCGCGTTGTTGACACCTTGGCCCGAGTCCGGCGGCTTGGTGCACGCGGGCTTCGCCGCGGCCGCCCGCGCGGTGCTGCCCGATCTGCGCCGCTGGGTCGAGAGCCAGCCGCATTCCGCCGCGAAGCTGCTGCTTACCGGCCACAGCCTCGGCGCCGCGCTCGCGACGCTCGCGGCGAGCGTGCTGCAGCCCGGCCTGGTCGTCACGTTGGGATCGCCACGCGTCGGCGACCGCGCGTTCGCGGCCACCGTCACGACGGAGCTCGTGCGCATCGTCGACTGCTGCGACGCGGTCACCGACCTCCCGCCGCCGATCCGCTACTGTCATGTGGGGCCGACCACCTACCTCACCCACGACGGACGGCAAGTCGTAGAGCCGAGCCCCGCGTTCGTCCGCACCGATCGCCTGCGCGGCCGGACGCAATACTTCCTGCGGCACGCATGGAAAAAGGGCGCAGTCTTGGTTCGCGACTTCGCGGATCACGCGCCGATCAACTACGCGCGCGCGTTCTTCGCGTAGGCGCAGCGGGTCGATGCTCGCGCCCGCACTGGCCCCGGAGACGACCTAGCGATCGGTGAAGCCGTAGAGCCGATGTGGATTGTCCACGAGCACCTTGCGCTGCAGCACGGGGTCCGGCATGAACAGCGGGATCAGGTCGACGAGGTCGCCGTCGTTAGGCATGTGCTTCTTGATGTTCGGATGCGGCCAGTCGGTGCCCCAGAGGATGCGGTCGGGCGCCACCTTCAGCAGAGCCTGACCGAACGGCACCGCGTCGGTGAACGGCGGCCCCATCGAGGAGATGCGCTCCGCGCCGCAAATCTTGACCCAGCAGTTGCCCATGCGCGCGGCGTTCAGCAGCACCTTGAAGGGCTCCTGGTCGAGCCCGTCCTTGGTCGGCACGCGGCCCATGTGGTCGATGATGAACGGCACCGGCAGAGTTCGGAGCAGGTCGTCGAACTCGAGCAGGTCGATCGCGTCGAAGTGCAGCACGACGTGCCAGTCGAAGTGGGCCGCGCGCGCCACGAGCCGCTGGAACTCGTCCATGTCGGGCGTGCCGCCGAGATGCTGCACGAAGTTGAAGCGGATGCCGCGGATGCCGCCCGCGTGCAGCTCCTCGAAATCCTTGTCGGTGAAGCTCTCGTCCACGTTCGCGACGCCGCGGTATTTGCCGCCGCTCTGCGCGATCGCGTCCAGGATCACCGTGTTGTCCGTGCCGTGACAGCTCGCGTTGACGAGCACGGCGCGACTCAATCCTAGCGTCTTCTGCAGTTCCTTGAAGCGCGACAAAGGCGCGTCGGGCGGCGTGTAGCTCCTGTCCGGCGCGTACGGATACTTGTCGCCCGGCCCGAAGATGTGGCAGTGCGCATCGCATGCGTTCGGCGGCGGCTGGTACTTCGGCGCGCGCGTGCTCGGATCGGGCGCCATGCAAACCGGAATGCTAGCCAAGCGACTTCTCCAGCCGGTCGAGCACTTCCATCGCGGGCAGCACTTGCGCCACGCTCGAGCGCGGCTCGCGCTTCTCGCGGATCGCCGCCACGAGCTCGCGATCCTGGAGCTCGATGCCGTTCATCGAAACGTCGACCTTCGACAGGTCGATCTGCTTGTCCTTGCCATCGAAGAGGTCGTCGTAGCGCGCAACATAGGTGCCGTTGTCGCAGATGTAGCGGAAGAACGTGCCCTGCGGCCCGTCGTTGTTGAACGACAGGGCGAGCGTGCACACGGCGCCCGACGACGTGCGCATCTGGATACTCATGTCCATCGCGATCTTGAGCTCGGGATGCGTCGGGCCCTGCATCGCAGACACCTTCGACGCGAGCTCGCCGGTCTGATGGTGGAACAGATCCACGGTGTGGCACGCGTGGTGCCACAGCAGATGGTCGGTCCAGGTCCGCGGCTTACCCTCGAGGTTGATGTTCTTGCGGCGAAAGAAGAAGGTCTGCACGACCAGATGCTGGAGCTTGAGCTCGCCGGCCTCGATTCGTTTGTGCAACCACTGATGCGACGGATTGAAGCGCCGCGTGTGGCCCGCCATCGCGATCTTACCGGTCTCCTTCTGCGCGGCCAGGATCTTCTTCGAGTCGGCGAGCGAGTCGGCGATCGGGATCTCGATCTCGACGTGCTTGCCCGCCTTCATCACCTGGATCGCCTGCGACGCATGCACCTGCGTGGGCGACGTGAGGATCGCGGCGTCGACTCCGGGCCGCGCGAGCGCCTCGGCGAGGTCGCTCGTGTAGTGCGGAATGCCGTACTTCTCGGCGACGGCCGCCGTCGATTCCTGATTGCCGCCGACGAGGCTCGCGACCTCGACGCCGTCGATGTTCTTCAAGCCGTCGAGGTGCTTTTGGCCAAAAGCACCTTGGCCGACCATGACGATCTTCATTCATTCCTCCGGCGGTTGGCGCGCTCCTCGCCCGATGCGGTGCCGCTCTCTCGCGATTGACGCGGCGAGCAACGACCTTGAGGCAACCTTGGGCGAACGAAGTTCGCGGGGAGCGCGTGTATTATTCGCGGAGGCAAGCGTAGCACGGCGGCCGTGACCCGCGAACCCGCGATCGGGCCGGCCCCGCGCGCCGACACGCGCAAGCACGATCCGCCGCACGCCCCCCAACAACGGAGACGAGAACCATGGCCGAACGAGCCGAGAACGTTGCACTACGAACCGATTTCTCGCTGCTGATCGGCGGATCGCTCGAAGACAGCGGCCGGCACTTGGACGTCATCAATCCCGCACGCGGCGAGGTCTTCGCACGCTGCCCGGCGGCGACACGGGAGCACCTGGATCGCGCCGTCGCGGCGGCGCGAGCCGCGTTCCCCGCCTGGCGTACGAAGTCGTTCGCGGACCGCGCCGCGGCGGTCAAGTGGATGTCGCAACGCCTCCGCGAGCGGCAGAACGAGCTCGCCGAGCTGCTCACGCGCGAGCAAGGCAAGCCGCTCGGCCAGTCGGTCGCGGAGATCGACCGCGGCGCCGCGCAGTCCGATGGCTTGGTGGGCATCGAGATCAAGCCCGAGGTGCTGGTCGACGACAAGGAGCGACACATCGAGCTTCATTACCGACCTCTCGGCGTCGTCGGCATCATCACGCCCTGGAACGCGCCGGTGAACCTCGCGCTCGGACCGTTGGTGTCGGCGCTCTACACCGGTAACACCGTCGTGCTCAAGCCCTCGCCGTACACGCCGCTCACCACGCTCAAGCTCGGCGAGCTGCTGAAGGAGGTTTTTCCCGCGGGAGTTGTCAACGTGCTCGCGGGCGGCGACGAGCTTGGCGCCTGGATGACGGAGCACGCCGGGATCGACAAGATCGCCTTCACGGGCTCGGTCGCCACCGGCAAGAAGGTGCTCGCGAGCGCGGCGGGCACGCTCAAGCGCGTGACGCTCGAGCTCGGCGGCAACGATCCCGCGATCGTCATGGACGACGTCGACGTCAAGGCCACGGCGAAGAAGATCTTCTTCGCGTCGTTCGTCAACAGCGGCCAGGTGTGCATGGCGATCAAGCGGATCTATGCGCACGAAAAGATTTACGATGCGCTCTGCGACGCGCTCGTCGCGGAGGCCAAGAAGGCGAAGGTCGGCGACGGCCTCGACCCGACGACCGAGCTCGGCCCGATCCAGAACAAGATGCAGTACGACAAGGTGGTCGCCATCATCGAGGACACGAGAAGACGCGGCGCGCGCTTTCTCGCGGGCGGCGACATCCCGAACGGCCCCGGCTATTTCCTTCCGCCGACGCTCGTCACCGACATCCCGGAAGACAGCCGCCTCGTGCAAGAGGAACAGTTCGGCCCAATCGTGCCGATCCTAAAATTCAAGGACTTGGACGACGCACTCCGCCGCGCCAACGACACGCGCTACGGCTTGAGCGGCTCGGTGTGGACCAGCGATCCCGCGCGCGGCGCCGAGATCGCCGCCAAGCTCGAGGTCGGCACCGCCTGGGTCAACCAGCACCGTGCGACGTCGGCGTTCGTCCCCTTCGGCGGCGCCAAGGAGTCCGGCCTCGGCCGCCAATACTCCTCCCTGGGCCTCAAGAGCTACATGGAGCCCGAAGTCCTAAGCGTCGCGAAGTAGCGCAGTTCCTTTCTTGCTTTGGCCAGCGCGCTAAGCGCAACGGCTGCGGCCGCACCTCGAACGCGTGCTCCGCTGCGGCGGTAGCGACGAGCCGAGCCACAGCGCCGAGAGCCGCGGAGCCCGGGCGCGCAGCGCCCGGGGGCGAGCCGCAGGCGAGCACTCAAAACGCGGCGGCACACCGCTTGGGAACTGCGGAACAATCAAGCGACCGCGTTTTGAGCCCCGGCGAACGCGCCGTGGCGAGGCCGCAGGATGCTCCTGCAGCTGCGGCACTCCCGCCATCGATGGCGGTCGGGAACCGGCCGCAGGCCGGCGAAGTCGCGTGCCGCAGCGGAGCACGCGTTCGAGGTGCGGCCGCAGCCACCACAACGCCGCAACCGGCCAAAGCGAGCAACGAGCTGCGCGTTCCTCAGCGGTGCGCGGTGGTAGCAGCCACGGTCGCCCCGTTGGCGACGCGGCGGAGCGGGCAGCTCTCTGCGCGCGGTGCCGTGCTCGCGACGAAGCCGGGCTGCTCGACGAGCTCGTCCTTGAACCGACGAAGGTCGATCACCGCGTCGAAGTCGGACGCCGCGTCGGGCACGTCGTGCCCCGCGGTCAAAGTGAAGCTGCACT
The DNA here is from genome assembly GCA_035644475.1 of Gammaproteobacteria bacterium. GTDB lineage: Bacteria > Pseudomonadota > Gammaproteobacteria > Steroidobacterales > Rariloculaceae > FEN-1219. Next base: position 37,082 of record DASQOL010000236.1, on the reverse strand, counting down.
CCGCGGGCAAGCCTTCCGGCAACCGCTCGCGCATCGCCGTCTTGAACATCTCTTTCGGCACCCAGTCCGAATCCGAGGACAGCGAGCCGAACTCGTCGGAGAACAGTCGGCGCGTGGATCGCTCCGACAACAGCGGCGTGATGATGTACACCGAGGTGTCGACGTCGACCGGCACGCGCTCGGCGGCCTCGCGCATCGCCGTCCACTCGAGACTCTGCGGCTCGGCGATCAGCGCATAAGCGTTGTAGCCAGCGGACGCGGCGGCGACCGCGACGAAGGCGCCCAACGCGGCGTGCTGCGCCCGCAGAGGTATCCGGCCCGACACGTGCAGGCTCCGCAGCCCGAACACGATCAACACGATCACGAGCCCCCCGAGCCCGAACAACGTTCGGTAGCCGTTGACCCAGGCCGCCGAGGCGAGGCTCACGCCGTGCGCCACGAACGGCAGCAGGAGCGCGCAGACGAGCCAACGCGCCCGATGCGACCACGTCGCCGGACCGAAGCGCCAGCCGAACGAAATCACGACCACGGACAAAGCGGCTGCGCCCCAGAAGAACGCCGCTCCGGTGTTGAACTTGTCGCGCAGCGCGAACAGCGCGAGCGCGTTCGCGACCGGTTGCTTGAAAAACCACGCGAGCTTCGCGAGCACGTTGGTCTCGAAGTGCATGCGCTCGGATTGCTGCACGACGCCCGCGTCGAACGTGAGCTCGACGAGCATGAACCCGATGAGGAGCGCCACGCACAGGATACTCAAGTGGAGCGTCGTCCAACGCGCGTGCTGCGCGACGCCGCGCCCCGGCCGGAGCAACAGCACCGCGGCGATCGGCACGACCGCGAACAGCGCGTTCGACTGGTAGATGAGCCCCGCGATCAAGTACAGCAGCCCGCCGCAGAGCACCGCGGCGACGCGCGTCCAGCCCGGCCTCGCGAGGCGCCATTCGACGAGCGCGAACCCGGCGACGGCGAGCAGCAGCGCAAGCGCGAGCGGCCACGTTATCGCCCACGAAGCGAACACCTGCGCCGCGGGCAAGAACGCGACGCAGAGTCCAATCGCGGCCGCTTCGGCGTCCGACCAGCCCCGCCGGCGCAGCAGCGCCCAGAGCGCCACTCCCGTTGCGGCCAAGAACAGCACGCACGTGAACCGCAGCCACGGGAGGTCGGGCACGCCGCGCAGCAGCCGCACGGAGCTTTCGAGCAGCACGCCGTAGACGGGGCGGCCGTTCGAAGTCGTGAAGCGCAGCAGCTTGCCCGGCTCCTCGTTCACCTCGCGCAGATGCGCGTAATCGTCGCGGAAGCCGTAGTCGTGAAAGACCGTGCCCCAGTACACGGCGACCGGAGCCAGAATCAGGAGCACCAGGAAGACGGCGGCCTTGCGGCTCATGGGTATACGTTACTTCTTTTCAGCCCTATCCATCGACCATCGTGGCGGGCCGGCGTTCACTTTCTTGCCCGCACGTAATACTGCGCCCCGAGCGGCAGCCAGGCGAGCATGGACTCCAAGGGCCGCAGCCCCCGCAGAGCATGCGGGAAAAAGATCCGGTAGCGGACGTCGGCGGCCCCAAATCCGGCCGCCCGGGCCCGGCGCCGCAGGGTTGGGGCCAGGATCAGCTCGGCATGCTCGTCGAACTCGCACGTGTTGACGGCACGCAGGGTGAGCGGATTCAACGGGTTATGCTCGAAAACCAACAACAGCCCCCCGGGTTTGAGCACGCGCCTTATTTCCCCCAACAGTGCCACGTGCTCGCCATGCGGAATGTGATGGAACACACAGGACGCTAGCGCGACGTCGAAGGTGCCCGCCTCGTAGGGGATCCGCGCCCCGTCGAAGTGCTTGAATTCCGCGAGCCGGCCGTACTTGGCCGCGCCTATCTCGAGGCTCTTCCGCGAGACGTCGAGGCAGGTGACGCTCGCCTCGGGCAGGTGCTTGCGGAAAAACGGCACCGAATACCCGATGCCAGCGCCGAAATCGAGCACGGCCGGCTGAGGCAGAGCGCCGGCTTGCGAACGGGCGAGCTCGGCGGCGAGGTCCACCACCTTGTACTCGGCGAAATACTCGGGATCCTCGCCCGAGAGCTTGATGTTCGCCGCATGCATCGCGCGGTATTCAGCGGCGAATTTGTCGAATTCGGCTTCGTCCACGGGTCACGCCTTCCTTGAGATCGCCTTCTTTACAGATCACGAAACGAGATCAGCTGCACGCCCCGTGCCAGAACGAGGTCGCGGATCCGAGGGCTCGACAACGCGTCGCGCTCCGCCACCCACGAGTAATCCCAATGCCGGTAGCGGCCGCGGGGGTCATCGTCGCCCGGATGACACATGAGCTCGGCCGTGCGGCCCGACGGCAGGCCCGCGAGCACGGTGGCGAGATTCGCTTCGTTGAGCCGGCCGCCGAAGTAGAACCCGACGAAGTCGTCGATGCGCTTGAGCTCCCGCAGCGGCGACAGCGCGCAGAACACGGCGAGCGCGACCTGCTCCGCGAGGCGCCGGGCGTTCCCGATATTGCGCAACATGTAACCCCTCACCCGCTCTGCCGGGTAGCGGACGGTGCGGATGCCGTGGGCTCTCGCGAGCTCCGCGACGACGCCGGCGATTCCCGGCAGCACGTGCACGTGCTGATGGCCATCGAGATGGCTCACGGGCAGGCCGCGCGCGAGAACGCGGCCGATCTGCGCGTCGAGCTCGGCGCGCACCGCGCGCAACGGAATCCGGCCGGCCGCATAGCGCGCGGCGAACTGCAGCGCGTGCGGCGGAAACCTTCCGCTCGCGTCGACGAGTCCCGCGGCCGCGGGGCCGACCGGCCGTTCCTCGGTGAGCGTAAGGTGCACGCCGACGTCGAGCGTCGGGCAGTCCCTGGCGAGCGCGACCGCGTGCTCGAACGCCGCGCCGTTCGCCATCACGGACGTGGACGTCACGATGCCGCGCCGATGCGCGTCGACGATGCCTAAGTTCACGCTCTCGGAGATCCCGAAGTCGTCGGCGTGAACGATGAGCCGCATGCCCGTGCCGCCGGTCATGCGGACTGTTCCCTCGGCGACCCCGGCGGCGCGAACGCCCAGAGCTTCGAACCGTAGTAGTTCAGCAACGTGATCACGACGGCGAGCGGCAGGAAGACCGCGAGCTCCGGGAAGCCGCGCTGGTCGACGAAAATATGCATCGCCGCCGTGCCGAGCGCCAGGCTCACGAGATTCACGACGACGAACCGAACGGCTTGCGGCACGACTTTGCCGCGCGCGCGGAACGTCCAGGATCGATTCCACAGGAAGCTGTTGATCATGCCGGCGAGGTACGCGACCGCGTTGGCGACGGCCGCGGGACCGGGCGCGTCGTTGCGTAGCGCCGGCACGTCCCAGGCGAGCAGCAACCGGTAGCAGAGGTAAAAGACCGCGAGGCTCACGAAGAAATTCGTCAAGCCCACCAGCGCGAAGCGCGGCGCGGGATGGGGATCGGTAGCAGGTTCGCCTCGGGGGCTCATGAGTCGCGATAGTCGGCGAGCACGGCCGGCTTGTTACGGCGGTCGCCCGCGGTCGCGACCGCGCGCGTCGTGTCGCGCACCAGAAAGCGCGGCCGGCGGCGGACCTCCACGACAATGCGGCCGACGTACTCGGCGAGGATGGCGAGGAACACGAACAGCACGCCGAACAGGAACGACGAGATCGCCACGGACGACGCCCACCCAGGCACGGCTTCGTCGTCGAGCCACTTGCCGATGATTGCGTACGCGACTCCGATGAATGCGATCGTCGACGACAACAGCCCTATTGCGATCCCGATACGCAGCGGAACGAGCGAGAACGCGCTCACGCCGTGCCACCCGAGCGTCAGCATCTTACGTAGCGAGTACTTGCTCGCACCGGCGTGGCGCTCGCACGAGTCGTAGACGACGCTCGCGGTGTCGTAACCGACCCAGTGCACGATGCCGCGGAGGAACAGCCCTTCCTCCTGGAACCGGAGGATCTCGTCCAAGACCTGCCGGTCGAGCAGGCGGAAGTCGGCGGCGCCCTCCTCGATGGCGACGCCGCTCAGGAACGTGAAGAGTTTGTAATAGAGACGCGAAGTCGCGCGCTTGAATCCCGACGCGGTCGGCGGATCCCTGCGCAGCGCGTGCACTATCTTGAAACCCTCCTGCCACTTGCCGACGAGCTCGGGGATGACCTCGGGGGGGTGCTGAAGGTCGGCGTCCATCATGATCACCGCGCGGCCGCGCGCTGCCGCGAGCCCGGCCAAGAGCGCGCTCTGATGACCGAAGTTGCGCGACAGGCGCACGCCCCGGACGCGCGCGTCGCGAGCGTTGAGCTCCTCGATTCGCGCCCAGGTGCCGTCGGTGCTGCCATCGTCGACGAATATGACTTCCCAGGGTCCGATCTCCCGCGAGGCGAGCTCCTTCTTCTCGGGATCGGCGCTCCCCAGGATCTCCTGCAATCGCAGGTAGAGGACGTCGAGGTTGCGCTCTTCGTTGTAGGCCGGGACGACGATCGAAAGCATTGCGCGATCCTTGGCAAACGCAGTCTTAGGGGTTGGACGACGTTCGGGCGCACACGTTCCTTCGCCCACGCGACCAGAATCGACGCGCCCCGGCTAATATTAAGCCAAGTTCATGCAAGCGACCCTCGAAGTCTTCGCATCCCTGCCGCTCGCGGAGCGCCTGTTCGTCCGTGGCCGCCTCGCGTCGGCGCCGCTGACCGAGCTCGCGGCCCGGGCGCAGGGCACGGCGTTGCTCGACGTCGGCTGCGGGCACGGCGTGTTGATCGCGCTGCTCGCGGTCGGGCACCCCGCACGGCAGGTCGTCGGCATCGACCCCGACGCGCGCAAGATCGAGTGGGCCCGGCGCTCGGTCGGACGCTGTGCGAACGTCGAGCTCCGCGCCTGCACGATCGAGACGCTCGCGGCGGAGCGGCCGCATACGTTCGATACGGTGCTGGTGGCCGACGTTCTCTATCTGCTCGAGCCCGCCGCCTGGGCGCCGTTTCTCCGCGCCGCGTGCCGGCTGCTGAAGCCGAGCGGCCGGCTCGTGCTCAAGGAAGCCGAGAACGACGGCTCGTGGCGCGTCACCAAGGCGCTGCTCCAGGAACGAGTGATGGTCCACCTATTTCGCCGCACGCACTCGAGCGGCTCGGTGGGATTCCAACCCCGGCAGGTGCTGCTCGACGCGCTCGAGCAGGCCGGGTTCGCCGTCGAGGAAGCGCTGTCGCTGGCGCGCGGCTACTCGACGCCGCACGTGCTGTTCACCGCGAGCCCGCAAGTCCCGCGGTGACCTCGCGCCGCGACTGCCGCGGCCCCGGCCGACGGTTCAGCCCCAGACGTCGACGGCGACCTCCACGATTCGCTCGAGCTTCGCCCACTGCTCGTCCTCGGTGAGCACGTTACCCTCCTCGGTGGACGCGAAGCCGCATTGGGTCGACAGCGCGAGCTGCTCGAGCGGCGCGAATCTCGCCGCCTCGTCGATCCGGCGCTTGAGCGCGTCCACGCTCTCGAGCTGCCCGCGCTTCGTCGTCACGAGCCCAAGCGCCGCCGTCTTGCCCTTGGGCAGAAACTTGAGCGGCTCGAAACCGCCGGAACGGTCGTCGTCGTACTCCAAGAAATAGCCGTGCACGTTGATCTTACCGAACAGGATCTCCTGAACGGCGTCGTAGCCGCCGGACCCCATGAACGTGGATTTGTAGTTGCCGCGGCACAAATGCATCGTGACGGTCATCTCGGGCGGCGCGTGCTGCAAGCTCACGTTGACGAGATTCGCGTAGAGGTCCGCGAGCTTCTCCGGGTCGTCGCCGCGCTCGGTCATCTGGGCGCGATAGGCCGGATCGCAGAGCATCGCGAGAAACACCTCGTCGAGCTGCAGGTATCTGCACCCGCCGTCGGCGAACGCGCGCACCGCCTCGCGGTACGCGCGGCCGAGGTCCTGGAACATCTCGTCCAAGTCTGGATAGACCTCCGGGTCGACGAGTAGCCGCGCAGGCCTCCCGTAGAGCGCCGACGGCGCGGGAATCGTGAGCTTCGGCATGCGTCCCGTGCGTGCCTCGACGAACTCGAAGTGCGCGAGCATCGGATGGCCCGAGAAGCGGATCTTGCCGGCGACGCGCACACCCTCGCGCCGCGTCGCGGCGCCGGCGAACGCGACGCCCTCGTCGAGCGTGTGCTTGACGACGCCATCGAGGCCCCAGAGGAAATCGAGGTGCCACCACGAGCGGCGCAGCTCGCCGTCGGTGATGCTCTCGAGGCCGATCTCTTCCTGGCGTCTGATGACGCGCTCGATCTCGCGATCCTCGACGGCGCGAAGGGCGAGCGGATCGAGCGTGCCCGCGGCGCGTTGGGCACGCGCTTCCTTGAGCGCCGCCGGCCGCAGCAAGCTGCCGACATGGTCCGCACGAAACGGCGGTCGCTGTCGCGTGTTCGCCCAGGACGTCGGTGCGTCGACGCGTGCCGGATCCCGAGGCTCCGGGGGGTTGCCCTCCGCCATGGGCTGTGCCGGCTCCTCCGCGTCGCGACGAGTTATTGTTGTTTTCATGACCGCCATGGTACTCCGCCGCCGAATTCCATTGAGTTCTCGCAGGGGCCCACTCAGGTTCTAGTTGGTGTCAGACACCACCGGTGTCTGACACCAGGCCTGGCGGGGGGCGCGGTACACTGCGCCGATGGAGCGGCGACTCGGGTCTACGGGCATCCTCGTCAACGCGATCGGCTTGGGCGCGATGCCACTGTCGATCCAAGGGCGGCCGGACGAGCGCACCGGCCTCGCGGTCATCGCCGCGTTCGTGGAGGGCGGCGGCAACTTCATCGACACCGCGGTGAGCTACTGCCTCGACGACGACGACCTCGGCCACAACGAGCGCCTGATCGCGAAGGCCCTCGCGGCGCTCAAACGCGCCGACGTGGTCGTCGCGACCAAAGGCGGCGTGACGCGGCCGAACGGCCGTTGGGAAGTCGACGGCGATCCTAAATGGCTGCGGCGCTGCTGCGAGCAGAGCGTGCGCGACTTGGGCGGTCCGATCCCGCTTTACTACCTGCACGCGGTCGACGGCGCCGTTCCGTTTGCCGACTCGCTCGGCGAGCTCGTGCGGCTCAGGGACGAGGGCAAAATCTTAGGACTGGGCCTGTCGAACGTGAGCGCCAAGCAGCTCGACGAGGGCCTCGCGATGACGCCGATCGCGGCCGTGCAAAACCGCTGCAACCTCTTCGAGCGCCGCGACTTCGACAGCGGCCTCGTCGCGCACTGTCGTGCCAAGGACGTGGCCTACGTGTCCTACTCGCCCGTCGGCGGCCACTTCGGCCACCGGCGGCTCGCCTCGGATCCGGCGCTCGCGCGGATCGCGACGAAGCACGCCGCGTCGCCGTACGTGATCGCGCTCGCCTGGCTGCTCGGCGGCGGCGACCACGTCGTGCCGATCCCGGGCGCGAGCAAGCCGGCAAGCGCACGAAGCAGCCTCGCGGCGACCGGCGTCGAGCTCGACGCCGCGGACCGCGCGGAGCTCGACGCACTCGGGCAGCGCAGCCGCTGAGCCCGCCGCGGCGTCATGGAGGCCGCACGTCCGCCTCGCGCAACGTTTCCGCGACGAAGTACGCCATCACGAGCGACCCGCCGAGCCCGAGCCCGGCGACCGAGAGGCTCGCGGCCGCGAGGCCGGCCGCGTCGACGAGCACGCCCGCGAGCAACGGCGCGAGGCTGATGCCGACGTCGCCGATCAGCCGCCAGAGCCCGAGGAACTGACCCTGCCGGCCGCTGGCGCGCGCGAGGTCCGCGCCGATGATCATGACGACGCCCGTGCCGATGCCGTTCGCGAACCCGAGCAGCACGGCCACCGCGAGCAGCGAATAGAAGCCGGCCGCGACCGGCAGCAAGGCGAGCCCGAGCGCGTAGAACAGCATGCTCGGCACGGCGCTCCACTTGCGTCCCCAACGATCGGCGAGCACGCCGGACGGATAGAACAGTGCGATATCGACGACGCTCGCGAGCGAGTAGACGACGCCGATCGCGGTGACGTCTAACCCAAGCGCCTGGCCGAACAGCGGGATCAAGAGCTGGCGCGTGGCCCGCATCAATTGCAGCACGAGCGCGCTCGACCCGGCGGTCGCGAGCACGCGGCGCTGCTCACCGAGCACCCTCAAGGTCCCGGCCAGGCTCGGGTCGCCGACGGGCTCGTGGCGCGCCACGTCGCGCGCGAACGCAACCACGATCGCCCCGGCGACGACGGCGCTCGCGGCGCCCGCGAGAAACGCGATTCCGTAGCCGGCTGCGCCGGCCACGACGCCGCCCAACACAGGGCCGAACAGCGCGCCGCCGCGCTGCAGCCCCGCCATGGCCGCGATCGCGCGGCCGAGCTCGTGCGTGGCGCAAACGTCCGCGAGGTACGACTGGCGGCCGAGCATCCAGGCGGCGTGACCGGAGCCGAGCGCCAACGCCGCGACGGCGAGCGCCCAGGGGTTCGAGGCAGCCGCGAGAGTCGCGAAGCCTGCGAGCAGCAGGCCCAATCCGCCGAGCAGCACGGGCTTGTCGCCGAAGCGCGCCACGAGGATTCCGGCGGGCACGTCGAACAGCAGGATACCGATGCCGCGCAGCCCCACGATCAGCGCGGCGAACGCGGGGCTCCCGCCGAGCTCGACCACCTGCAGCGGCAGCAGGATCGTGAGGGCCTCCTGATTCACGGCCATCAGGAGCGAGGGCAGATAGACCGGCAGGAGCAGGCGGTCGTAAGGGGACGGGAGCCGCACGGCGCGCATTCTAGGGGCGCGTTCACGCCATGGCCATTCAATTTCCATCGATTATCCGCGAGCCCTCATGAATTCCGGCGCGCCCATTGAAATCCGGCTTGGGTCTGGCGATCCTTCCCATTCGTCAAACTGCCCACGCCGTCGATGAACGAACTCAATCCCGAAGCTTTCGCCGTTGCTCCGCTCGCACCTGACACCGATCTGTGCGCCGTGACGCAACCGCCGGAGCCGATGGTCGAGATCGTCGAGATCGCGGTCGCGCCGCTGCCGAGCCTCGCCCCGCCTGAACCCGCCGGCGGCACCGCCGAAACCGCCCGCGCGGACGCCGCCGACGCGCCGCCGGGCCGCGAGCCCGAGCCCGACGCGGACGACGAGGGCCCGTATCCGCTGAGCCCGGCGGTCCGCCGGCTCGTGCGCCAATACGACCTCGACGTCACGGGCATCCACGGCACCGGACCTGAGGGCCGGATCCGCGTCAGCGACGTGATCGGGCTGCTCGGCGGCCGTACCGACACCACGGCCCGTTCGAGCGAGCCGCGCTCCGGCGCGACGTTCGCCGACGAGCGCGCCGAACGCGGCGTAGAAGCGCCGCTCCCCGTCGCGGAACCCGTGCCCGCGGCGGCCGCGGCGCGCGCGAGCACCGTGTTCGAGTGCGACTTGAGCCGCGTGCTGGGCCGCCGCAAGCGCGAGCGGCAGAGCAACAACGTGGAGCCGCTGCTCACGAGCTATTTCCTTGCCGCCTGCCGTGAAGCGCTGCACATGGTTCCGGAAGTCGCTGCGAAGGACGGGCCGTTGCCGGCGCGGCTCGGAGTGCTGCTCGCCGCGGCCGACGGCGAGGTGCGGACCTCGATCGTCGACACCGACGAGCCGCCGCTTCCCTCGCTCGACGAGCGAGTGCGCGCATTCGACCGCGCGCTGCGCGCGAGCGGCAAGGCGGTGCTCGACACCGCGGAGCTGCTGATCGACAACTACGGCGCGAGCGGCAGCTTGCTCATGACGCCGACGCCGCTCGGCGCCGGCGGCATCGCAAGCATCGGCATCGGCCGAGTGCGCCGCACGATCGTGGTGAAGAACGTCGACGGCGAGGAAGCGCCGCGCGTCGCGGCGGTTTGCTACGTCACGCTCACGTTCCTGCCCGACCGCATCGCGCCGCACCGCGCGAACCGTTTCGTCGCGGAGCTCGTGCGCGTCCTAGAACAGTGGCCGGACTAGCGAATACGTGATGTGTCTTCGGTGGTGACGTCTATCGGAGCACGGCGGCGATCGAGTCGGCGACGTAGTCGACGTTTGCGTGGTTGATGCCGGCGATGTTGATGCGGCTCGACTCGATCATGTAGACGTGGAATTCCTCGCGGAGCCGAATCACCTGCTCGCGCGTGATCCCGAGGAAGGAGAACAAGCCGCGCTCCTTCGCGATGAACGAGAAATCCATCGGCGTGTCGCGCTCCGCGAGCTTGAGCACCAGCAGCTTGCGCAGACTGTTCAACCGGCCGCGCATCTCCTCGAGCTCCTTCGACCAGAGCGCGCTCAACTCGCGGTCGGCGAACACCTTGCCCGCGATCGCGGCGCCGTGGTCCGGCGGCATGGAGTAGATGCCGCGCGCTACGTTCATCGCGTTGGCGAGCGCGAGCTTGCTCTGCTCGGCCGTGGCGGACACGAAGCTCGCGGCGCCCACACGCTCGCGATAGAGCCCCAAGTTCTTCGAGCACGACGTCACGATCACGACTTCGGGTAGGCGCTCGGCCATGAGGCGAGCGCCGTAGGCGTCCTGCTCGAGGCCCTCGGCGAGGCCTTGATAGGCGAAGTCGACGAACGGCACGAGGCCGCGGCGCTCGCAGAGCGCCGTCAACGCCTGCCACTGCTCGTTGGAGAGGTCGGCGCCCGACGGGTTGTGGCAGCAGCCGTGGATCAGCACGAGCTCGCCGGCGTTCGCCGTCTCGAGCTTCGCGGCCATGGCTTCGAAGTCGACGCGATGGTTGCGGTAGTCGTAGTACGGATAGTTCTCGAGCGTGAGGCCGGCGGTCTTCAGGAGCGGCAAGTGGTTCGGCCACGACGGGTCGCTCAAATACACGCGCGCGTTCGGCTTCGCGCGCGAGAGCAGATGCCCCGCCACGCTCAACGCGCCGCTGCCGCCCGGAGCCTGTACGGTCGAGACACGGCCCGCCCTGAGCGCCGGATGATTCGGGCCGTAGATCAGCTCCTCGACGCCCTTGTTGAAGAGCGCGTTGCCCGCGATCGCGACGTAGGTCTTCGTGTCCTGCTTGTCGAGGATCGCGCGCTCGGCGCGTTTGACGCTGTCGAGCACCGGCGTGTGGCCCTTCTCGTCTTGATAGACGCCGACCGAGAGGTCGATCTTGCCCGGGTGCTGGTCCGCGCGGAACAACGTCATGATCCCGAGGATCGCGTCCGGCGGCAGCGGCTTCAGAGTTTCGAACACGGCTAGTCCTTCAGAGGGTCGGAGACGGCGCCCGTTTGGGCGGGCGGTATAGTATGGACATCCATCCGGCACAACAATAGGGCGTCAGGCTTAACGCGACGCAGCGCCACGGTGAAAGCAATACTGCAAGACGCCTTCGGTGGACCCGAGGTTCTCCACCTCGGCGACGCCGCGACACCCGCGGCGGCGCCGGGCAGCGTGCTGATTCGTCTCGGCGCAACGTCGGTGAATCGGCCCGACGTCGTCCAACGCCAGGGCAACTATCCGCCGCCGCCCGGCGAGTCACTCGTCTTGGGCCTCGACGCCGCGGGCACGATCGAGGAGGTCGGGGCGGGCGTCGCCGACTTCGCTCGCGGCGAGCGCGTGCTCGCGCTGCTCGGCGGCGGCGGCTACGCCGAGCTCGCCGTCGCGCACGCGGGCCACGTGCTCAGGATCCCCGAGGCGCTGAGCGTCGAGCAGGCGGCCTGCGTCCCGGAGACCTACCTCACCGCCTACATGAACGTGTTCGGCAACGCGCGGCTCGCCGACGGCGAGACCGTGCTGCTGCACGGCGGCGGCGGCGGCGTGACCACGGCCGCGATGCAACTCTGCAAGGTCCTCGCGCCGCGCGCGCGGGTGCTTGTCACGGCGTCGACGGGCAAAGTCGAGCGCGTGGCCGCGCTCGGCGCCGAGCTCGGCGTCGACTGCAAGGTGATCGACTACAAGCGCGAGGAATTCGCGGAGGCCGTGCTGCGCCTAACCGACAAGCGCGGCGCCGACGTGATCCTCGACCACATCGGCGGCGCTTATCTCGCGCAGAACCTGAAGGCGCTCGGCATCGGCGGGCGCCTCGCATTGATCGGCGTGATGGGCGGCCGCAAGGCCGAGATCGACCTCGGGCGCGTGCTCGTGGGGCGCATCACGCTCGTCGGCTCCGTGTTGCGGCCGCGTCCCGTCGACGAGAAGACTGCGCTGATCCGCCGCTTCGAGCGCGAGGTGCTGCCGCACTTCGCCGCCGGCCGGATCGCGCCGTTGATCCACCGCGTGTATCCGCTCGCGCAGGCCGCCGAAGCGCACCGCGCGATGGAGGCCGGGGAGCATTTCGGCAAGCTGGTGTTGAAGGTGGCCTCATGATTTTCCGCAGCCTGCTGTTCGTGCCCGGCAACAAGGAGAGCATGCTCGCGAAGACGCTCGCGCTCAGGCCCGACGCATTCGTGCCCGACATGGAGGATTCCGTGCCGCCGGGCGAGAAAGGCAACGCGCGCGAGGCGATCCGTGCGTTCCTGCCGCAGCTCGCGGCCACGGGCGTGCCCGTGATCCCCCGCGTCAACGCGCTCGAGACGGATTGGATCGAGGCGGACTTGGGCGCCGTCGTCGGGCCGCACATCGCCGGTGTTTCCGTGGGCAAGGTGCGGAACGCGGGCGACGTGAGCGCCGTTTCGCGACTGCTCGCAAATCTCGAGACGAAGGCCGGCGTCGCCGTCGGCTCTCTCAAGCTCTTACCCTGGATCGAAACCGCGGAGGCGATCGTGAGCTGCGACGCAATTTGCCGCGCGAGCGAGCGGATCGTCGGCGTCGCGTTCGGCGGCGAAGACTTCACGAACGACATGGGTATCGAGCGGCTCTCGGACGAGTCGCAAGTGCTCTACGCCCGCTCGCGCATCTGCGTGGCGGCGCGTGCCGCGCACGTGCTCGCGCTCGACACTCCGTATTTCAAGCTCCGCGACCCCGACGGCCTGCGCGCCAACGCCTCGCGCGCCAAGAGTCTCGGCTTCAAGGGCAAGTTCGCGATCCATCCCGATCAGATCGGCACGCTCAACGAGACATTTTCGCCGTCCCCGCAAGAAATCGCTCACGCGCGTCGAGTGATCGCCACTTACGACGAAGCCGAGCGCGCCGGCCGCGGCTCGACCTCGCTCGACGGCTGGGTCATCGACATCCCGGTCGTCAAACGCGCCCGCGCCCTCCTCGCGCTCGCCGACCGCGCCCGCGCCGACGCGGGAAAATAGGGACTGCGTCACGCTCGGCCGGTTGACTGCGCCTGCCATGTGTATTAGTGTAATGATACACATGGATACACGAGCGCGATGTTCATCCTGAATCCGCAATCCGGCACCCCGATCTACCGCCAGCTTCTCGAGCAGGCGCGGCGGCTGATCGCGAGCGGCAAGCTCGCGCCGGGCACGCCGCTGCCGTCGGTGCGCGAGCTCGCGGTGGAGCACGCCGTCAACCCGATGACGATCTCGAAGGCCTACGCGATGCTCGAGACCGAGGGCCTGCTCGAGCGCAACCGCGGCAAGCCGATGACCGTGGCGGCCCGGCCGAAGATCCAGGCACCGCTACGCGACCGCATCCGCAAGCTCGACGACGAGGTCGAGGCGCTCGTGCTCGCGGCGCGCCAATTGCAGGTAACCAAACGCGACGTTCTCGATTTGCTCGACAAGAAGTGGGGAGACTCCGATGACGCAACCAGTCGTCAGCGCACAGGGGCTTAGCAAGAGCTTCGACGCCAAGCGCGTCTTGAACGGCATCTCGGCGGCGGCGGAAATCGGCGACGTGATCGGCGTGCTCGGCAAGAACGGCGCCGGCAAGACCACGCTGCTCGAAGTCCTGCTCGGCTTCAGCCCGCCGAGCGAAGGCACCGCCGAGGTCTTCGGCGAGCCGAGCATGCACCTGTCCGAGTCGGCGAAGGCAAAGATCGGCTTCGTCCCGCAGCAAGACGAGCTCGTCGACATCCTCACGGGCCGGCATCAGCTCAACGTGACGGCCGCGTTCCACCGGCATTGGGACGCCGCGCTGATCGAGCGGCTCGCAACCGAATGGGAAGTGCCGCTCGACCGCCGGATCGCGAATCTCTCCGTGGGCGAGCGGCAGAAGCTGTCGCTGCTGCTCGCGCTCGGTCACCGACCCGAGCTCCTCGTGCTCGACGAGCCCGTGGCGAGCCTCGACCCGATCGCGCGGCGCCGTTTCATCGCCGAGCTCATCGACGGCGGTGCCGGCGCGCAGCGCACGGTGCTGTTCTCGACGCACATCGTGCCGGATCTCGAACGCGCGGCGAACAAGGTTTGGATCGTCAAGGACGGCCGGCTCGCGTGGGCCGGCGATCTCGACGCGCTGAAGGAGTCCGTCGTCCGTCTGCACATCCGCGCGCGGCGCGCGTTGCCGGCCGACCTGCGCGTGCCGAACGCGCTGTCGAGCCGCGTGGACGGCGCGCACGCGACGGTGGCGGCCGTGAACTGGCACGGCGACCAGGGCACCGCGCTCGCCGCAAGCCTCGACGCCGACCTCGAGGTCGAGAGCCTCGGCCTCGAGGAAATCTTCGTCGAGCTGCACCGATGAGGGCGATCGCGCGTCTCTGTTGGACGTACGGCACCGCGTTGCCCATACAGCGCTGGGTCGGCGTGCTGGCGCTCGCGACGTGGGCGCTCGCGCTGCTGGCATTCGCGCTGTCCGGCCCTCCGGTCTGGGCGCTCGCGATCACCGCGACCGCGATGTATCTGCTTGCCACGACGCTCGCGGCCGGATACCTGTGCCGCGTGCTGTCGGCGCCGCGGACGCACCGATTCCTGCCGCATTTCCGCCCGCGCATGCTCGCGGCGTTCCTGATCGTCGTCGCCTTGGTGTCGACTCCGGGGCTCGCGTTCCTCGCGCTGCCGCGGTACCCGGGCGGAAACGCCGCAGCCGCATTCGGCATTTTGTTGGTCCTGAGCAGCACCGCGCTCATGACGTTCTCGCCGGCGTGGGGCGTCGCTTGCGCCTTGCTGGTCGGGGGCGCGGCGACGGTCCTCGGCGCAAGGTCGATGATCGCGGTCTGGGCCGCGTCGTGGATCGCGTTTGCGATTTGGTACCTGCGTACGCGCGACTTCAACCGGCTCCAGTGGCCGAGAGCGCTGCTCGCCGGCGGCAGGCTCGATCTTCGTCTCCCCACGGACACGACCGGCGAGTTCTCGCGGAGCGCGGCGCTCATGACCAGCTTGAGCGCGCGCTATCCGCTGCGCGCGAAACACCTGCTGCCGCGGCTCGCGTTGCTGCTCGCGCTCGTCGCGGTGGCTTCGCTGCTGTTGCGCCGTTTCGGCCTCGCGGCCCCCCAACCCTTCGGCTACCTGGCGGTCGGGTTGGTCATACCGATCGCCACGATAGGGCCCATCGCCAACCAGGTCGCCCGGCGCACGCGGTTGCTGTGGCTCACGAGCGGCCTGTCCCGCCGCGCGCTGTTCGCCGCCATGGAGCGCACGGTGTGGCGCGGCAACGTGCCTTGGTCGTTCGCCATGTTCGCCTCCACGTTTGCCGTGGCCGTCCTCGTCCGCGGCTTGCCGGCCGGCACATTCGGCCGGCTCGTCGTGCTCTTTGCGGGCGGGACGATCTTCGCCGTGTACCTCGGGCTGGCGGTGCGCCGCGTCCTCGCGCTCGAGCTCTTCGTGGGCACCGCCTTGCTCAGCAGTGTCGCTGTCGGCGCGTGGGCTGCGCTCGGGGAGCCGCCGCACGACGACTGGCTCATCGGCGTGACGGCGTTGCAGCTCGCGGCCGCCGCCGCATGCCGCGCGGTGACGATCGCAAGCTGGGAACGGCTCGACTGGCTCACCTTCCGGCCGGTGCGCCGTCCTTCGCAGAGCGTCCGCGCAGGCGGCTGACCCGCCCCGAGATCGCGAACCCCGTCACAGTTCCGCGCTCCCGCCGCAACGACGGCACCGCCGCGCAATCGCTCGAACAGCCTAAAGTTTTCGCCTCGCCGTGCCGAAACACTACAGCGAGCGCCCGAGCCGCATCCTGAGGTATCCCCCTAATCACTCACGCACGGGCGCGCGAGGATGGACGCGCAACAGTGGGCACGACCGACACCGGCAACTTCGAGCAGACGAGCGCTGAGCGCTCGGGCGTGCTTTTCTCCGGGCCGATCCAGCCGAACCGCCGGATCCTGCTCGTCGACGACAACGAGAACATCCACGAAGACTTCCGCCGCGTGCTCGACCCGAGGATGGTCGGCGACGAGGAGCTCACGGTCCTCACGCAGGCGCTGTTCGGCGATCGACCGCCGGCGGCGGTCGAGGCCGCGCAAGGCTACGAGCTCGACTCCGCGTTCCAGGGCCAGGAGGCGCTCGCGAAGGTCGAGACGGCGCTCGCCACCAACAAGCCCTACGCGCTCGCGTTCGTCGACGTGCGGATGCCGCCGGGCTGGGACGGCGTGAAGACGACCACCGAGCTCCTGCGCACCGATCCGCACATGAGCGTCGTGATCTGCTCGGCGTACTCCGATCACAGCTTCGAGGATATGGCGAAGGCGTTCGGCGACACCGACCGCGTGCTGATCCTGAAAAAACCGTTCGACACGATCGAGGTGCGCCAGCTCGCACACGCGCTGCAGCGCCGCTGGCAGCTCTCGAAGCAGGCGGAGCTCAAGGTCGACGAGCTCGAGTCGCTCGTCGACCGCAAAACGCGCACGCTCGAGCAGGCGAACGAGGCACTGCGAGCGGAAGCGGCCGCGCGCAACCGCGCGGAGGCCGAGCTGCGCCTCAAGCAGAAGCTCGAGTCCGTCGGGCAACTGGCCGCCGGCCTGGCGCACGAGATCAACACGCCGATGCAGTACATCCTCGACAACCTCACGTTCCTACGCGACGCATACGGCGACTTGAGGACGCTGCTCGACGCCTACCGCAAGGCCGTCGTCGCCATCGACGGCGAGCTCGGGCAGACGACGCTCGCGGCCGAGATCCAGGGCGTGGAGCGCGCGATCAAGCTCGAGCAGCTCGCCGAGGACCTCACGCGCGCGTTCGAGGAGACGTTCGACGGCGTCCGGCGCGTAACCGAGATCGTGGTCTCGATGAAGGAGTTCGCGCTCGCCGACGAGAACGACAAAACGCTGCACGACCTCAACAAGATCATCCGCAACACGCTCACCGTCGCGCGCAACGAGTACAAGTACGTGGCCGAGGTGGAGACCGACTTGGGCGAGCTGCCGCCGGTGAGCTGTCACGGCGGCGACGTCGGTCAAGTGTTGTTGAGCCTCGTCGTGAACGCCGCGCAGGCGATTGCCGACGCCGCCCGCCGCGGCGAGCTGGGCAAGATCGTCGTCACGAGCCGCGCGGACGGCGACGGCGTGTTGATCTCGATTACCGACAACGGCGTCGGAATCGCGGACGAAATCCGCGATCGGATCTTCGATCCGTTCTTCACGACCAAAGAGGTCGGCCGCGGCCGGGGCCAGGGGCTCACGATCGCGCGCACTGTCGTCGACAAGCACGGCGGCGAGCTGACCTTCGACAGCCGCGTCGGCGAAGGCACCACGTTCTACCTGCGCCTCCCGGCCGGCGACTCGAGCGCCGAGCTGCCCAGGGTGCCGGTGCCTGACACGCGAGGTGTCTGACACCGATTCGCCGTGACGCCGGGTTCGCCGCGCCCTACAGCACCCCGCGCACGTCTCCGTTGCTCAGCGTCACCGTGACCTGGCGGCGCTCGCCACCGCGGAGCAGCGTGAGCGTGACCTTGTCGCCGAACGCGTGCTCGTCGAGCCGATTCACGAGGTCGGCGAAGTCGCCGATCGGCGCGCCGTCGAAGCCCACGATGACGTCGCCGAGCGTCACACGGCCCGCACGCGTCTGCTGCGCGGGCTGCAGCCCAACACGCGCGGCCGGCGAGCCCGGCTCGACCTCGAGGACGGCGACGCCGGACTTCGCGCCGTCGGGCATGAGGCGGCGGCTCCACTCGTCGTTCGCGGTGATGCCGAGCGTCGGTCGCTGGTACCGCCCTTCGCTGATCAGCCGCGGCACCACGCGGTTCACCGTATCGACCGGCACGGCGAAGCCTATGCCCGCATACGCCCCCGACGGGCTGAAGATCATCGCGTTGATGCCGATGAGGCGCCCGGAGCTATCGATCAACGGTCCGCCGGAGTTGCCGGGATTGATCGCGGCGTCGGTCTGGATGAGGTTCTCGATGGTGCCGCCCTGCTCGTCGTCGATCGAGCGGTTCAGGGCCGAGACGATGCCGGTCGTGAGCGTGTGATCGAGGCCAAACGGATTGCCGATCGCGTACACGTTCTGCCCCACCTTGAGATCCGCGCTGCTGCCGATCGGCAGCGGCGGCGATGCGTCCACGGGCACGTCGATGTGCAGCACGGCGAGGTCGTGCTCGGGGCTCGCGCCGACGAGCGACGCGGGATACATGCGTTGATCAGCGAGCGTGATCACCGCCTCCTGCGCGCCTTGGATCACGTGGTAGTTGGTCACGACGTGGCCGTCGCGGTCCCAGATGAACCCCGAGCCCGTGCCCTGCGGCACGCGCATCACGTTGCGCCCAAAGAAGCCGCGCACGTGCTGCACTGTCGTGATGTACACCACCGACGGGCTCGCGCTCTCGAAGATGCCGATCGTCGTGCGCTCCTCCGAGGACAGCGCCCCGCGCTCCGCGACGGCTCGCGGCGCGCTCTCGGTGCGGCTTTGCTTTAGGAGCGGCTGCGCGTGGGCGAATCCCGCGAGCGCGAGAAGCAGAACGGCCGCGGGGCGTAGCAACGCGTTTTTGTTCATACGAGCACTCTCATGGCAGCCATAGTCGCGGTCGATGCCGGCATCGCCGCGGCCGCGGTCACTGAGACACTGCGGGCACCCCGACGTTCACGCCGAGCGGGCGCGCCCGGGCAGGTCGGAGCCTCGCGCCTCATGCGCTTCAGTGTCGCCTCGGTGTCGATTTGCGGCAAGCCGCCTCAGCGGAGCGCGCCGAGGCCCGGGATAGAGAGCCGGTCCTGGATCTCGAGCAGCTCGTTGCGATGCAGCCGCGCCAGCCGCTCGAGCTCGCGCTCGCCGCGCGCGGTGAGCCGCACGAGCACGGCGCGCCGGTCGGCCGCGCTCGCCTGTCTCGCCACGAGGCCCGCGCGCTCGCAACGCGTGACGAGCGCCACCACGCCGTGGTGCTTCGCCTGGAGCCGCTCGGCGAGCTCGCCGACCGTCGCGTGCGAGCGGCCTGGATAGCCCCGAACCTGGAGCAGCATCTGGTATTGCAGCGGCGTCATGCCGTGGCGCCGCGTGATCTCCTCGCTATAGCGGAGGAATCGCCGCAGCTCGTAGCGGAAGTCCGCGAGGGCGCGGTAGTGGCGAGCCGTCATGCGTTTGTTCGAATCGACCATGATCGCCACTCATCGCGATAGTGCGAACTGCCTTTTTATATCACAATGTGAGGTATCTCGGCACGACTCGAGCGCGGCCTCCGACCCGATGTCCAAGCAGCAAGAAGACGACGACAAGTACCGCTTCAGCTCGCCGGCGTGCCTCATACACGAGCTCGACGACCCGCTGTCGCCCAGTGCGGACGGGGGCGTCGCGCGCGAGCTCCCGGACTGGGCCGCGGTAAAGCAGTGGCGACGCGCGACTCGAACCGAGCTGCTCGCACGCCGCGGCTCGCTAGACCCACGCGCCCGCCGCGTCCGCGGCGAACGCGCGAAGGACCGGCTGCTCGCCGAGTTCGACCCGAGTGGTTACGCCGTGCTCGGCGTGTATTGGCCGATCCGCGGCGAGATCGACGTGCTCGACGTGGCGCGCCGCCACATCGCGGCCGGCGGCATCGCCGCCGTGCCGGTGGTGACGCGGAAGAACGCGCCCGTGGAGTTCTGGCGTTGGCAACCCGGCATGAAGATGCAGCGGGGCTTCTGGGGCATCCCCGTACCGGCGACGCGCGAAGCCGTGCGGCCCGACGCGTTGCTGATTCCGCTTGTCGGCTTCGATGCGGCCGGGTTCAGGCTCGGCTACGGCGGCGGCTACTACGACCGCACGCTCGCCGCGCTCGCGCCGCGCCCGCTGCGCGTCGGCATCGGCTACGTAGAATCCGAGCTGCCCACGATCCACCCGCAGCGGCACGATGTGCCGATGAGCCAAATCGTCACCGACGAGCGCGTGTATCGGTTCGACGCTCGGGGGTTCGATGCCCGGGGGTTCGATGCCCGGGGGTCTGACACCGGGGGGCTCGACGCCCCGGCACCGCGATGACCGCCCGCACCCGGGGCCGGCATGCTCGAGCCGCGGCGCTCGCCGCGCTCGCCGTCGTTGCGCCTGCAAGCCGCCGTCCACCGACGAGCCGAAGCCGCTGCAGAGCGCGGCCGACGTCGACCAACCGGCGGGCTGGAACGACGACTGTGCTACGCGCGATCGAGCCGCTCGACCCGGCGGGTGCGACCCGGCGCACCATCGCCCTCACGATCAGCGTCGCGGCGCACGAAATCGAGATGGGCATCAACGGCGTGCCGCACTCGCGCGCTCAGCCGATCGAGGCGAAGCTCGGCACCACGGAGGTATGGACGATCGTGAACGACACCGACTTCGCGCACCCGTTCCACGTGCACGGCTACTTCTTCCAGGTGCTGGACGCGGCCCGCGTGCCCGAGTGGAAGGACACGGTGGACGTGCCGGCGCGCTCGCGGCTCGAGATCGCGATCCGCTTCGACGAGCGTCCGGGCGTGTGGATGTACCACTGCCACATCCTCGATCACGCGGACGCGGGCATGATGGGGCACATCCACGTCTCCGCGGAGGGGAAGCCCGACGCGAACGCCGCGCCGCACGCGAGCCACGGCGCCCACTGAGAAATAGGGACATGTTGGGTTTTTCGGGCCAACGCTCAGCCAGCGTCAACGCCGCGAAAATCCAACATGTCCCTATTTTCCGGCTATCTCGCCGCGGCCGCGCGCGCCGCCGACACCAGCACCGGCTTCGCGCGATAGATGTCCGGGAACACGCGCTCGAGATTCGCGACCTTAGGGAGGTCGTTGATGACGATGTACGGATAGCGCGGGTTGTTGAACAGGAAGTCCTGGTGATACGCCTCGGCCGGATAGAACGTCTTGCCGTCCTCGAGCGTGGTGACGATCGGCGCGTGGTACACGTGCGCCTTGTTGAGCTGCGCGATGTACTTCTCGGCGACGTCGCGCTGCTGCGCGTTGACCGGGAAGATCGTCGAGCGATATTGCGTGCCGTGATCCGGCCCCTGGCGGTTGAGCTGGGTGGGATCGTGCGCCACGGAGAAGTAGATCTGCAGCAGCCTGCCGTACGTGACCTTGCTCGGGTCGTAGGTGACCTGCACGGTCTCCGCGTGGCCGGTGTCGCCCTCGCCCACCGCCTCGTAGTACGCCGTGGCCTTGGCGCCGCCCGCGTATCCGGAGACTGCCTTCAGCACGCCCTCGACGTGCTGGTACACGCCCTGCACGCCCCAGAAACACCCGCCGGCGAAGACGGCTACCGCGGTGGCCGCGTCGGACGCGGGCTCGTCGACGGCCGGCGCCGGAATCACGACCGCCTCTTCCGCGCCTTGCGCGCAACCCATCACGCTGAGCGCTGCGAACGCCGCGGCGATCCGCAGACGGGCCCAAGTCGAAGAACTCATGTATCGCTCCTTACTCTAGTTCGGCCCGCGATCAGCCGAAGGTGAACGCGTAGGCCATGACACCGGGATCCAGGAATTCTATCTCGAACGTGCGGTCGCGCACCTCCCCGGACTGGCGCACGAGCTGGTAAAGCCGTTGCTCGGTGACCGCGCCCTCGCCCGCCGCGTCGGCGTCCACGCCGTGATCGCCGCCCGGCGGCGCGCCGTCGATGCGCACCCGGAACCGCACGGGCTTGCCATCGGCGCCGGGGCCGAGCACGAGATGCAGATCGCGGGCCTGGAAATGGAACGCGATGCGGCCCGTGGCGCCGCTCAGCACGGCGTCCTCGTCCTCGACCGTCCAAGTGCCGTCGAGGCCCCATTGGTTGAGGCGTAATCGCTGCGGCAGCGTATACGCGTGCGCGGTATCGGGCTCAAGGCCGCCAGGCGACGCGAAGCTCTCGTCGGCGCGCTTGTGCCCGACGTAGGTCTCCTGGCTGAGCACGTCGCTTTGATTCGACGCGAGCGCCGCGCCCTCCGCTTCGGCGCTTACGAGGGCGGCCGCGGCGGCGTTCGCGTTGCCGGCCTCCACGAGCAGTTTCTGGATCACGCGCTCGGACTCGTCGTACTCGCCTTCGCCGAAATGCGTGTGGCGGATCTTGCCCGTCGCGTCGATGAAGTAGTGCGCCGGCCAGTATTGATTGCCGAACGCGCGCCAGAGCGCATATGAATTGTCGACGGCGACTGGGTACGTAACGCCGAGGTCTTTCACCTCGCGGCGCACGTTGCGCAAGTCCTTCTCGAACGCGAACTCGGGCGCATGGATACCGATCACGACGAGGCCCTGGTCGCGGTACTTCTCGTACCACGCCTTCACGAACGGCAGCGCCCGCAGGCAGTTGATGCACGAGTAGGTCCAGAAGTCGACGACGACGACTTTGCCGCGGAGGCCGTCGACCGTGAGCGGCGCGGAGTTGATCCACTCGGTGGCGCCCTCGAGCGGCGGCAGATCGCCCTGCACGGGCAGAGCCCCCGCGGCGCCGCGCGCCGACATCATCGCGCCGCCGGTCATCGCAGGATTGTTGCCCGACATCATGGCCGGATTGTTCCCCGACATCATCGCGCCCCCGGGCGCGGGGCCCGGCAACAGCACGCCGGGATCCGTTTGGTTGCGGTCGGGCATGAGCTTCGAGAACAGCAATCCCTCGAGCTTGGTGGTGCTCGACGTGGAGACGCGCGCGAGGAATCCGGTATCGAGCCCGAACGCGATCGCGAGCGCGCCCACGACTACGGCGCCGCCGAGCACGCGGCGAATGACCTCTTCCGCGCCGAGCGAGCGCTTGAGCGCCCCGAACACCTTACCGCCCAAGAACAACGCCGCCGCGAGCGACACCGCGCTGCCGGCCGCGTACGCGAGCAGCAGCAGCGACGTCTCGGTGTTCGCGCCGCGCAGCGCGGCGCCCGTGAGGATCAGCCCCAAGATCGGACCCGCGCACGGCGCCCAGAGCAGTCCCGTGGCCACGCCGAGCAACAGCGACGACCGCGGGCTGCCGCTGTCTTGACCCGGCGCGGCGAGCTTGTTGCCCAGCGCCACGAACGGCCGGCTCAGCCGGTCGGCGAGGCTCGGCAACAGCAGCGCGAGACCGAACACGAGCACGAGCGCGAGCGCGACCCACCGGCCCCACTGATTCGCCTGCACCACCCAGCCGCCGCCGACCGCGGCGAGCGTCGCGATGAGCGCGAACGTGAGCGCCATGCCGACGAGCAGCGGCAACCCGCTGCGCACGAACGGCTGCCCCGTGCGCGTGAACACGAACGGCAGCACGGGCAGGATGCACGGGCTCAGGATCGTGAGCACGCCGCCCAAGAACGCGAGGACGATCTGCAACACGGCGCGCCCGTCCTCAGGCCGGCACGAACTTCATCGCGAGGCCGTTCATGCAGTAGCGCAGCCCGGTGGGCTTCGGGCCGTCGTCGAACACGTGACCGAGGTGGCCGCCGCAGCGCCGGCAGTGCACCGACGTGCGGACCATGCCGAGGGTCACGTCGCGCTGCGTGCCGACGCCGTTCTCCAGCGGCTGCCAGAAGCTCGGCCAGCCGGTGCCGCTCTCGAACTTCGTGTCGGACGAGTACAGCGGGAGGTCGCAGCCGGCGCAGTTGAACACGCCTTTGCGGTGCTCCTCGTTGAGCGGGCTCGAGAACGGCCGCTCGGTGGCCTCGTGCCGCAGCACCTCGAACTGATTCGGCGAGAGCAGCTTCTTCCACTCCGCCTCGGTGTGCGTGACCTCGAACGTCTCCTTCTCCGCCGCGTTGCCGAAGCGCGGGCGCAGCGAATAGAAGCCGAGGGCACCCAAGGCGGCGGCCACGCCGCCGATCTGCAAGACCTCACGTCGCGCGAATTTCATGCTCACTCCCCCGATAAGTACTGCTGGATACAGCGGCTATTGTCTCATGATAATGGGCCCGATCGGCCGGCCAAGTCGCCCGTCGTGCTATACAGAATGGTCGTACGGCGGCAGGCGCACCCGCAAGTTTTGCGAAGGACGGCAGGACCGAAGGAGACTCTCATGAACGCAGTTACGTCGCTGATCCCGCAATTGGATGCACTGCGGGCCGGATTCCTGGCGCGGGAGCACCGGCTGTTCGTGAACGGCCGCTGGGTTCCGGCGCAGTCGGGGCAAAGCTTCGAAGTGCTCGACCCCTCGACCGGTAAACACCTCGCCCGGGCCGCGGCCGGCGAAGCCGTGGACGTCGACGCTGCCGTCAAGGCTGCCCGGGCCGCGCTCGAGACGGGCGCTTGGCCCAAGCTCACCCATGCCGAGCGCGCGAGGCTGATCTTCAAGCTCGCGGACGCGGTCGAGCGCAACGCCGACGAGCTCGCGCTCATCGAGAGCTTGGACGGCGGCAATCCGCTGCGCAGCACGCGCAACGTCGACGTGCACTTGGGTGTAGAGAGCCTGCGCTACAACGCAGGCTGGGCCACCAAGCTCACGGGCGAGACCGCGCTGTCGTCGCCGCAGTCGCGCTCCTTCACCTTCACGTTGCGCGAGCCGATCGGCGTAGTCGGCGCGATCACACCCTGGAACGCGCCGTTCCTGATGGCAGTGAACAAGATCGGCCCCGCGCTCGCCGCGGGTTGCACCGTGGTGCTGAAGCCCGCGGAGCTCGCGCCCCTCTCGGCGCTGAGGCTCGCGCAGTTGATCGAGGAGATCGGCTTCCCTCCCGGCGTAGTAAACGTCGTCACCGGCTTCGGCCACACGGCCGGACAGGCGCTCGTCGACCACCCGGACGTGAACAAGATCTCGTTCACGGGCTCGACGCGCGTCGGCAAGTCGATCGTCACCGGCTCGGCCGCGCACATGAAGCGCATCACGCTCGAGCTCGGCGGCAAGTCGCCCGTCGTGGTGTTCCCCGACGCGGACATCGAGGCGGCGACCCAAGCGGTGTCGCGCACGATCTTCTTCAAGACGGGCCAGTTCTGCATGGCCGGCACGCGGCTGTTCGCGCACGAGAAGGTGTTCGACAAGATCGCGAGCGGCTTCGAGGATCTCGCCGGCAAGGTCAAGATCGGCCCCGGCGTCGCGCCCGACACCGAGATGGGGCCGATCATCTCGCAGAAGCAGCTCGACCGCGTG
Source organism: Gammaproteobacteria bacterium (assembly GCA_035644475.1). Lineage (GTDB taxonomy): Bacteria > Pseudomonadota > Gammaproteobacteria > Steroidobacterales > Rariloculaceae > FEN-1219. Next base: position 11,987 of record DASQOL010000236.1, on the reverse strand, counting down.
CTGGGCTACATCGCGGCGAGCGCCAAGGACGGCGCGGAGATCGTGACCGGCGGCAAGCGAGTCGACCGCGAGGGCTTCTTCGTGGAGCCGACGCTGCTCGCGAACGTGCGTCCCGAGATGAGCGTGTTCCAAGACGAGATCTTCGGGCCGGTGCTCTGCGCCACGCCGTTCAAAGACGCGAGCGAGCTCGACCGGCTCGCGCAGTACGCCAACGACACGAGCTACGGCCTCGCGGCCAACATCTGGACGCGCGACATCTCCAACGCGATCGGTCTCGCGCGCCGGATCAAGGCCGGCAACATCACGATCAACGGCGGCGCCCGCGAGCAGTCGATGCCGCTCGGCGGGTTCAAGCAGTCGGGGATCGGCCGCGAAGGCGGCCGCGACGGCGTCGAGGCCTATACCGAGCTCAAGATCGTGTCGGTGGGCCTGTAGCAACAGACGCTCGGTCGGACAAGCCCAACGCAATCAAGCGCGCCACGTGTCGGTAGTCCACCCGTCGAGGTCGTAGTCCGCGAGACAGCGATCCACGAGCTCGATGCAACCGTCGAGCGCGCCCGTGCGGCGCGCGAACTTGAGCGCGTCCATTCGGATCTGCTCGTGGTTGCCGGCGTAGTTGCGTTCGTAGAGCTCGTGGCGCCCGCCAAACTCGGTCCCGATCGCGTCCCACACGAGCTTGTAGAGCTTGATGCGCTCGAGGGCTGACGCGCCCGTGCCGCGGTAGTAGCGATCGATGAGCGGCCGCAGCGTGGGGCTCAGTAGATCTTCGCGTCCCGAGGGCGCGACGATCGGCGCACCGCCCAGCACGTTCTCGAAGATCTCCTTGACGGCCGGCCACGACGATGTGGAAAAGACGCGCGCGGCCGCGGCGTAGTCCGCGCGCGGGATCACCGAGCCGCCGGGGCCTGGTTGCGGCTCTGCCGCCATCGCCGTGGTCATGGCCCAGAGCAGCGTGCGCCAGGCGACCACCTCCCCCAGCGCGGCCTGCACGCCGCGGAACTCGCTCGTGCCGTTCATCTCGAGCCCGCGCGCGAGCAGCCCCGTCATGAAGTCGAGCTTCACCGCGAGCCGCGTACCGGCCTGCAGGTTGTAGCGGTTGAAGAATCCCGACGCGGGATAGAACGCGTTGGCGCGTTCCACGTCGCGGTAGACGAGAAAGTTCTCCCACGGGATGAAAGCCTCGTCGAAGACGAGCACGGCGTCGTTCTCGTCGAAGCGGCTCGCGAGCGGGTGGTCGAACGGGCTGTGCGCGTTCTGCTCGTAGGACGCCCGGCACAGCAGCTTGCTGCCGGGCGTGTCGAGCGGCGCGATGAAGACGAGCGCGTAGTCCTCGGCCTTGCCCGCCTCGAGGCTCACGGAGCTGTTCTGCGCGACGAACGTCGCGTGCGTGAGCGCCGAGCCGGTCGCGAGCATCTTGGCGCCGCTGACAATCGCGCCCGCGTCCGTCTCGCGCACCACGTGCAGGTACACGTCCGCCACCTCGTGCACGGGCTTGTTGCGGTCGACGGGGGGATTCACGAGCACGTGGTTCAAGAACAGCGCCTTCGAGGCGTAGCTCCGGTACCAACGCCGGGCGTTCTCGTCGAACGGCGCGTAGAACTCCGGGTTGGCGCCGAGTGTCGCCATGAACGCGGCTTTGTAGTCGGGCGTCCGGCCCATGAAGCCGTACGTGAGCCGCGACCACTGCGCGATCGCGTCGCGTGCGGCGAGGAGCTCCGCGGCGGACCAGCTCGGAGCGAAGAAGCGGTGCGTGCGGATGCCGAGGCGGTCCACGGTCGTGAGCGCGTCGCGCTGGGCCGGATCGTGCAGCGCGTCGAAGAGCCGGGCGATCGAGCGCGCCGAGTTGCGAAACGCCGGATGCTCCGTCACGTCGGCGATCCTCTCGCCGTACAAATAGACCTCGCGGCCGTCTCGCAGGCTCGCGAGGTATTCCTCGCCGGTCATGAGCTCGTCGGTGAGGATCTGCGCTTCGGCTTTCATCGTCCCCTCCAAAAGGGCTTGGTCTCGGCGCCCAACATTGGCGCATCGCCCGCATGGGGGCAACGAGTTGCACCCCTCGCCACCCTTTGAATTCGGGCCGGCTTTGTTCTAGGGTCGGCGCTATCCGTAGGCTGGCTGGGGGGTCTCCCGATGAGTGTCGTTTCATTGCGCGTCAACGGCGCCACACACAAGGTCGACATCGAGCCGACGACGCCTCTTCTCTACGTGTTGCGTAACGATCTCGGGCTGCGCGGCCCGCGCTTCGGCTGTGGGCTCGCCCAGTGCGGAGCCTGCACGGTCATCGTCGACGGCGTCGCGATTCGCTCGTGCATCACGCCCGCATCGGCCGCGAGCGGCGAGATCACGACGCTCGACGGTCTGGCGAAGGACGGCAAGCTGCATCCGCTCCAGCAGGCGTGGATCGACGAGCAAGTGCCGCAGTGCGGCTACTGCCAGAACGGCCAGATCATGACCGCCAAGGCGCTGCTCGACCGCAATCCGAGCCCCACGGACGCCGAGATCCGCGACGGCATGGAAGGCGTGCTGTGCCGCTGCATGACCTACTACCGCATCCAGGCGGCCATCAAGCGCGTCGCGCGCGGCACGCACGCCACCGCCGAGGAGGCCGCGAAATGAGCACCGCATTCGAGCTTCCGAAGGCCATCGAGGAGGCCCTTCGCCGCATCGATCCGGCGCTCTCGCGCCGGAGCTTCCTCCGGTCGTCCGGCGCGGTGGTGGTGAGCCTGGGTCTAGGCGCGGTTCCCGGCGCCAAGGCGCTCGCGCAGGCCATCGGCGCGGGTCCGTATCCCGACCCCGATTTCTTGCAGCTCGACACCTGGATCGTGATCCATCCGGACAACACCGCGACCTTCTTCGTGGGCAAGACGGACGGCGGCCAAGGCACCGGCACCGCGTTCCGGCAGATGATGTGCGACGAGCTCGACATCGCGTACGACAAGACGCGCCTCGTCATGGGCCGCACCGACACCACCCCCGACCAGGGCGGCTCCGGCGGCTCCGACGCGATCGAGCGCGACGGCTGGCCGATGCGCCGGGTGGCCGCCGAAGGGCGGCGCGTGCTGCTCGAGCTCGCGTCCGAGCACTTGCACACGCCGGTCGCCGAGCTCACGGTGCGCGACGCCAGGATCGCGGCGAAGTCCGACGCGAAGAAGTCGGTCACCTACGCCGAGCTCGTCGGCGGCAAGCGTTTCGACGTCGCGCTCACGGGCCGCAACGTCGACGCGACGACCGGCAAGGCGCCGGTCAAGCCCGTCCAGGAAATGCGCGTCGTCGGTCAGCCCATTCAGCGCTACGACATCCCCGCGAAGGTCGACGGCTCGTTGACCTGGGCCGTGGACATGAAGGTGCCGGGCATGCTCCACGCGCGCAACGTGAAGCCGCCTGTCGCGGGCGCTCGGCTGCGCAGCATCGACGAGTCGTCCGTCGCGAACGTCCCGGGGCTCGTCAAGGTCGTGAGCCGCGGCAACTACTTGGCCGTGGTGTGCGAGCGCGAGGAGCAGGCGATCCAGGCCGCACGGCAATTGAAAGCGGACTGGGCTCCGCCCGCGGAAGCGCCGTTCCCGGCATCCGAGCAGTTGTTCGACTACATCCGCCGCGCGCAACCTACGTCGAGCTCCGCGCCGGAAGTCACGGGCGACTCGAGTGCGGCGCTGGCCGCCGCCCAGCGGGTGCTCGAGGCCGAGTACGAAGTCCCGTTCCAAGGGCACACCGCGATCGGCCCCGCGCACGCGCTCGCCGATCCCTCGGGCGATCAGCTCACGATCTACACGAACGACATGAAGTCGTACGGCCTGCGCAACGGCGTGGCGACGTTTCTCGGGCTGCCGCGCGAACGCGTACGCGTGCTGTACATGGACGGGCCGCAGGTCTATGGCCGCACGGCGGCCGACGACGTCGGCTTCGAGGCCGCGTTCCTCGCCCACGAGCTCGGCCGGCCGGTGCGCGTGCAGTGGATGCGGAACGAGGAGACGGCGTGGGACACGAAGGGGCCGGCCTACACGTTCAAGCTGCGCGGCGGGCTCGACGCGGAGGGCAACGTGGTGGCGCTCGAGTACGACGCGCGCGCCGTCGACTATAACCACGTCGGCTACAACGAGCCCGATACCGTGCTGATCGCGCAGCTCATGGGCAAACGGCCGGCCACGCCGGCCAGAGGCGGCGCCGAGATGCCGTCGGTCTTGTACGCCATTCCGCATCGGCGCATGACCGCTCAAGTCGTGAGCTTGCCGCTGATCTGGGAGACGCCGCTGCGCACCGGCAACCTGCGCGACCCGAACGGCCCGCAGGTCACGTTCGCGTTCGAGTCGTTCGTCGACGAGCTCGCGGCGGCCGCCAAACGGGATCCCGTGAATTTGCGGCTCGATATGATCGCGGCGATGCCCGAAGACGCGGTCTTCCGGCGCGCGCGCTCGCTCGCCGTGGTCCGCGCCGCCGCCGACACCTTTGGGTGGGATGCCCGTCCTTCCCCGAAGCCGCGCGGCTCGGGCGCGGTGCTCACGGGACGCGGTGTCGCCTACACCTATCGCGGCAACACGATCGTCGCCACGATCGCCGAGGTCGAGGTGAACCGCGAGACCGGCCGCGTCTGGGTGAAGCGGCTCGTGTGCGCGCACGACTGCGGGCTCGCGATCAACCCCAACGGCCTGCGCCACACGATCGAGTGCGGCATGCTGCACGGCTTGAGCCGTGCGCTGTGGGAAGAGGTGAAGTTCGACAACGAGAAGGTCACGAGCGTCGACTGGGCGACGCACCCGAGCCTCCGGCACTCCGACACACCGGCCACCATCGACGTGGTGCTCGTGAACGGTGACCCGAACCCGAACCGCCCCGACCTGCCGCACTACGGCGCCGGCGAGGCGAGCCACAAGCCGATGATCGCCGCTGTGGCGAATGCCGTTTACGACGCCACCGGCGTGCGCCTGCGCCGGCCGCCGTTCCGCAAGGAACGCGTGCTCGCGGCGCTGCGCGCGGCGGAGGTGTAGGCGGCAATCCGCCGCCGCAGCGCGAATACTGTCAGCGGCTCGTAGCTCGAACCGGGATGGGAACCTCCGGTAAGCGATGAGCACGAAGCCTGGAACGCGATGAGCGAGCCCCATCAACACCGGCCGAGTTGGCGGCGCGCGGTCCGCGCGGTACGGGCACGACCCCGCCTGTTCTCGTCGGCGCTCATCGGCCTCGTCATCATCGCCGCGCTGCCCGCCGGCTTGCGACTCACGACGCGTTTGCTGACTGGGTGGGACATCGGCATCGCGCTCTACCTCGCCGCCGCCTGCGTGTTGATGGCACGCGCCAACGTCGAGCACATCCGCCGTCAGTCGGCGCTGCTCGACGAAGGGCGAATCGCGATCCTCGTCCTTACGGTTGCGGCCGCGCTGGCGAGCCTGGCCGCCATCTTCGCGGAGCTCGGCATCGTACGAGCAAGCACACACGACCTCGTTCGCCTCGGACTGGCGACGATTACCATCGCACTGTCGTGGGCCTTCATACACACGATGTTTGCGCTGCACTATGCGCACGAGTTCTATGCCGAGCGTCACCGGGGCACGGGCAGCCTGGAGTTTCCCGGAGCCGAGCCGCCCGACTATTGGGATTTCGTGTACTTCTCGTTCGTAATCGGAATGACGTCGCAAGTGTCCGACGTCACCGTCACCTCGAAGGCCATCCGCAAGACGGTGACGGCGCACGCTGTCGTGTCGTTCGTGTTCAACGTCGCGTTGCTGTCGCTCACGGTGAACATCGCGGCCAGCGCGATCTGACGTCGCCGCGTCGGTGCGAATCCCTCCATGGAGGGATTCTCGGGGGTGGCGGACGAGCGCCGCTACTTCGAGCAGTAGTCCCGCATGGTCTTGGCGCGCTTGAAGAATCCTTCACTGAGCTGCAGCAGCCGATCGTCGTGACGCCACGCGACGGCCCAGTCCTCGACGAGCTTTCCGTCCGTGCCGATGGCCACGATGATCCGGTTCTGGCTTCGTCCGTTGGCGGTCTTTCCTTTTCCCGCGCAGTCCTTCTTCAAGTATGTGCCGGCGAACGAGACGCCCTTGGCGCGCAGCTCATGGCCGGCATAGTACGCGTGGCTCGTGTCTTTGGTCAGCGTGCCCTTGATGATCTGGCCTTGCATCTGACCCAGCGTGTCGGCAAAACCCTTGTGCTCCTGCTCGTTGTCGTTATAGGTGAGTGCGTCTAGCCCCATGATCTCCCTCCGTTCCGTAAATGACACACGCGGGCGGTCTACGCGAAGTAGACCGTCTTCAGCTCGAAGTAGGGATCGAGCCCCTCGATGCCGCCCTCGCGCCCCGTGCCCGACTGCTTGAAGCCGCCGAACGGCATCGTCGGGTCGACGATCAGGCCGTTCACGGTCACGCTGCCCGAGCGCACGCGGCGCGCAACCTCGTACCCGCGCTCGGCATCCGGCGTGTACACGGCGCCGTGCAGGCCGTAGACGGTGCTGTTCGCTTTCTCGATCGCGTCGTCGATGTTCTTGTACGAGATGAACGACACCACCGGCCCGAAGATTTCCTCGCGCGCGATCGTCATGCTCGTGCTCACGTCGTTGAACACGGTGGGCTCCACGAAGTAGCCCTTGTCGAGCCCCTTGGGCCGGCCGCCGCCGAGCACGAGCTTCGCGCCCTCTTCCTTGCCCTTGGCGATGTAGTTCTGTACGCGCGTGAGCTGCCGCGACATCGTGAGCGGCCCCATCTGCGTGGCGGGATCCATCGGGTCGCCGACCTTCACGCCGCTGACGGCGCCGACGTAGGCGTCGAGCACTTCCTTCTTGCGCTTCTCCGGCACGAGCACGCGCGTGAGCGAGAAGCACACCTGACCGGTGATCGGCATCGAGAACGGCACGAGGCTCTTGAGCACGTGACCGATGTCCGCGTCGTCGAGCACGATCGCCGCAGACTTGCCGCCGAGCTCGAAGCTCGTGCGCGCGAGCCGCTCGGCCGCAACCGCCGCGATGTGCTTGCCGGCCGCCGTGCTGCCCGTGAAGCTGATCTTGTCGATGCCGGCGTGGCGAATCAGATAGTCGCCGGTCTCTCGGCCGGCGGGGATCAAGTTGAACACGCCGGGCGGCAGGCCCGCCGCCTCGATGCACTCGGCGAGCAGGTACGCGTCCATCGGCGTCTCGGGCGCGGGCTTCGCGACGATGGTGCAGCCCGCGGCAAGGCCGGCCGCCACCTTGTAGCAGAGCAGCACGAGCGGCGCATTCCACGGCGTGATCGCCGCGACGACGCCCACGGGCTCCTTCACGACGCGCACGCGCTCGCCGTGACCGCCCTTGCGCTCGTCGACGAGCGGATAGGACTGGATCAGCTTGCCGTAGTACTCGAAGAGCTCCGGCGGCTGGCCCGAGAGATATTTCGCAAGGCTGATCGGTATGCCGACCTGCGTCGTCCACACGGCCGCGAGCTCGGGCAGCCGCGCCTTGAGCTTCTCCGCCACCTTGAGCAGCGCAGCGCCACGCTCCTGCGCCGACATCCGCGGCCAGGGGCCCTTGTCGAACGCCTCGCGTGCGGCCGCGACCGCGCGGTCGACGTCCTTGGGCGACGCTTCGGGGAACGTCGCGACGACCTGCTCGGTGACCGGCGAGATCACCTCGAGCTTGCCGCCGCCGCTCGGCTTTTCCCACTTGCCGCCGATGAAGAACGAATCCGGATGCTTGATCGAGTATTGGGGCTTGCTTTGGAGCACTGCGGCGTTCATGTGACGTGCCTCCGTAAAAGAAACTAGGGTCAGACCGAAGTGCCGCGAAGGGTCCTCCCGAGACCGTCGCCGCACAGGGATGTGCGGCGAGGAGCCCCAGGGATGATCTTCCGGCGTGTCTCGGGAGGACCCTTCGCGGTACTTGGGTCTGACCCTAGACGCGTTAGGCCGTGTTGACCTGCAGCGGCTTGTGCGACTGCTCGCGCTTCATGAGCGCGTTGACGATCTGATCCGGCGTGACCGGCGTGCGGTTGAAGTTGTGGCCGCCCATCGCGTCGGAAAGCGCGCAGAGCAACGACGCGGCGCCGGCGCCCAGCACGGGCTCGCCGATGCCCTTGGTGCCGAGCGGGCTCTGCGGGTCGGGCATGTCCACCCAGGCCGCGTGCATCTCCGACGGCACGTCGAGATAGCTCGGCGGCTTCGTCTGATGGAGCCCCACGTTGCCGGGTAGCCCGTTCTGCGGGTCATAGATCTGGCGCTCGAGCGTGGCCATGCCGAAGCCCATGACGGCGCCACCCTTGATCTGCGTGGCGAGGCTCTGCGGGTGGATCACCGTGCCGCAATCGGCCACCGCGAGGTAGTCCTTGACCTCGAACTTGCCGGTCTCCGTGTCGAGCTCGATCTCGGCGAAGCCGACGGCGAACGCCGCAGGCTGCGCCGTGATCGGCAGGTTGTCCTTGGCGGCGCCGACCAGCCCGGTGCCCGCGAGCATCGTCACGGACGCCGCGGTCATCGGATTCACGTCCTTCGGCGGCTCGTGGCCGTCGAACTTGCCGCCGAGCGCGATCGCGCGCTGCGCGGCCGCCGCGTACGTGAGGCTCTTCGACGGATCGGTGCGCAGGAAGACTTTCTCGCCGCCGATCTCGTAGTCGTTCGGCGCGCCGCCGAGATCCATCGCGGCGATTTCCTTGAGCAGGGCGACCGTGGCGGTCGCAGCGGCGAAGCTCGAGCGCGCCATCGTGAACGAGGTGTTGCTGCCGAACTGGCCGATGTTCCACGGCAAGCCCTTGCGCGTGTCGCCGCGCTCGACGACGCAGTTGTCCCAGTTGGCCTTGAGCACTTCGGCCGCGACCCGCGAGGTGCCCGTGTGCGAGTAGGTACCGAGGTTGCCGACGCCGCTATGGAGGTGGATCTTGCCGTCGGGCGTGATGCGACAGATGCCGTCGAAGCCCGCGAATCCGGCCGGATGGAACGCTTGACCGACGCCGATGCCGGTGCGCTTCTTGCTCGCGGGGTCGGCGTTAGCGGCCGCGGCGCGTGCGACGCGCTCCTGCCACTTGAACTCCGCGGCGCCCTTCTCCAGCGCCTGCTGCAAATAGCAGCTCGTGACGGGGCCGCGGTTCTGGCCGAGCTTGCCGTCCTGGCCGGGCGCGTTGATGCGCCGGATCTGCCAGCGGTCGATGCCGAGTGCACGCGCGGCCTTGTCCATCAACGGCTCGACGGTCGCGACCGTTTGGTTGTGGCCGGGGCCGCGCTGCGCCGAGCGCGGCGGCGTATTGGTGAGCACGTTCGTGCCGCGATAGCGCATTGCCGGCGGCTGATAGAGGATCGATACGGTGTCGCCGGCCGACGGCCAGTCCGGGAAACCGGCCGTGGGCCCGTTCTCCTGAACGACGTACAGATCCGCGCCGAGCACGCGGCCGCTCGCGTCGAAGGCCATCTTGATGCGGCCCTGGAAACCGCAGCGGGCAAAGCCGAGGTAGTACTCTTCCGCGCGGCTGATCCGCATCATCACCGGGCGACCGATCTTCTTCGACATGTGCGCGGGGATCGACATGATCGGGTACGCCGAGCCCTTCGAGCCGAAACCGCCGCCGCAGAACTCGGCGACGTAAACGAGGTTCGACGGATCGATGCCGATCAAGCCGGCGAGACCCGGCACCACGAAGCTCTGGCTCTGCGTGGAGCCGAACACGAAGCACTTGCCGTTCTCCCAGTACGACATCGCGGAGCGCGGCTCCATCGACTGGTGCGAATTGCCGGCGGTGACGAAGGTCTCGTCGAGCACGAGCTTGGCGTTTTTGAACGCCGCGTCGACGTCGCCGTACGACCACTCGGCGATCGGCTCGCCCATCGGCAGCGTGCCGTCCTCGGCGCGGGCGAAGTCCGCCGCGTTCCACTTCACGGTCTTGAGGCTCGGCGGACCGGTCAACCGGTTGTCGAGGACGTTGCCGTCGGAGCGCGCGTTCGGTCCGCCCGGATAGAGGCTCTCGAGCGGGTCGACGGTGAACGGCAGCTCCTCGAGGTCGAGCTTGATGAGGTCGATCGCATCCTGCGCGATCGTCTCGCTCTCAGCGGCAACCGCGAGAATCGGCTGTCCAACGAAGACCGGCTCGTTCGTCAAGATAGGATCGTTCGGCGACGGCTGCAGCGGCACGTCGTTCGCCGTGAGGATCCCGAGCACACCGGGCAACGCCTCGGCCGCCTTCGTGTCGATGCTGCGCACGCGCGCGTGCGGCATCGGGCTCAACATCAGCCGGCAGAAGGCCATCCCCTCGGCGCGGAAGTCCTCCGCGTACTTGGCCTTGCCCGTGACCTTCGCGTGCACATCCGGCGGCACGAAGTTCTTGCCTAACAATTCATACGCCATTGGCGAAAGGCCTCCACCCGAGCTACCGCCGGCGGCACGCCGGCACTTCGTATGACGCACAGCGCGGGCTCCTTGCTAGACTGGCGCCCGTCGACCGCTCTGTCCCCTATGGGACACTATAAGCCTTGATCGCTAGCGTAGAACAGCGGGGCGGCGGCGGATCGGGGGAAAGGAGCCGCGGCATCCAGCCGTGGCGGGTTAGGTCTAGGGTTCTCATGGCTCGTCCGGCCCTCTCGTGCGGCGGCGGAGCCTCGTTCGACCTCGAGGAGACTTTGAATGGCTCGTAAGAAAGACCCGTGGGGCAAGCTCGTGCTCGTCGAGTTCGACGACGGCGTCGCGTGGGTCACGATGAACCGCCCCGAGAAGCGCAATGCGATGAGCCCCGCGCTCAACGAGGAGATGCGAGCCACGGTCGAGGCCCTGGCCTCGGACGCACGCTGTGGCGTGCTGGTGCTATCGGGCGCCGGCGACTCGTTCGCGGCCGGCATGGACCTGAAGGAGTACTTCCGCGAGACCGACGGCCAACCCGACACGGTGATCCTGAACGTGCGGCGCACCGCCGAGGAGTGGCAATGGCGGCGCCTGCGCGACTATCCGAAGGCCACGATCGCGATGGTCAACGGCTGGTGCTTCGGCGGCGCGTTCACGCCGGTGGTCGCGTGCGATCTCGCGATCGCCGCCAACGAGGCCACGTTCGCCCTGTCCGAGGTCAACTGGGGCATCATCCCGGCCGGCAACGTCACCAAGGCCACGGCCGAGACGATCGGCTACCGCAAGGCGCTCTATTACGCGATGACCGGCGACACCTTCGACGGCAAGCAAGCCGCCGCGATGGGACTCGTCAACGAGTCGGTGCCGCGCAAGAAGCTCGAGGCCCACACCGAGAAGCTCGCGCGCGTGCTGCTCGAGAAGAACCAGACCGTGCTCCGCGGCATCAAGATCGCGATGAAGCGCGTGCAGTACATGGACTGGGAAGTGTCGGCCGACTATCTCTACGCCAAGATGGGCGAGGCGCTGAACTTCGGCTCCGGCAAGAACCGCCAGGCCGCGATGAAGGCGTTCCTCGACGACAAGGAGTTCCGCCCGGGCCTCGAGCACTTCAAAGGCACCACCTAGGGTCTGACCCCCCTTGGGGTCTGGACCCTAATTGGCCTGTCCCCAGGGTCTGACCCTAGGGACAGACGTGGAGGGAGACGATGGCGCGATTGCAGGAACCTGAGCCCTACGTCGGGCCGCGGCGGCGCGCGGCGCGGCGCGTGCCGATCGGCGTCCTGGTCGCCCTCGGCGCGCTCGCGTTGCTCGCGGCGGCGCTCTACGCGTTCGCTCAACCGCCCGCGGCGGCGCAGCGCACGTCGACGCCGCGCGCGGCCGCATCGTCGCCCGCCTCCGTCGCGCCGCCGAAGGACGGCTGGCCCACCAACGGCGGCAACTGGCTCAACCAGCGCTACTCACCGCTCGCCGCGATCAGTCGCAGCAACGTCGCGCAGCTCAAAGGCGTGTGGCGCGCGCGGCTCGACGGCTCCGGCGTAGGCGCGCAGTACTCGGGCGAAGGTCAGCCGATCGTCGCCGACGGCGTGATCTACGTGTCCAGCGGCGCGAACGACGTGTTCGCGATCGATGTCGACAGCGGCGCCACACTCTGGAGCTACCAGGCGAACCTCGACCCGAAGATCAACACGGTCTGCTGCAGCTGGGG
>DASQOL010000235.1:0-18696 GCA_035644475.1 Gammaproteobacteria bacterium | reverse complement strand
GCCGCCGCGTTCTGGATGCTCGCCTGCGGCTCGCCCCCGGGCGCTGCGCGCCCGGGCTCCGCGGCTCTCGGCGCTGTGGCTCGGCTCGTCGCTACCGCCGCGGCGCAGGCGCTACGCGTGCGTTCGAGGTGCGGCCGCAGCGGTTGCGCGCAGCGCTCGGCGAAAGGGAGACACACCGGGCCCGGCCCGCCGGTTGCGATCGCTGTATGCGCGTCCGATGATGCACGGCAGCGCGTGTGCGTGTGCGCGAACCCCGGGGGAAAGATGCGACGCAGGGAGTTTCTGGCTCGAGCGGCCGTTTGCGGGAGTGCCGTTCCGCTCGCGCTTTCGTGGCGCGGTGCCACCGCGCAAGGGGCGCCGGCGCGGTGGTCCGCGCTCGACGGCGCCGTGCGGCCGCTGCTTGCTCGGATGACGCTCGACGAGAAGCTCGGGCAGATGGCGCAGGGCGAGCTCAACCAGATCAAGGACGAAGGCGACGTCGAGCGCTACTTCTTGGGCTCGGTGCTGTCGGGCGGCGACGCGGATCCGAAGGAAGGCAACGGGCTGGTCGCGTGGGCCGACACGATCGACCGGCTGATCGAGCGGAGCATGCGCACCCGCCTCAAGGTGCCGATCCTCTACGGTGTCGACGCCGTGCACGGCCACAGCAACGTCGAGGGCGCGACGATCTTTCCGCACAACGTCGGCCTGGGGTGCACGCGCGACGCGGCGCTCGTGGAGGAGATCGGGCGGATCACCGCGCTCGAGATGCGCGCCACCGGCGCGCAATGGACGTTCGCGCCGTGCGTCGCGGCGCCGCGCGACGAGCGCTGGGGCAGAACCTACGAGGGGTTCTCCGAGAGCCCGGAGGTTGCCGGCGAGCTCGGCGCTGCGGCCATTCGTGGACTGCAAGAAGGTGGAGGCGGACGGCAAGGTGCGCCGCGAGCGGGTAGGGCGCGCGCCGCGGGCTCGATGTCGCCGCGCTCGGTGCTCGCGTGTGCGAAGCACTACGTCGGCGACGGCGGCACGAGCTACGAGCCGCGCGAGCTGCCGGGCGGACGCACGACGCTGCTCGATCAGGGCGATACGCGGGTCGACGAGGCGACGCTGCGCCGGATCCACTTGCCGGCCTATGCCGCGGCCGTCGCCGCCGGCGTGGGCTCGATCATGGTGTCGTACAGCAGCTGGAACGGCGTGAAGGTGTCGGGCAGTCCCCATCTGCTCACCGATATCTTGAAGAACGAGCTCGGCTTCGAGGGCTTCTTGATCTCCGACTACTACGCGATCGGGCAGATCGATCGCGACTACAAGACCGCGGTGATGCATTCGATCAACGCGGGCATGGACATGGCGATGGAGCCCGCGGGCTACGCGCGCTTCATTGCTACGTTGCGTGAGCTCGTCGACGAAGGCCGTGTACCTCTCGCGCGCGTCGACGACGCCGTCACGCGGATTCTGCGCGTGAAGCTCGCGATGGGGCTCATGGACCCGAAGCGCTCGCAGCTCGCCGACCGGTCATTGCACGCGAGCTTCGGCTCGGCCGAGCATCGCGACGTCGCGCGGCGCTCGGTCCGCGAATCGCTCGTGCTTCTGAAGAACGACGGGCGCGTGTTGCCGCTCGCCAAGAATGCCGCGCGGATCCACGTCGCGGGTCGCGCGGCGGACGACATCGGCATCCAATGCGGCGGCTGGACGGTCACGTGGCAGGGCCACGCGGGGGCGACTACCGCTGGCACTACGCTGCTCCAAGGCATTAAGGCCGCCGTGTCGCCGCGCGCGAGCGTGACCTACGACTTGGAAGGCGGCGGGCCCGGCGCGGACGTAGCGATCGTGGTGGTCGGCGAGCAGCCCTACGCCGAGGGCGTCGGCGACCGCCGCGATCTCGCGCTATCGCCCGACAATGTGGCGCTCGTCGAGCGCGTGGCCGCGACGGGTGTGCGGGTCGTAGTGGTGGTTCTGTCGGGCCGGCCGCTCATTCTCGGCCCGGTGCTCGAGCGCGCGTCGGCCGTCGTAGCGGCTTGGTTGCCGGGCACCGAGGGCGCCGGCGTCGCCGACGTGCTGTTCGGCGACTTCGCGCCGCGCGGCAAGTTGAGCTACAGCTGGCCGCGCGCGATGGCGGACGTCCCCGTGAACGTGGGCGACGCGGCCTACGCGCCGCTCTTTCCGTTCGGCTTCGGCCTGGGTTACTGAGACGCGGCGTGACGCCGCTCGGGTCCGAGCGGCGCCCGCTTACCAGCAGGTTGTCGGCGCCGTGCCGGTCGCGCCCCGCAACCCCGTTTGCGTGAGCGTGAGGTTGGCGCACGTCGTGTCGTTCGCCTGAGCGCCTTGCGGCGTAGCCGTCAGCGTGAAAGCCGACGCGGTCGGGGCTGCTGTCACGACGTAATTGTTCCCCGTCGAATTGACTCCGGCGCCGCCGAGCGTGGTCGCGACCGCGCAGCCGACGGCGTTGTATGCGTTGAAGCGCGTGTAGCAACGCTCGAGCTGCTGCGCAGTTTCGACCAGCGTCGCCTTCGCTTCGGCACGGTGCGTGCGGAGCATCTGCCCGCGGTAGCTCGGATACGCGATCGCCGTGAGGATTCCGATCACGACGACCACGATCATGAGCTCGATGAGCGTGACGCCGCGCATCGAGCGCCGATCGCCGCGGCCGTAGCTCCGAGCATGCATTGCGTTCATTGGCTGCATTCCCTCGCTCATCTCAATTGCCGCCACGAGCCGCGCGCCCGTCCGAGACCGGTACCGCCGAGGACGTGCTCGGCGTTACCCGTGGTGCCACTCGACTCTTGGAGCTCCAGGCCGTTGCCGAGGCTGATGCCCACCGGCGTGTCGATGATGCCCTCGCGCGATTGGACGGCGCTGATGGTCACGGGCGTGCCGCCCACGGTCATCGTCACCAGGTCGCTGCTGTTCACGTTGCCGTCGCCGGTGATGTCGATCGGCGGTTCTGCGAGCCGGGCGCCGGTAATCGCTTGCATCTCCATGAGCCAGCTCGTGCCGCCGAACTCGCAGGGGCTCGTCGACGGAATCAGCGTCGGGAAGATGAGGCGGCCGTTCGTGAGCCTCGGCATCGACACCACGCGCTCGCCCGCCGCGACTCCGCCGACGGCGAGGTCCAGGTACCAGCCGCGCTGGGTGCTCCAGTCGACCGCGGTGTTGCTCGTGACGCGCACGTTGAAGATGCTATTCGAGGGTTTGCCCTCGAACAGGATGCTCTGCTGTTGGAGCGCGGAGCGATTGGCGATCACTGACGGGCTCGCGGTCTTGTCCCACAGGGCGTAGAAAGTCTGGATCTGCGGTGTCGCGGTGACGACGTCGTTGTCGCCGGTGACGAAGAACTTGCCCGTACCGAAGTAGATCATGTAGCCGCCCTGCGGATGGACGCCGACCTGGGCTTGCGCCGTGATCGGCTGCGTCACGCCGCTCGAGTCCTTGGCGACGTACAGCGGCGCGGGGTTGCTGCTCGCGTCCAAGTACGCCGAGCCCCAGTTCGCCGGGCTGGCGTCGCTTACGTCGAACTTCCACATGTTGCCGAGCAGGTCACCGGCGTAGATCGTGCGGATCGTGCGCGTGCCGTCGGCGATCAGCGAGGGCGTGGCGAGCCCGTTGGGCGTGGTGGCATCGCCCTTGAGCGTGTCGATTTTCTTGAGCAGCACGCCGTCCGCGAGGCGCACGATGTACAGCACGGCTTTGCGGTTGTCGCTGTTGTAGCCGTTACCGAACACGGCGACCCAGGTGCCGTCGGCCATCCGGCCGACGGTCGGCGTGCCGAGCGGGTAGCCCAAGTCGGCATCCTTGTATTCCCACATCACGTTGGCCGCGGCGAACGCCGTCGGATCGGTGACGTCGAGCGCGAACACCGACCGGGCGCCGGCGCCCGTCGCTCCCACCAGCACGCTCGCCCAGCGATCCGTGCCGGCGCGGTTGATGTACGCGTCGGCGACCGTCATCTGGCCGTCCATGAAGTAGCGGTGGCGGCTCGGATAGCCCAAGTCCATGAGCTGCGGCACCGCCGGGATCAGCGCGCTCGGCACGTAGGCGAAGCGCTCGACGCCGGTGCCGGCGTCGAAGCCGTGCAGCATGCCGTCGTTGGAGCCGACGTAGACCATCGGCTTGAGCACCGCGCCCGTCGTGGTGTTGATCTTGCTGAGCCGGAACGTCGTGTAGGTGCTTTGGCCCGGCGTGCCCGACGGCAACGCGTTGTACGCGAAGTTCTGTGCGCCCGCGAACTGCGGGTCCGAGTTGATGATGTCGCCGAGCGCGACCGAGCGGTTGCGGAAGATGCCGCCGTTGCGCTGCTCCTGAGTGGTGTCGCCGCGCAACCAGGCGACGCGCTCGTCGCCGTACGTGTCGACCGTGCCGCCGGCGCTCACGTTCAACGCTGTCTGATGCGTCGTACCGATCGAAGCCCAGTCGAACGCGGCGCCGGCGGCGGTATCGGCGTTGCGCGTATAGATGTTGCGCGAGCCGTACGCCGGGAGCTTGTTGCCCCCTTCCCAGGCGAGCGTACCGAGCGTGCCGTCCGCATTCAGGTGATAGGCCAGCAGCTTGCCGGTCCAGTCGTCGGTCCGGAACTGCGCCTGATAGATGAGAGTGTTCGTGTCGAGCCGCGTGGAGTTGGTCGCCACCGCCGAGGCCGACGAGGTGCGCGTGAGAACCTCGTCGAAGGCGTTGCGCAGCTGCTGGCCGAGCGTCAAGGCGTTGGTCACGAGGAAGTAGTTGTCGGGCTTGCCGTCGCCGTTCCGATCCCACTCCGTGGCGAGGTCCGGAAGGTCGTTCGCGTTCTGGTCTTGGAATCCGCCCCATTTCGCGGCGTACCACAGCGGGTCCTTGAGCGCTGTGGCCGTGCCCGTAGTGCCCGGCGTGAAGATGCGGGTGTTCGCCAAGGGCAGCGCTAGGGCGTCGTTCCACGTGCCGGTGCCCGAGGCCGGGGCCGGGGGCGTGCCCGTGAACAGGGGCGGCGTGTCGAGGAAATACTGCGGATCGCTGCCGCTCGCGGTGTCCGTATCGCGCACTTCGAAGTAGATGCCGTCGTGCGTCGTGCCCGAGATCACGTAGCCCAAGTGCTGGATCAAGCTGCCTGCCGCGTACTCGGAGGTCACCGTTACGCTGACCGTGCCATCGCCGTTCACGGTGTAGGAATAACGCGCGATCGCGTCCATGTCGTGGTCGGCGCCTTGCTCGACGTCCTCGTAGTTCACGCGGAAGCTGCCGGACGTGGACGTGAGCGCGTCGACGTAGAAGTCCACGATCTGGTTGGTCGGCTGAAACGACCCGCTCGCGGCCGACACGTTGTTGCCGCCCACGCTGCCGCCCACGGTCTTGGCGAACGGAACGAGGGTTATGGTCTTGCCGCCGACCGGAATCTCGATGCGCGGCAGCGGCGAGGCCATTGCGACGGCAAAGGTCTGCACCTTCTGCTTGGCTGTCGCCGGATTGAGGTCGGTCTTCAAGCCGTAATAGGCCACGCTCCCCGCGTAGTAGCTGCCCTCCTTGGTGGGCTCTTCGGGCGCGAGGCCGCGGATGTTGCCGAAGCTCGTCACGTCCTTCGCCGTCGGCGCATTGTCGTTCACGCTGCCCGAGCGGCCGACGAAGATTTTCTTCGTGCCGCCGACCTCGTTGTTCCAGATCGTTTGCCCGAGCGCCGAGACGTCGAGGCCCGTGAGATCGCCCGAGAACGAATTGAAGTAGCTGCCCGGCAGCTTGTCGCTGTCATACGACGGGTTGATGTCGCTGATCACGGTCATGAACGGCTTCGAGCAGACGGGGAAGTTGCCCGTGCCGTAGGGATTGTTCCAGGTGGCGACGGGCAAGCCGAGCCCGGTTTCCTCGCCGGCGCCGGCCGCCGTGCTGAACGCCGCCGTCGGGGTGCCCTTGCCAGCGAAGTACCGCAAGCCCTCGTACATCATTTCGCCGATCGGATTGCCCCACATCTGGCATTCGCCGGCGGTAATCGGCCCCGTGACCTTCCAGCCGCACGAGTACTCGTGATTGCCGCCGAAACCGGTCGTGCGCAGCCGATCGAGCGTGCGAACGATTCCCGTGACGGCCGTGTTGAACGTGCCGTCGGTGAGGTTGATCTCGTTCTTGATCGAGGCCATGGTTTCGCGCAGCACGCCGCCGTCGGTGTTCTTCGAGTACGAGCCCGTGAGCAGGCCGAACATCATCTGCTCGGACTCGCCGTATTCCTGGAGGAGGCCCGTGGGCTTGTAGCTCGTGCCGTTCTGATAGCGGCGGCAATTCGACTCGAGCCCGACGCTGAAGTCGCATACCTTGACCCGAACGCGATAGTTGCCGGTGCTCGTGCGGGACGCACGGACTTCGGCGCCCGCGCTCGTGCCCACGACGACGTTATTGACTTGGCTGAGCCCCGGGGTCGTGGTGACGCCGTCGCCGGCGACCGGCCGCTCGATGCTGAGCCAATTCCAGACCTTGAGCGGATTGCCGCTCGAATCCTTCTGGTCGGTAAGCACGCGGAGCCGCGGATTCGTCTCGCTGATCGGCGTGGTGTTCGCGAACAGGTGGCTGCTGCTCGCGGCCGGCAAGCTGAACGGCGTGTATTCGCGAATGTCGTAGCCGTCTCTCGCGATGCTCTCGTACGACTTGCCCCAGCTGTGCGCGTCTTGCGGGATATAGGAGCGCTCGAGCACGGTCGCCGTCGCCGTGTCGGTGCTGCGCAGGCCGCCGTAGAGGACCTTGCGCAGCGCATCGATGCGAGCCGTCGTCACGTAGTTCAGCCAGTCGCCGCTGAACTCGCTGTCGTCGACCGTGCACTTCTTGTCGGCCGTGGTTCTGGTCGGGTAGAACCAATTGCCGCTCAGGTACTGGTAGCACTTGCGTGAATCGAAGTAGCCGAAATAGTCGATGACGTCCGGCTTGTAGCCGACGTCGATCACACCGTCACCGTTGAGGTCGGCGTGGTCGTTGTACGCTTCGTAGTAGAGCTTGTGGTCGCGGCCCATGACCAGCAGGTTCAAGGGCGCCACGGAGCCCGGCAGGAACAGCGGCATGTTCGCGATGTCGATGTTTCCCGGCGGGGGCGTTACCCCGGCCCTGGAGACGGACGCCACGCAGAGCAGGCAGCCGAGCAGGGCTCCGCCCACGGCGTTCGCGACCTTTAGTCCATACAGCGTCTTCATGGCTCGCTTCCTTGCGCGGCTCGCGCCGCGTTCCTGGCCGCTTTACTGGCGGCGGTAAGTGGTCTGAAGAATGGCGATGGCGTCCGTGCTACCGCCGACCGCGCGCGCGGTGATCCGATAGAAGCCCGCCTCGCCTACGCCCGAGCCGCCTTCGACGAGACTGCCGTTGGCGCTCGAGAGGGAGACGGGCAACTCTTCGACGACGTACTGCGGGTCCGCCTGGACCCCCGCGACAGCCGAAGCCGTGCGGCTGTTCGCCGCCCAGTCGTACGAGCTCCAAAACGTCGCCTGACCGGCGCCGGCCTGCACCTGGAGCAGGCCGTTCGAGCCCGTGAACGGCGGGATAGCGCCTTCCAGCAATTGCTCGCCGCCGCGCAAGCCGGCTTCCGCCGCCTGGAACGCGAGGTTGCTGTCGCGGAGGTTGCCGGCCATCCGTTCTTGCAGCGTGGTGGTGCGCATCGCGGTGACGCCAAGCACGGTCATCAGCAGCAAGAGCACGAGCGCAACGATCAACGCGGCGCCGCGCTCGCGGCGGAATACTTGCGAGTGAGTGTTCATGGCAGTCGATTCCGTAGTCCGTTGGTCATCGTGAAAACTTGTCTTATGCGGCGGTCGTCGGAGGGGTCGAACACTGTCTCGTTGACGAGGTAGGTGCGCGTGTCGACGTCGCTGCCGTACTCCTCGGGCGCGCGCATCAGGAGACCGATGCGGACTGAGACGACGTTCGCCCAGTTCGTCACGTCGTCGGCGTCGAAATACGCGTCGACGTCGTTGTCGGCGTCGTTGTCGACGCCGTAGCGGACCTGCATCGTGTCGACGTCATCGACGAGCTCCTCCGCCGGTCCGAGCGCGCTCTGCGTTGACCCGCTCGTGGTCTGCAAGCGCAGCTGAAACAGCGCCGGGTGGCCGCCGCTGCCCCTGCCCACGTAGTAGGCCCAGGTCTCCGCGCGCGCGACCTGAGCACCGTCGGCGTACTGCTGGTCCGTGTTCCAGCTCGCGAGGCTGTTGCCGGGCGTGCCGGCGGCCGCGTGAGCGAGGTCGACGCGCGTGACGCCGCCTGCGGTGGTATCGGTGACGCCCGTCACCTGGAAGACCGAGGCCTTGGCGCAGTCCGACACGATCGCGATGTCGCCGCGAGCGTAGTCGGCCGGCGTCGCACCCGCGAACACCGCGGTGCCGCTGTTGAAGGCGCCCACGAGCGCGTGCGACACGGGGTTCACGTTGCGGACGACCAGCACGTCGCTGCCTTCAACCGCATTGTTCAGCATCGGCGCAACTAGATTCGGCGCCCACTTCGCCGCGTTAGTCGAGTTGTTCGGATCGATGGCGCCGGCGGCAAACGTGTCTCCCTGACTCGTGCCCACCGCTTCGAAACCGGTCACGGCTTGCGCGTAGTTGAACGCGACCGACGTGGCGCCGTTGGTCACGTTGTTGAAGACGTTCACGCCCGACAGGCAGCCGATATAGCCGGCCATGCGCGAGTTGAACATCAGCGTGTCCAGCGCGAATCGGCCGTTCTCCTGGACGCGCTGCATACTCTCGTTGAAGGCGAAGGCCGCGCGGTTCGCGAGGAACACCTGGATCGCGCCACCGGTGAGCAGGAGGCCGATCAGCAAGGCCACCATGAGCTCGACGAGCGTGAGGCCCCGCTGGCTCCGCTGGATGTTCGGTCGACCGTTCATAGGCTCGTCACCATCTGGAATTGCTCGAGGGCGCCCGTGCCGCGGCTCTCGTCCCATTGCACGTCGATCGTGACCGTGCGTCCGTTCGTGTCGATCTGGCCGTTGCCGGAAGGCAGCGCGCAGACGAGCGCGATGCGCCACGCGGAGATGTCGCGCTCCGCGACTCCCGTGCCCGCCACGGCGGCCGGATTGCAATCCGGCAGCGTCGTCGCGAACGCGACGTTGTCGTACGCGTTGGCGATCCCCGCCGCGCGGTTCGCGCGCATTCGATCGGCCATGTCGTAGGCGAGATTCGTCGCCTGCGTGCGCAGGTACGCGCCCTGATTGAACTTCAACGTGTTCGTTTGCAGCGACGCGAGGCCGAGCAGGCCCACCGACAGCACTACGAGCGCAATCAGCACCTCGAACAGCGTGAATCCGTGCATTGGCGATTTGATCGTCATGGGCAGTTCACCCTCGCCGCGGTGGCTCGGCCGACGCCGTTGACCTCGACGGTCCGCCCCTGTTGGGCGCCGCAACCCTGGACTTTGATCGTGAAGATCACCGGCATAGCACCGGTCTTGCTGCGCGCGTAGCCGCGCGGCAGGAAGCGAACGAATTCGGAGCCGCCTGTGATCGCGGGCGTGCCCGTCGGCGGCGGCGACACGCGCAGCACCGTGCCGACACCCGTCGTGGTCGCCGTGTCGGACGTGGCCGTGTCGGTGTACACGATCCAGCCGTCGGCCCACGTGCCGCCGCAAGCCGTGCCGTTGGAGCTGCTGCAGACGCCGATCCGCGCGCCCCGGCGGATCGCTTCGCTTCGCGCGATGCTGAACGCGCTCACGAGCTCGTTCGCATCCGCCGCGGCGTGGCTGTTGCGCGAGGTGTTGAAGAACGACGGCACTGCGACGACCAGCAAGACGCCCGCGACGGTGACGGTGGTGACGAGCTCGAGCAGCGTGAACCCACGCTGTGCCCGGCGTCTCCCCGTGCCGACCGCCGACCGGTCTTGCGACCGCACCTTCGAAATGTTCGACATAACCCAACCCGGTGCCTTGATGTGAGCCGCAAGGTACGGGCTTCCTGAGGGTGCGGCTTTGAAAGTCGTCACACTTCGCCGCGGCTTGTGGCGGCCATGCGACGAGCGGCTACTGCCGTCGGATGAACGGCTACGGGCGATGCTCGGACGCGAGGTAGTCGTGACTCTGCATCTCTTCGAGCCGGCTCCGCGCGCGCAAAAAATCGTGACGCAGCTTCTCGCCGCGATAGAGGTCGGCGGGCGGCGCGGCCGCCGACAGGATCAGCTTCACGCGCCGGTCGTAGAACTCGTCGACCAATGCGACAAAACGCCGTGCCTGGTTCTCGAGCGTGGCGTCGAGCTGCGGCACGTTCGAGACCAGCACCGTTTGATAGAGACGCGAGAGCTCGACGTAGTCGTCCTTGCCCCGCGGCGCCTCACAGATGTGCGTGAACTCGAACCAGATCACGCCGTCGGCGGCGCGCAGGTAGGGGACTTCGCGGCCGTGCAGCTCGAGCGAGCCGCCGTGGTCGCCTTCGTCGGGCGCGATGGCTTCGAAGTATTCGGCGAGCCGTTGGTCGGCGCGGCCGCCGCTCGGAGTCTGGTACACGTCCGCGCGCTCGAGCACCCGCAGCCGGTAGTCGACCGGGCCGTCGACGTGCAGGACCTCGCAGTGCTTCTTGAGCAGCGCGATCGTCGGCACGAAACGCTGGCGCTGCAGCCCGTCGCGATAGAGCTTGTCGGGCTCGATGTTCGAGGTCGCGGCGAGTGTCACGCCGCGCGCGAACAACGCCTCGAACAACCGGCCCAGGATCATGGCGTCGGCGATGTCGTTGACCGCGAATTCGTCGAAGCAAATGATCCGAGTCTCGCCCGCGATCTCAGCGGCGACGAGGTCGAGAGGCTCCTCGCGATCGCGCAGCTTCTTGAGCCGCTCGTGCACCGAGGCCATGAAGCGGTGGAAGTGTTGCCGCAGCTTGTCGTCGAACGGCAGGCAGCCGAAGAAGAGATCCATCAGCAGCGTCTTGCCGCGGCCTACGCCGCCCCAGAGATAGAGGCCGCGCACGGTGCCAGCCTTGCGCCCCGCGATGCGCGCGACGCGGCGGCGCCAGCCCTTCGCCGGCGCGGCCGCGTGCAGGTCGCGATAGAGCCGCTCGAGCGCCTCGACCGAGCGCGCTTGCGCCGCGTCGGCGGCGAGCTCGCCGCGCTCGACGCGCCGGCGATAGACGGCGAGGGGCCCCGTCAATTCAGTAGCTCGACGCGACCGATGAAGTGGTCGAGCGCTTGCGGGTTCGCGAGCGCGTCGCGATTTACGACCGGGCGGCCGTGAATCGCCTCGCGCACGGCGAGCTCGACGATCTTGCCGTTCATCGTGCGAGGGATGTCGGGAACGGCGAGGATCTTCGCCGGCACGTGGCGCGGGCTGGCCTTGGTCCGTACCGCGTCGCGTATCCGGCGCTCGAGCGCCGCGTCGAGTACCGCGCCTGGCTGCAGACGCACGAACAGGATCACGCGCGTGTCGTCCCGCCACTCCTGTCCCACCACGATGCTCTCGGCGATCTCCTCGAGCTGCTCCACCACGCGGTAGATCTCCGCCGTGCCGATCCGCACGCCGCCCGGGTTCAACACCGCGTCGGAGCGGCCGTAGATCACGAGACCGCCGCGCGCGGTGAGCTCCGCGTAGTCGCCGTGATGCCAAACGTTCGGGAACCGCTCGAAGTAGGCCGCGCGATACTTGCGTCCGTCGGGGTCGTTCCAGAAGCCGACGGGCATCGACGGGAACGGCGCCGTGCAGACGAGCTCGCCCTTTCGTTCGTGCACCGGGCGGCCGCGCTCGTCGAAGATCTCGACCTTCATGCCGAGCCCGCGGCATTGGAGCTCGCCGCGATACACCGGCAGCAGCGGATTGCCGAGCGCAAAGCACGAGATCAAGTCAGTGCCGCCCGCGATCGAGGCGAGCTGCACGTCGCGCTTGACGCCGCGATGGACGAAGTCGAAGCTCGCCGGCGCGAGCGGCGAGCCCGTGGACAGGATCGTGCGCAGCGCCGCCAAGTCCACCTGCTCCTCGGGCACGTAGCCGGACTTCTCGAGCGCGGCGAGGTATTTCGCGCTCGTGCCGAACACGTTGATGCGCTCGCGCTCGGCGAGCCGCCACAGCACGCCCGGGTCGGGATGGAGCGGAGCGCCTTCGTAGAGCACGAGCGTGGCGCGCGACGCGAGCGCGGACACGAGCCAGTGCCACATCATCCAGCCGCAGGTGGTGAAGTAGAACACGACGTCGCGCGGGCGGATGTCGGTGTGCAACACGTGCTCCTTGCGATGCTGGAGCAGCGTGCCGCCGGCGCCGTGCACGATGCACTTGGGCGCGCCCGTCGTGCCCGACGAATAGAGAATGTATAGCGGGTGCGCGAACGGCACGGGCTCGAACTCCGCGGGGACGCCGGCGCCCTGGCCGACGAGCTCGCCGAACAAGTGCGCGTTCGGGATCGACCTCAGGTTCGACTTGAGATTTGGGGCGCCGTCGCGATAAGGCACCACGACGACGGCGCGCAGGTCGGGCAAGCGAGCGGCGATCGCGCGCACGAGCGGTAGCGAGTCGATGCTCTTGCCGTTGTAGAAATAGCCGTCGGTCGCGAACAGCACCTTGGGCGCGATTTGGCCGAAGCGATCGAGCACGGCGTCCACGCCGAAGTCCGGCGAGCAGCCGGACCAGATGGCGCCCAGGGTCGCGGCCGCGAGCATCGCGATGACGGTCTCGGGGCGATTGGCCATGAAGCCCGCGACGCGATCGCCGCGCGCGACGCCGAGCGCGCGCAGCGCGGCCGCCGTCGCCGCGACCTGCGCGCGCAGCTCCGCCCAGCCGAGCTCGCTGCGCTCGCCGCGCTCGTTCGCGAAGACTATCGCCGTGCCGCCGACGTCGGGCGGCAACAGGTTTGCGGCGAAATTGAGCGTGGCGCCCTCGAACCAGCGCGCGCCCGGCATGCGATCCGCGCCTTCGAGCACCGTCCGAGCATCCGTGACCGAGCGGACGTCGCAGAACTTCCACACCGCTTCCCAGAACGCCGCGGGCTCGGCCACGCTCCAGTCGTAAAGGGCGTCGTAGTCCGCGCGCGGCAGATGCGCGCGCTGCGCCGCGATGAAGTGCGCGAGCTGACTACGCGCGCTGCGCTCCGCGCTCGGTTGCCAGATTGGTTCGTTCACTCGACGACGAGTCATTCGAAGAAGAGGCGGTTCGGGACGCGATGTTACAATGCGGCACCGCTTCGCGCTCCCCGCCAGGTCGAGCCAATGTCACGAGAGGCACTCGAGTTCGATGTCGTCATCGTCGGTGCCGGGCCGGCCGGCCTCGCCGCCGCATGCCGCTTGGGCCAATTGGCGCGCGCCGCGGGGCGCGAGCTCGCGGTCGCCGTCGTGGAGAAGGGCGCCGCCGTCGGGGCGCACATCGTGTCGGGCGCGGTGATCGAGCCGCGCGCGCTCGAGGAGCTGTTCCCCGACTGGCGCGAGCGCGGCGCGCCTCTCGGCGTGCCCGTCACCGACGACCGCGTTCACTGGCTGCGTAACTCGCGATCGGCCGTCGCGGTTCCGCGCGGGCTCGTGCCGCGCCTGTTGCGCAATCACGGCAATCACGTCGCGAGCCTTGGGGATCTTTGCCGATGGCTCGGCGAGCAGGCCGAGGCGCTCGGCTGCAGCCTCTTGCCCGGCTTCGCGGCGACCGAGGTGCTCTACGACGGCGACCGCGTCGTCGGCGTCGCCACCGGCGACTCAGGTGTTGCTCGCGACGGCACGCACAAGCCGACCTTCCAGCCGGGCTACGAGCTCCGCGGCCGCTACGTCGTGTTCGCGGAAGGTTGCCGCGGCAATCTCGGCGTCGCGCTCGAGCGGCGCTTCGCGCTGCGCGCCGCGGCCGATCCGCAGCACTATGGGCTAGGGCTCAAGGAGATCTGGCAGGTCGATCCGGCGAAGCATCGCCCCGGCGAGGTGCTGCACACGTTCGGCTGGCCGCTCGATGACGCGACCGAGGGCGGCGGGTTCGTCTATCACGCAGCTGGGCACCGCGTTTACTTAGGGCTAATCGTCGCGTTGAGCTATGCGAATCCGCATCTCGATCCGTTCGCCGAGCTCCAACGTTGGAAGACACATCGCACGATCCGCGCGGTGCTCGAGGGCGGGCAGCGCATCGCTTACGGCGCGCGCGCGGTGAACAAGGGCGGGCTGCAGTCGCTGCCCGCGCTGTCGGTGCCCGGCGGCCTGCTCGTCGGATGCGAGGCGGGATTCTTGAACGGCGCCAAGATCAAGGGGTCGCACACTGCGATGAAGACCGGGATGCTCGCGGCCGAATCGATTTTCGCGGCGCTGTGCCTCCCGGCCGGCGCGCCGGCCGACGCGGAAGCGGACTACGCGCAGCGCGTGCGCGCGTCGTGGGTGTGGGACGAGCTCTATCGCGCGCGCAACTTCAGCCCCGCGATGACCAAGTTCGGCACGTTGCTCGGCGGCGCGCTCGCGTTCGTCGAGCAGAACGTGCTCGGCGGCCGAGTGCCGTTCACGCTGCGCAACCGCGTTCCCGATCACGCGCGGCTCGAGCGTGCGGCCGCCGCTCCGAAGATCGCCTACCCGAAGCCCGACGGCGTCGTGTCGTTCGACCGCATGAGCTCAGTGTTCTTGGCGAGCACCGCCCACGACGAGAATCAACCGGCGCATCTGCAGCTCGCCGATCCCGCCGTGCCGGTGGCCGCGAACCTGCCGCTGTACGACGAGCCCGCGCAGCGCTATTGCCCGGCGGGCGTCTTCGAGGTGGTGCGCGACGGCGCGGGGGCCGCGCACTTTCGGATCAACGCGGCGAACTGCGTGCACTGCAAGACGTGCGAGATCAAAGACCCCGCGCAGAACATCACGTGGGTGCCGCCGGAGGGCGGCTCCGGGCCGAGCTACGCGGGGATGTGACGCTGCTCTTCCACCGGCGCGCGAGCCCGTGCGAGGCGCCCGCGCTCCCCGTGCGCGCCGGAAGCGGGCGGTGCAAGGTCGGGCTCGTCGAGATTCGCGAGCATCACGGCCCGCGTCGCCTGGAGCAGCCCCCGCGCCGTGGGGTGGTCCCCGGGGGGCACCGGCCGGCAGACGCGCACGCGTAACGGGCCGGGCGCGGGCAGCACCCGTTTCGCGGGGAGCTTCTGCCGCGAACCGTAAATGATCACCGGCACGACGGGCAGCTTCGCTCGCGCGGCCGCCGCGAACGCGCCGGGCTGGAACGGCTTCAAACCCGGCGGCGCGTCGAACGTGCCCTCCGGGAAGAAGCCTAGCGCCTCCCCGCGCACCGCCGCCTCGACGAGCCGCCGGGCGATACGCTTGCGGTCGAGCAGGTCGTGGCGGTCGACGAACGCCGAGCCGAGCCGCCGGAGGATGAACCCCGCGACGGGCACGCGGGCCATTTCCTGCTTGATGAGATAGGTGAACCCGGCGGGCAGGGCCGCGGTTAAAATGATGCCGTCGAGGTAGCTCGCGTGATTCGCGACTACGACGCAAGGGTAGTGGGCGCCGATCGGCTCCCCTTCCACGCGCACCGGGCTGCCGATCGCGAGGAAGAAGAACCGCGCGCCGGCGCGGGCAACCCGCCGGCGGCGTTCCACGCCGGGCGCAATCGCGAGCAGCACGCAGGTGGGAACGACGGCTACGAGCAATGCGAGCCACGCATAGCAGCCGTAGCAGCGCCGAATCGCGGAGCGGACGATCAACGAGAGCTCGCGCATCGGCCTTGGGTCCACGGTACGGCGCATGGCGTTGTAGTGAGGCGCTCCTTTATGTCAAAGCCCGAGTCGCGCCCCGGAGACACTCGAAACGCTTTCTCTCGCGTTTTCTGTGACACGTTTCTCTTTATGTTAATGCGCAAAGGGTTTTGTGAAGCCGGTCACGCAGCACGCCCCAGCGGTCACGCATACTCGATCGGCGTCGGGGGGTTCGGACCGGCGCGATTGCGGCTAAACAACGTTCTGAATCATATCGGATTTCTAACTTTCGACGCGACCTTTATCGGTAATGGCGCATAACTTTCTCCAGACGAGCCCGGCCCCGGCGGGCGGCGGTTTTCCCAGCGATCCGAAAGCGCTGATCGATCGATTTCTCGATGCGATCTGGATGGAGCGCGGACTGTCGGAGAACACGCTCGGAGCCTATCGCGCCGATCTCGTCGCGCTCTCCCAACGTCTGGTGGGACGCAACGTCGAGCTCGCGCGCGCTAGCCGCGCCGACCTCCTCGAATACATCGCTTGGCGCGTCGAGTCG
The DNA here is from genome assembly GCA_035644475.1 of Gammaproteobacteria bacterium. Taxonomy (GTDB): domain Bacteria; phylum Pseudomonadota; class Gammaproteobacteria; order Steroidobacterales; family Rariloculaceae; genus FEN-1219. The sequence continues at coordinate 2,629 of DASQOL010000235.1, read as the reverse complement.
GGCGCCAAGCCGCGCTCGACGGCGCGACAGCTGTCGAGCTTCCGTCGCTTCTACCGTTACCTGCTCCGCGAGGGGTTGCTCGCGGAGGACCCGACCGCGCAGATCGCGATGCCGAAGATCGGCCGCGCCCTGCCGCAGTCGCTGACCGAGGAAGAGGTCGAGTCGCTGCTCGCGGCCCCGGTGGTCGCCGAGCCGCTCGGCCATCGCGACCGCGCGATGCTCGAGGTCCTCTACGCGACCGGCGTCCGGGTGTCCGAGCTCATAAATCTTAAGATGAGCCAGATCAACCTGAACCAGGGCGTGCTCCGGATCGTCGGCAAGGGCGATCGCGAGCGGCTGATTCCGATGGGCGACGAGGCGCAGGACTGGGTCAAGCAGTTCATCGAGGGGCCGCGCATCGAAATCCTGCTCGAGCGCCAGACCGAGTACCTGTTTCCGACGCGCCGCGGCGACCGAATGACGCGCCAGGCCTTCTGGCACATCATCAAGCGTTACGCGAAGAAGGCGGGCGTCAAGAAGAAGCTGTCGCCGCATACCGTGCGGCACGCGTTCGCGACGCACCTGCTCAACAACGGCGCGGACCTGCGCGTCGTGCAGCTGCTGCTCGGCCACAGCGACGTCTCGACCACGCAGATCTACACGCACGTTGCGCGCGAGCGCATGAAAGAGCTGCACAGCCGGCACCATCCTCGAGGCTAGGGCCGGGGCTAGGGTCGCGCTTCCCGCCGCCGTCTTTATTGGTAGAATCGAAGCCGGCACCGACTTCAGGCCGTCGAGGCCGTCTGCCAAAGGAGACCGCCGTGCGAATGAACTGGACCCGGACCCTCTACGCGTTGTCGCTCTGCTTGGCTCTCTCCACTGCGACGGCGGACGACAGCAAGCCGCTCAGCAGGGAAGAGCTCGCGGGCAAGCTCAACGGCGTCGACCCTTCGCAAATCAGCGACTCCCCGGTGCCGGGCATCTACCAGGTCGCGATCGGCTCCACCGTCGCCTACGTCACCAAGGACGGCCGCTACGTTTTCCAGGGCGACATCACCGACGTCGCGTCGGGCGCCAACATCACCGAGGAAACACGAGCGCGAGCGCGTGTCGCGATGCTCGCCGCCGTCGAGCCCGCCACGATGATCGTGTTCAGCCCGAAAGACGGCAAGGTCAAGCACACCGTCACGATCTTCACCGACGTCGACTGCGGCTACTGCCGGCAGTTCCACCGCGATATCGACAAGGTCACGGCCCTCGGCATCGAGGTGCACTATCTGTCCTTCCCGCGCACGGGCCCGAACACCGAGTCGTGGTCCAAGGCCGAGGGTGTGTGGTGCTCGAAAGACCGCAACACGGCGCTGACGAAAGCGAAGCTCGGCGGCGAGGTGCCGCAAGCGAAGTGCGGTAACACGCCCGTCGAGTCCCACTACTCGCTCGGCAAGCGCATCGGCGTGCGCGGCACGCCGGCAGTGTTCACCGAGACCGGCGACTACATCGGCGGCTATCTGCCGCCGGCCACGCTCGCCAAGGTGCTCGACGACCCGACCGCCGTCATCACCGACGCAGAAATCGAGTAGCGGCCTAGGCGCCGCGCCGCTCGATGGAGTGGATCAGCTCGCCCGAAGCGTGGGTGGCGCTCGCCACGCTCACGCTCCTCGAGATCGTCCTCGGCGTCGACAACATCATCTTCATCAGCATCCTCGTCGGCCGTCTGCCGGACAGCCAGAGGCAGCAGGCGCGGATCCTCGGCCTCGGGATCGCGATGGGCACGCGCATCCTGCTGCTGCTCACGATCACGTGGATCATGCGGCTCCAGGCGCCGTGGTTCACGGCGGCCGGAACCGAGATCTCCGGGCGCGACGTGATCTTGATCGGCGGCGGCCTGTTCCTGCTCGCGAAGTCCACGCTCGAGATCCATGAAAGTCTCGAGGGCGCGGAGCACGAAGGAGGCGGGTCCGGTAAGCACGCGGGGTTCGTAAGCACGATCATCGCGATCGGGCTCATCGACATCGTGTTCTCGCTCGACTCGGTGATCACGGCGGTCGGGCTCGCCGATCACGTGGTCGTGATGATCATCGCGATCGTGCTGGCGGTGCTCGTGATGATGTTCGCGGCGGGGGCGATCGGCCGATTCGTCGACACTCACCCCACGATCAAGATGCTCGCGCTGTCGTTCCTCGTGCTGATCGGCGTGGCGCTGATCGCGGAGGGCATCGACGTGCACATCCCGAAGGGGTACATCTACTTCGCGATGGCGTTCTCCGTCGGCGTCGAGATGCTGAACCTGCGGATTCGCCGGGGGCGGAAGCCGCCGGTGCAGCTGCGCAAGAAAGATCCCAGCGCCTGAGGTTCGCGGCGCGTCTCACTTTGGCCGGTTGTGGCGTTGCGGTGGCTGCGGCCGCCCCTCGGACGAGACGTGTGACGCCTCCGCCGCGGCACGCGACTTCGCCGGCCTGCGGCCGGTTCCCTCGCCACGGCGCGTTCGCCGGGGTCCAGAACGCGGTCGTTTAATTGTTGCGCTTCGTAGAGACGGCGTGCCGCCGCGTTCTGGATGCTCGCCTGCGGCTCGCCCCCGGGCGCTGCGCGCCCGGGCTCCGCGGCTCTCGGCGCTGTGGCTCGGCTCGTCGCTACCGCCGCGGCGCAGGCG
>DASQOL010000234.1:0-26822 GCA_035644475.1 Gammaproteobacteria bacterium | reverse complement strand
CCCTTCGCACTTGGCCTTGGCATCGTTCTCGTCGCCGTCGTGTTCCTCGTGAACGCGGCGGCACAACTCATCAAGTCGGCGGCAGTCCGCCGTTACGGATAGGCCGCCCGTGCTGCCGCTGACACTCGAGGACGTGTCTTTCGCCGCCGGCGGCAGAACGATCATCGATCGCGTATCGTGCGAGTTCACTCCGGGACCGCGAACGGTAATCCTCGGGCCCAACGGCGCAGGCAAGAGTGTGCTCATGCGTCTTTGTCACGGACTGCTGACGCCGACGGCGGGCCGCATCGCGTGGCGCGGCAGCCGAGACGAGCGCCGCCCGCGAGCGCAAGCGATGGTGTTTCAGCGCCCGGTCATGCTGAGGCGAGCGGCGCTCGGCAACGTGACCTACGGGCTCAAGCTCGCGGGCGTCCCGCGGACGGAGCGCGATCGGCGCGCGCGCGAAGTGCTCGATGCCGTTGGCTTAAGCGCAATTGCGAGTCGCCCAGCGCGCGTTCTATCGGGTGGCGAGCAACAAAAGCTCGCCCTCGCGCGCGCGTGGGCGCTGACGCCCGAGGTGCTGTTTCTCGACGAGCCGACGGCGAACCTCGATCCGGGCGCAACACGCGAGGTGGAGCGCATCGTCGACCAGATCCATGCGAGCGGGACCAAGATCGTCATGACCACGCATAATCTCGCCCAGGCGCGCCGCCTCGCCGACGAGATCTTGTTCATCAGCGCCGGTCGCGTAGCGGATCATGCGCCCGTCGAGCGCTTCTTTGCGCAGCCGTCGACAACGGAAGCGGCCGCCTTCATCAAAGGAGAGCTGCCATGGAGCTGAAGCGCATTGGCGTGCGCGTCGCGTGGCTGCTGCTCGCGTTCGGTTGCGCGTCGAGCGCCTCCGCACAGCGGTTCATCACGGTGGCTTCGACAACGTCGACGGAGCAGTCCGGGTTGTTCGGCCACATCCTGCCGCTGTTCGAGCGCAGCACCGGAATCGAAGTACGCGTCGTTGCGCTCGGCACGGGCCAGGCGCTGGACCTCGCGCGTCGCGGGGACGCAGACGTGGTCTTCGTGCACGCGAAGGCGGCCGAGGAGGAGTTCCTTCGCGAGGGACACGGTGTGCAGCGCTTTCCGATCATGTACAACGACTTCGTCGTCGTAGGGCCGAAGACGGATCCCGCCGGAATCGCAGGGGACACCGATACGCTCGACGCATTCCGCAAGATCAAGACGGTCGGCGCGCCGTTCGTCTCGCGTGGCGACCGCAGCGGCACGCATATCGCCGAGATCAACCTCTGGACGCTGGCCGGCATCGACATCGCGAAGGAAAAAGGCCCGTGGTATCGCGAGACGGGGCAAGGGATGGGGTCTGCGCTGAACACGGCGTCGTCGATGAACGCTTATTTGCTTTCGGATCGAGCGACCTGGCTCGCGTTCATGAATCCCGGCGACCTCGCGATTCTCGTGCAGGGAGACACGCGCCTCATGAATCAGTACGGCGTCATGCTCGTAAACCCCGCGAAGCATCCCAGCGTCAAGCGCGCTGACGGCCAAGCGTTCATCGACTGGCTCGTCTCCCCGGAGGGCCAGGCCTCAATCGCGGACTACCGCATCGGCGGCGAGCAGTTGTTCTTCCCGAATGCGGGCGAGCCAGGCGCTTGAGTGCGGCGAGCTCGCTGAATCGCTCGAAGGAGGTCGACGCGTTATCGGGGGCCGACGCGTGCGATGGCCGCGAGGTCGGCGCGGGTGTTGATGTTCGCAAACTGGTCGGGACGCGCGAACAGCACCTTGTGCGCGCCGAGCTGCTCGAGCAGTTGCCACGTCGGCGGGTGCGCCCCGCCGGCCAAAGCTTCGCGCACGGCGGGCAGCGCGGACACAGGCCACACTGCGCAGAGCGGCTGGCGCCCTTCGCTCGTCTCGGCCATCGCCGCACCGCCTTGCGCCCGCTCGAGCAGTCGGATGTAGAGATCGTCCGGCAACGAAGGTACGTCGCAAGGGCTGACGGCGAGCGTCCGCGCGCCCTGCTCCCCCGCCCAGATCAAACCGATCTTCACGCCTGCCAGCGGCCCCGTCGCATCGCCTATCTCGTCGTGCAGTACCGGAAGTCCAAGCGACCGCGCCATGCCTTCGGCTTCGGTCCCGGGCCGCACGTTGGCGCCCACGTTGGCGCACACCGAGCGCAACCGGTCCGCGGCCCACGCGAGCAACGGCTTGCCGTCGAGCAGAGCGACGGCCTTTTCACCGCCGAAGCGAACCGACCGGCCGCCCGCGAGCACGAGGCCGACGACGGCGGGTGACGCGCTCATGGATACGGCCGCGAGAGCTCGTCGACGAGATCGGCAATCGCCTCGATGTCGTTGATGTCGGCGAACGGCAGCGCTACGTCGACGGGCCGCACGTCGCTCGCGAGCGCGACAATGTAGGGATCGTTCGGGTGCAACAGCGGCTTGCCGACGGCGGCCCGATGCACCTCGAGCTTCGCGTGAGTCTCCGTTTTGAAACCTTCGACGACGACGAGGTCGACGGGCGAGAGGTGGGGCACGAGCTCGGCCAACGTCGGCTCGCGCTCGTCGCGCAGCTCGTGCATGAGCGCCCAGCGCCGCGCGCTCGAGACGAGCACTTCGCTCGCACCGGCCAAGCGGTGATTGTGGGAATCCTTGCCCGGCGTATCGACATCGAACGCGTGATGCGCGTGCTTCAGCGTCGAGACCGTACGGCCGCGCGCGATCAGCACCGCGAGGAGCTTCGCGAGCAACGTGGTCTTGCCGCTGCCGCTCCAGCCCGCAAGGCCGATCACTCGCACGATCAGCTCGTGGCGGCCGCCGCCGTCTCGCGAGCGCGTTCGACGCGCGCGGCGCAGTACTTGAACTCGGGAATCTTGCCGAACGGATCGAGCTTCGGGTTGGTCAGCCGGTTCGCCGGGCTTTCTGCGAAACAGAACGGCATGAACACCGAGCCTTCGGCGACCTCGCGGTCCGCGCGCAAGATTGCATCCAGCACGCCGCGGCGTGTCTCCACGGTAATCCTGTCGCCCTGCTGGAGCCCCCGCTTCTGCATGTCGCGGGGATTCATCGCCGCGATGCCGACCGGCTCTATCGCGTCGAGCACGCCGGCGCGGCGGGTCATCGCGCCCGTGTGCCAATGCTCGAGCAGGCGCCCGGTCGTGAGCACCAACGGGAATTCCGCGTCGGGCACCTCGTCGGGCGGCAAGAGGTCCGCGGGAACGATCATGCCGCGGCCGTCGGCGGTGGGGAATCCGTCGGTGAACGCGATCTCGTCGCCGGGCAGGTCGGGCGCCCTCGACGGATAGATCACGGACTCTTCGCGCTCGATGCGCTCCCACGAGATGTTCTTGAGCGACGGCATCGTCGCGGCCATCTCCGCGTAGACATCGGACACGTGCTCGTATTTCCAGTCGAGGCCGATGCGCCGAGCGAGCTCGACGATGAGCTCCCAGTCCTGCCGCGCCTCGCCGGGCAGACCGAGCGCGGGCCGACCGATCTGGATCTGGCGGTTCGTGTTCGTGTAGGTGCCGAGCTTCTCGGCGTGGGCAGAGGCCGGCAGAACGACATCCGCGTACCACGCCGTTTCCGTGAGGAAGATGTCCTGCACGACGAGGTGCTCGAGCTTCGCGAGCGCGTCCCGCGCGTGATCCTGATCGGGGTCCGACATGGCGGGGTTCTCGCCCATGATGTACATCCCCGTGATCTCTCCTTCGTGCACGGCGTCCATGATCTCGACGACGGTGAGCCCGCGCTTCGGGTCCAACGTTTGGCCCCAGAAGTTCTCGTACCAATCGCGGATATCGAGCTTTTCAACCGACTTGTAGTCGGGGAAGTACATCGGGATCAGGCCCGCGTCCGACGCGCCCTGGACGTTGTTCTGGCCGCGCAACGGATGGAGGCCGGTCCCGGGCCGGCCGATCTGACCCGTGATCAGCGCGAGCGCGATCAGGCAGCGCGCATTGTCGGTGCCGTGCGTGTGCTGCGAGATGCCCATGCCCCAAAAAATGATCGACGCTTTCGACGTAGCGTAGATGCGCGCGACGTCGCGCAGCACGCCTGCGTCGACGCCGACGACCTCGGCCATCGCTTCGGGCGAGAAGTCCTTCACCTTCGCCTTCAGCGCTTCGAAGCCGGACACGTGCTCGCGAATGTAGTCCTTGTCGTACAGCTCCTCGGCGATGATCGTGTGGAGCAGCGAGTTCAGTAACGCCACATCGCTACCGGGTTTGAACCTGAGCGCGTGCGCGGCATGCCGCATCAGGTCCTGGCCGCGCGGATCGATGACGATCAGCTTGGCGCCGCGCTTCGCGGCTTGCTTGAAGAACGTGGCCGCGACCGGATGGTTCACCGTGGGCCGCGCGCCGATGACGACGATGCAGTCCGCGTCCATCGCGGCGTTGAAGGGCGCCGACACCGCGCCCGAGCCGATGCCCTCCATGAGGGCGGCGACCGATGAGGCATGGCAGAGCCGCGTGCAGTGGTCGACGTTGTTGGTCTCGAAGCCCGTGCGCACGAGCTTCTGGAACAGATAGGCCTCCTCGTTCGAGCCCTTCGCCGAGCCGAATCCCGACAGCGCCTTGCCGCCGCGCCCGTCGAGGATCTTCTTGAGCCCCGCGGCCGCGCGTGTCAGCGCCTCTTCCCAGGTCGCCTCGCGAAATATTTCGAAGCGGTCGGCGTAGGGCTTCGTGCTGTCGACGTTGCGCGGCGCGCCGTCGCGGCGCACGAGCGGCTTGGTGAGACGCTCCGGAGACGCGACGTAGTCGAAGCCGAAGCGACCTTTGACGCAGAGTCGATTCTCGTTGGCGTAGCCGTTGCGGCCGTCGACCTGCACGATGCGGTTGTCTTTCACGGCCACGGCCGTCTGACAGCCGACGCCGCAGAACGGGCACAGCGTGTTCACCACGGCGTCGAACTCTTGGACTGCTCGTTTCGTCGCCGTCTTGTCCAGCAACGACTTCTCGTACAGCGCTCCGGTCGGACACGCCTGGACGCATTCGCCGCAAGTCACGCACGTCGAGAGCCCCATCGGGTCGTGGATGTCGAATACGGGCACCGCGTGGCTGCCGCGGAGCCCCATGCCGATGACGTCGTTGACCTGCACCTCGCGGCACGCGCGTACGCACGCGCCGCACGCGATGCACGCGTCGAGATTCACGGCGATGGCCGGGTTCGAGACGTCGAGCTCCGCGCCGCGATGACCCTGTTCGTGACCCGCGAACTTCGAGGCGTAACGGTCGCTGCCCGCGATGCCCATCGACGCCGCCCATTTCCAGAACGGCGCCTGGTTGTCGGGCCCCTCTTCGCGCGGACGCATGTTGCTCGCGAGCAGCTCGAACACCATGCTGCGCGACTTGGCGGCGCGCTCGGACTGCGTCGACACCTCCATGCCTTTCGTCGGCTTGCGGATGCAAGAAGCCGCGAGCACCCGCTCGCCCTTGACCTCGACCATGCAGGCCCGGCAGTTGCCGTCCACTCGATACCCCGGCAGGTCGACGTGGCACAAGTGCGGGATCTTCGTGCCCTCGCGCTTGGCCACGTCCCAAATCGTCTCGCCTGGGCTCGCGGCGACTTCCTTGCCGTCCAACTTGAAAACGATTTGGTCCGTCATCTCAGGAACCCTTTGGAAACAGCGTCAACAGGTGATTCACCGGATTGGGCGCCGCCTGGCCGAGGCCGCAGATGGAGGAGTCGCGCATGACCGTCTCGAGATCGCGCAAGGCCGGCTCGTTCAATGCACCCTTGGCCTGGAGCAGCGCCACCATTTTATCCGTGCCTTCACGGCACGGAGTGCATTGCCCGCAACTTTCGTGCTTGAAGAACTTGAGCAGATTGATCACCGCGCCCTTCACGTCGTCGCGGTCAGAGAACACCACCACCGCGTGCGAGCCAACGAACGCTCCGACCTTGGCGAGCTCGCCGCCGAAGTCGAGCGGAATATCGCCCATCGACGCGGGCAGGATGCCGCCCGAGGCCCCGCCCGGCAGATACGCGGTGAAAGTGTGGCCGTCGAGCATGCCCCCGCAGTAGTCGTGGATGAGCTCGCGAACCGTGACGCCGGCCGGCGCCCGTACGACCCCGGGCCTCTTGACGCGCCCCGACACCGACCACGACCGCGGGCCCGGATGTCCCTCGCGCCCCTGTTTAGCGAACCAGTCCGCGCCTTTCTGCAGGATGTCGCGAATCCACCAGAGCGTCTCGACGTTCTGATTAAGCGTGGGGCGGCCGAAGATGCCCACCTCGGCGATATACGGCGGGCGGTTGCGAGGCAAGCCGCGCTTGCCCTCGATGCTTTCGATCATCGCGCTCTCTTCGCCGCAGATGTACGCGCCGGCTCCGCGGCGCAGCTCGACGAATCCGCGCGGCGCGACCCCGGCGGCCTCGAGCGCAGCGATCTCGCGCCGGAGAATTTCGAGCACGCCCGGATACTCGTTGCGCATATAGAAATAGATGCGCTCCGCTTCCACGCAATGCGCCGCGATCAACGCGCCTTCGAGCGTGCGGTGCGGATCGCGCTCGAGGAACCAGCGATCCTTGAACGTGCCCGGCTCGCCTTCGTCGCCGTTGATCGACATCAGCCGCGGACCCTTGTAGGACCGCACGAATTGCCACTTCTTGCCGGGCGGGAAACCGGCGCCGCCAAGGCCGCGGAGGCCCGAGGCCTGCAGCGACTCGATGATCGACTCGGCGCTCAGCGCTCCCGAACGAACCTGCTCGTAGAGCTGATAGCCGCCGGCGAGACGATACTCGGCGAACGCGACGTACTCCGGGACCACAACCTCGGTGCGCCGTTCGCGCACGTCGCCGAGCAAACCCTCGACCGTGGCGTTGTCGACCTCACGATCGCCGACACGGGCCGCCGGCGCGCCTGCGCAACGGCCGACGCACGCGGCGCGCACGACGCGGACTTGGCGCGGGTCGACGCCGGCGCTCAATTGCTCGATGAGCTCGTCGGCGCCCGCGATCATGCAACTGATCGACTCGCACACGCGGACCGTGACGGGGGCCGGGCGCGGCTCTGCTTCCTTCACGACGTCGAAGTGGTCGTAGAACGACGCCACCTCGTAGACCTCGGCTTGGGACAAGCGCATCTCTTCCGCCAGCGCCCGCAAATGGCGAGCCTCGAGACAGCCGAACTCGTCCTGAATCAGGTGGAGATGCTCGATCAAGAGATCGCGGCGTCGCTCTCGCATGCCGAGCAAGGCGCGGACTTCCGCGAGCGCGGAGTCGTCGACGACGCGGCCTTTCGGCCCGCGTTCACGCCGAGAACGCGGCGTTTCAGGTCTCACTGGAAATTCCTCTGTGTGTGTCGGTGCGTCGATCAGAGCACCGTAGCATACGTAATGCAGTCGACCATCTGTCCGCGTTCGACCAGGGTAACGTGCTCGGCGAGCTCGACCAGGCCGTCGGTGTCTACCAACGAGGATAGCAGCCCCGCCCCCTCTCGCGGGAACTTGGCCGCCTCGAGCATTCCATCGGCGGCCCGGCGCAGGTGGACGCGCACGAATTCGCGGCGCGCGGGCTTCTTGCGGTACGCAAACTGCGCGCGAACGGCGCTCGTGGGGGGCGGCGACCACGCGGCTCCGGCGAGCGCGAGAATCGCAGGCCGCGCCACCTTTACGAAGGTCACGAAGCTTGCAACGGGGTTGCCGGGCAGGCCAACGAACGGCGTGCCGTCGATGACCCCCATCGCCACGGGCCGTCCCGGCTTCATAGCAATGCGCCAGAACACCAACGTCCCGACACTTTTCACGGCGCTCTTGACGTAGTCCCCGTCGCCCGTCGAAACGCCGCCTGAGCTCAGGATCAGGTCATGCGAACGGGCCGCCGACCTCAAGACCTCCGCGATCTGTTCCCGGTCGTCGCGACGAATGCCGAGATCGGTAACCACGCAGCCGATTCGCCGCAGCATCGAGTTCAGCATGATCCGATTGGAATCGAACAGCTGCGCCGCTCGCTTTACGCCGCCGGGCTCGACGAGCTCGTCGCCCGTCGAGAACAATGCAACCCTCACGCGCCTCCGAACGTTGACTTGGCTGAGGCCCATCGCCGCCGCGACTGCGATGTCTTGAGGGCGCATCCAGCGACTCCCGGGCAAGACCAAGCGCCCGATCGTGACGTCCTCGCCGACCGGCCGCACGTTCGCGCCGCGCTTGAGCCCCGCCGGCAACACTGCACGGCCCGCGTCGTCGAGCGTGACGTCCTCTTGCATGAATACGGTGTCCGCGCCGTCGGGCATCGGCGCGCCCGTGAAGATGCGAACGGCCTCACCGGGCGCTAGGGGCGGGATTGCGGCGATGCTGCCCGCCTGTAGCCGACCCACCACTGGGAACGCTCGCGCGGTTTCCGTCGGAAGGTCCTGCCCGCGAACGGCGTAGCCGTCGACCGCGGAGTTCGTGAAGGACGGCAACGCGACCGTCGCGATCAAGTCGTCCGCGAGCACGCGGCCATCGGCTTCGAGCAGAGCGACGCTCTCGACCCCGTCCACTGCGCTGAAACGCGTGGTGATCGCGGCGACCGCGTCGTCGATGGACAGGATCTCTGCGCCGGACGCAAAACAGTCTTGCGAGAGCTGCGCCATCGCTAGACGATGCGGTCGGGCCGGCTGTAGACGTTGAAGCGGTCGGACTTCAAGAAGCCGACCAAGGTGATGCCGAACTCGCGCGCGAGCTCGACCGCGAGCGAAGACGGCGCTCCGACGGCCGCGACCAGCGGCACTCCTGCCATCTTGGCCTTCTGCATCAGCTCGAAGCTCGCGCGGCCGCTGACGATGACGCCGTGACTGCTCAGCGGCACTTCGCCTTGCCGCAACGCACTACCGATGAGCTTGTCGAGCGCGTTGTGCCGGCCGACGTCCTCGCGCAACGCAACGATCGTTCCCGCGGCGTCGAACAAGCCCGAGGCGTGCAAACCGCCCGTCTGCTCGAACACGGCTTGTTGCGTCTTGAGCGCCGCGGGCAGCTGGCCGAGCGCCGCGCCGGTCATCCGAAAACTCACGCTGTGCAAGTCGTACTGACCCTGCACCGCCACCGAGTCGATCGAAGCCTTGCCGCAGACGCCGCAGCTCGACGTCATATAGAAATTCCGCTCGAGGCGCTTGAAGTCGACGGGAACGCCGGACGCCAACTCGACGCGCACCACGTTTATCGACCCGTCGGCGGCGCGCCCGCGTGCCACGACTTCTTGCACGTCGCCGCCCGCTCGGATGATCCCCTCCGTGAACAAGAAGCCGACGGCGAGATCCTCGTCGTACCCCGGAGTACGCATGGTCACCGAAACCGGCTCCTCCGCACGGCTACCATCGGCGCGCGAATAGCCCAAACGAATCTCGAACGGCTCCTCAGTGGCAACGAGATCGGGGTCGTCGACGCGGGCAAGCTCGCCCCCGCGAAAGCGGCGCACGTCGAGGCGCCGCGTCGACATGCGCCCCCCCCCGCCCGGCTCGTCCGTGGTCACGGCTTGCTCAGGATCCGGTCGAGACGCTCGAGCGTGACGCGCCCGTAAACGGTTTCGTCGACCATGACGGCCGGCGAGCAGGCGCAGTTGCCGAGGCAGTACACGGGCTCGAGGCTGAACTTGCCGTCCGCCGTCGTCTCATGGAAGTCGATCGCGAGCCTGTCGCGGATCCGCTCTTCGAGCGCGCGCGATCCCATCGACTGACAAGCCTCCGCTCGGCACACGTAGAGGGTGTGCTTGCCCGGCGGCCGCGTCCGGAAGAAGTGATAAAAGGTGAGGACGCCGTGGACCTCTGCACGCGACAAGTTGAGCACATCGGCAACAATCACGACGGCATCTTCGGGGATAAACCCCATCTCATCCTGAATCGCGTGCAAGATCGGGAGCAGCGCTCCCGGTTCGGTGGCACGCGCCTCTGCAAGGCGGCGAATCGTAGCGGCCTGGTTTTGGTCAACGTCCTTCAATGGAATTGCATCCTCGCGCATGGCGGCGGAATGGGAATGCGGTTTCCCGAGCGCCGCGAATTCTCAGTTTCATCAGAGTCTTTGTCGCATGGACGGGCACATTCTAGCTTACGGTCGCAGCGTCGTCTGGCAGCTGCCGGCGATGGTGTCGCGAGCACCCGCGCGCCGATGTGCACGGTCGTTGCGCTTTCGCATCGCACCGCATTCGTCAGCGCGGATTCTAAATGGGTGATTCATAAGCCTTTGTCATATAATCGCAACCGTTCGGGGACAGTGGGGGTAACCGTTGCGCACCGGCGACCCTAACGACGCGCAAATTCAAGAGCTTGTGGGAGTTCTATGACCAAGACCGTTGGCATCAGTGGATTTGCGGTGTACGTGCCGCCTTACCGGGTCGACCTCGAGTCGTGGTGCCGCTGGACCGACAATGCGTGGGACAAGACGCGCGCCGTCGTGGGCCACAGCTTCCGAATGCGCGGCCCGGCGCAGAGCGTTTACACGATGGCCGCGACCGCCGCCATGCGCCTCATCGAGAGCTACGGCGTCGACCCGAACCGCGTGGGCTTCTTGGGTCTGGGCACGGAGTCGAGCACCGACAATTCGGCCGGCGCCGTGATCGTCAAAGGCATGCTCGACGAAGGGCTCGAGGAGCGCGGGCTGCCGCGAATCAGCCGTCATTGCGAAGTGCCCGAGGTGAAGCACGCCTGCTTGGGCGGCGTGTACGCGCTCAAGCACGCGCTGCGCTACCTCGCGCTAGAGACCGAAGACCGCTGCGCGATCGTCGTGAGCGCCGACATCGCGGAGTACGCCCGCGGCAGCTCCGGAGAGCCGACCCAGGGCGCGGGCGCGGTCGCGATACTCGTAGAGCGCGATCCGCAGCTCTTGCGCGTCGACCTCGACCACATCGGCAGCGCGTCGTCGTATCGCGCCGTCGATTTCCGTAAGCCGGTGCTGCGCAACATCCTGCGCGGCAAGCTCAACGGTCACTTCCAGGATTTGCCGGTGTTCAACGGCAAATACTCGACCACTTGCTATGTCGACGAGACGCTGCACGCGCTCGGCGACATGACGCGCCGCATGGGACGCGAGGCCGCGGACTACTACCGCGAGCTCGCAGCGATCTTCATGCACCGGCCGTATCACCGGATGCCGGAGACCTCGTTCGCGATGAGCTATTTGTTCGCGCTGTCGCAGGACGGCGCGGCCGGCCTCGCGGAGCTCGAGCGGCACTGCGCGCACGCCAAGCTTTCGGTCGCCGACACGCTCGCCGAGATGCGCTCGAAGCCCGACATTTTGCAATTCGTGCGCGACGGCGCGATCGACACCGATGCCTATCCGCTCACGATCCAGCTCGCGAAGGAGTTCCGCGGCAGCGCCGAGTTCAGCGCGTTGGTCGCGGCGAAGATGTCGCTCGGCTCGGAACCGATGAAGGACATCGGCAACGTCTACTGCGCCGCTCTGCCGGCGTGGATGGCGGCCGGTCTCGAGGACGCCTACGAGAGCAACGCCGACCTCGCGGGCGGCAAAATCCTCGCGATCGGCTACGGCAGCGGCGACGCGGCCGAGGCCATCCCGATGACCGTGGCTCCGCAGTGGCGCGCCGCGGCCGCGAAAATCCGCTTCCAGGCGGCGCTCGAGCCCTATCAGGATCTGACCCAAGCGCAATACGAGACGCTGCACGACACGGGCACCGCGCGCGGCTTGGCGGAGCCCGAGGAGGGCTTCGTGATCCAGTCCGTCGGCAGCAGCTCGAACCCGAAGTTCAGCGACGAAGGCATCGAGTACTATCGGTTCGTCCGCTGAGAGGCGCACGCGACACGTGCGCGCCCGCTCCGCGGCTCGGCGGGCTCACCGCAGCCGCGCGGTCTGCGCGTCGAGCTCCTTGATCAGGTCGTCGAGCGTGCCGCTCGCGAGGATTCGCTGATACTCGGCGCGCTTCAGCGCGAGGTCGCTGACGCCGTCGGCGACGATGTTGATGATCTTCCAGCCGTCCGGGCGCTGCTGCAGCAGATACTCCAGCGACACGTCGGCCGCGTTCGGCCGCGCGATCGCGGTCGCGACCTGCATGCGGCCGCCGTCGGCGGCCGTCGCGCTGCCGGTTGACTTGAACGTCGCGGGCGTCACGTTCTTGAACCGGCTCGCGTACGTCATCACGCTCAAGCGCTCGAACGCCGCAACGAACCGCTCGCGGTCAGCCGCGCTCAAGGTCGGCCATTGGCGGCGCAGCGCGAACTCGGCAATGTACGGCAGATCGTGCGTCGCCTCGACCAGCGGCACGAGCGCACCGTAGCGCTCGTCGAGGCTCGCGTTCGGCTGCTTCGCCGAAAGGTCCACGAGCCCGCGGTGCAGCGTCGCGATCGTCGCACCCGGCGTGTCCGTCGCGAGCTCCGCGCCGAAGGCCGTCGCGGTCGTCGCGACGAGGGCGAGCGCCGCGGCGCGGCAAGCGTCAATCCGTCGACCCATAGGTTCGATTCTTCCACGCCGCGCGCGTGCCGCGCCAGTAGCCGAACGCCGAGCCCCAGGTCATCGCGAGGAACAGCGCTGCCGCGAGCGGCAGCGTGAGCGCCCACACCGGGCGCAGGCGATAAAAGCCCACGGTCGGCCAATACGCCGCGCTCGCGGCGAGCCAAGCGAGCGCCGCCAACGCGACACCGAGGCTCGGCTCGAGGCGCAGCGCACCCGCCGCACTCGCCGCGAGCGGCAGCAACAGCGTGAGCGCAAGCAGCACCGTCGCGAGCAGCAGCAACGGGAGCGAGTAGCGGAGCTGAGTGAACGCCGTACGGCTCACCATCTGCCAGAAGTCGTCCAACCTGGGGTACGCGCGCAGGCTCCGAACCGAATGGCTCATGCCGAGCCAGATCTTGCCGCCGTTGCCCTTGATCCGGGCGGCAAGCGTGCAGTCGTCGATCAGCGCGCCGCGGATCGCGGCGAAGCCGCCGATCGCGCGGAGATCCTTCGTGCGCAGCAGAATGCAGCCGCCGGCCGCGGCCGCGGTGGCGCGCGTCGCGTCGTTCGCGAGCGCGAACGGGTACAGCAGCTTGAAGAAGAACACGAACGCGGGCGTGAGCAGCTTCTCCCAGAATCCGGCGCACCGCAGCTCCGCCATGATCGAGACGAGCGACGCCTGCCGCTCGCGGAGCGCGCGCAGCAGCGCGGGAAGCATCCCCGGCGCGAGATCGATGTCGGCGTCGAGCAGCAGCACGAATGGCCGTTCGACGGCCGCAAGCCCCTGATCGAGCGCCCAGAGCTTGCCGGCCCAGCCAACCGGCAGCGGCGCGCCCGTCAGGACGCGGAGCGCGAGCCGCGTCTCCGCGGCCGCCCGCGTCGCCACGTCCGCGGTCCCGTCGCTCGACTGGTCGTCGATGACGAGCACCTCGAGCGCACGCCCTTGCCACGCGACAGCCGCCACCACCGCGCCGAGGGTCTCCGCCTCGTCGCGGGCAGGAATCAGCACCGTCAGGTCGCTGAGATCGGCGTCCGCGCCAGAAGAGTCCGCCTCGAGCCGCTCGCGCACGCGATGCGGCTGCCACGGCAGCACCAGCACCCCCACCCACACGAGCAGAGCGAAGGCACTCCCGACAAGGAGAACGACCGCTAGCACTGGCACTAGGGTCCGACGGCCGCGCTCGCGAAGCGTCGGCCTGAGACCCTCGCGCGCAGGGATGCGCGCGCGGAGCCTCCAGGGATGGATTCACGGCGTGTCTCAGGCCGATGCTTCGCGAGCGCGGCCGTCGGACCCGCCGTGAAAACGTGCGCCGCGACGGTCAGTCCTTGCGTTTCAAACCGCCGATCTGCGAGATCGGGACCGCGACGCCGGGCGCCTGGCCGTTGTGCAATATCGGCAGCTCCGGCGCCATCTCGCCGTCGAGCCGCGGACCGAACAGGAACACGTTGAGCGCCGTCAGCGGGCTTGCGACAGTGTGCTCGACGGCGGTGCCCTCGTAGCCGCAGTGCGCCATGCAGTTGTCGCACTTCGGGTTGCGGCCCACGCCGTACTTGTCCCAGTCCGTGGTCTCCATCAGGTCCTTGAAGCTCGTCGCGTAGCCCTCGTCGACGAGCAGATAACAGGGCTTCTGCCACCCGAACACGTTGTAGGTCGGGTTCGCCCACGGCGTGCACTGGTAGCTCTGATTGCCGGCCAGGAAGTCGATGAACATGCTCGACTGGTTGAAGTGCCACTTGCTGCCGCGCTTCCTGCCGATCTTGAAGATCTCGCGGAACAACTCCTTCGACTTGCGGCGGCCCAGGAACACGTCCTGGCGCGGCGCGTGCTGGTAGCTGTACCCCGGCGACATCATCACGCCTTCGATGCCGAGCGAGTTAGCGAAGTCGAAGAAGTTCGCGACGTCCTCCGGATCCTCGCCGGCATACAGCGTGCAGTTCGCGGTCACGCGGAAACCGCGCGCGCGCGCGGCCTTGATCGCCGACACGGCCTTGTCGAACGTGCCCTCGCGGTCCACTGCCTTGTCGTGCCGTTCGCGGTTGCCGTCCAAGTGGATCGAGAACGTGAGATACGGCGACGGCGTGTACTGGTCGAGCTTCTGCTCGAGCAAGAGTGCGTTCGTGCAGAGATACACGAACTTCTTGCGCGCGATGATGCCCTCGACGATCTGGGGCATCTCCTTGTGGATCAGCGGCTCGCCGCCCGGGATGGAGACTACCGGCGCGCCGCACTCGTCGACCGCCTTGAGCGCGTCCTCTACGGACAGGCGCTTGCGCAGAATTTCGTCGGGATAGTCGATCTTCCCGCAGCCGGAGCACGCGAGGTTGCACTGAAACAGCGGCTCGAGCATCAGCACGAGCGGATAGCGCTTATTCCGCTTGAGCTTCTGCTCGAGAATGTAGCGCGCAATTCTGTAAGTCTGAACCAGTGGGATGCCCATTTGCGTTCCTTGTGTCTTGTCTTATCCGTCCGTGCCGGTGCTCGCGAGCATACCGTCGAGGTAGTTCGCCTTGATGTGCACCCATTCCATCTTGAACCATGGCGTGAACGACTCAGGCGCCCGCGCGAGCTCGGCTTCGAGCGCGTGGACCCCGGTGAATCGCCAATCCACGATCTCGCTCACGTTCACGTCGACCGGGCCGTCGTAGCGGCCGTAGTAGACCCAGCAATATTCGTGCTCGGCACCGATCGCGCCGTACTGCGCGTGATACCTGAACTTGTAGAGGAACTCGAGCGGGCACTCGAAGCCCAGCTCCTGCGCGAGCCTGCGCGACACCGCACGCTCCATTGTCTCGCCTCGGCGCGGATGCGAGCAGCACGTGTTCGACCAATAGTTCGGCCACAGAAGCTTGCTCGGGCTCCTCTTCTGGAGCAGAAGCTCGTTGTCGCCGTTGAACACGAAGATCGAGAACGCGCGATGCAAGGCGCCGTACCCCGAGTGACAGTCGCCCTTGGAGCGGAACCCGAGCTCGCGGTCGTGCTCGTCGACGAGGATCAGCTCCTCGCTCGCGTTCGAGACGATCTCCTCACGCGCCATTGAGCTCTGCTCCGAGCCGCACCGGCATCGCCTGGAAGCCCGCTGCGCGAATCGCGTTCGCGACGGCGTCCATCGTGTCGGCCTCGCAGACCGCCACGATCGAGCCGCCCCCGCCGCCGCCCGTGAGCTTCGCGCCGAGCGCCCCGTTCTCGCGCGCGATGTCGCAGAGCTTCTCGAGCTCGGGGGTCGAAACTTGCAGAGCGTTCAGCATGCCCTGACAAATATTCATGAGCTGGCCCAGGGTTGGCAAGTCGTTGTCGTGTATAGCCTGAATCCCACGTAGTGTAAGAGCGTCGATCTGATCAAAGATTCGCTCGTAGAGCTTCTTTTCCTGTTGCCAGGCCTCGCGGACGCGGCCCACGGTCTTGGCGGTGAGGCCTTCGTAGCCCGTCATGCCGATCACGGCCGGGATCGGCTCGCGGATGTTCAGGGGCTCCACGAGCGGCGGATCGCCGGGGCGGAACACCAGCGCTTTGCCATAACACGCGAGCGTGTTGTCGAGGCCGCTCGGGCTGCCGTGAGCCACCTTCTCAGACTCGAACGCGAGCGCGTTTACCTGCGCGTCGCTCAAGCCGAGCTTGAAGTGTTTGTCGAGCGCACGAACGATAGCGACGGCCATCGCCGCCGACCCTCCGAGGCCCATGCTGCGCGGCACCTCCGGGAACACCTCGATGCGCATCGCGCGGCCGGAGAGCCCGAGCTGGTCGAGCATGACGCCGGCGGGCCGCTCGAACGAGCGCCGCTCGCTCGGATTGCTCGCCAGCCGATATTCGACGCCCCAGCGCGGGATCAACAGATGAATGCCCTCGTCGCAGTCCTCGACGAGCGCCTTGATCGCAAGTGGAATCGGAGCGGCGATCGCGTGCCGGCCGTAGACCACGGCGTGCTCGCCGAGCAGGATGACCTTGCCGTAGCCGACGCCCATCGCGGCTTCTTGGCTACGGCGCGGGCGGCCGCCCGACTTCTCGCGCGTGCGCTCTTCCGTGATCTCGGCGACGAGCTCCTGCGCCTTCCAAACCTTGATGACGCCGCTCTGGATCAACCGATCGAGCACCTCGTCGAAGATCTCCTTGGTAGCGCCGGCCGCGGTGACGACGCTGCGCGCGTGCAGGGTCATGTGGCCCTTCTGGATGCCCTCGGTCGCGAGTGCCCGGATCGCCGCGAAGTTTTGTGCGAGACCCACCGCGCCCATGACCTGCGCGAGCTCGGTCGCGGACTCGACGCCGAGCAGCCGCAGGTTGAGCGCCACGGTCGGGTTCGACTCGAGCGGCGCGCCGACGATGCCGACCTTGATCGGCACCTCGATGCTGCCGCAGAGATTGCCCTCGTCGTCCGCCCACCACTTGGTCAGCGACGAATAGCGGCCGCCGCGCGCGGCGTACGCGTGAGCACCGGCCTCGATCGCGCGCCAGTCGTTGCCCGTGGCGATCGCGAGCGGGTCGATGCCGTTCATGATGCCCTTGTTGTGGGTCGCGGCGCGGTACGGGTCCACGGTTGCGAAGTCCCCCGCGACGATGATGCCGTCGCGGGCCTGCTTGCCCGTGTAGCCGCGGCCCGCGAGCCGATCTATGGGAATCTTGCAATTAGCTCGCACGAGCGAGCGGTCGGTGAGGTTCGACAGAATCCTCAAGAAGACCTCGCCGCCCGTGATCGACTCGACGAGCGGCGCGACGCCCTCGCACATGCCGTTGACGAGGTTCGCCCCCATCGCGTCGCGAGTGTCGACGAGCAGGTGCACGACGAGCATCGGCTTGCCGCTCGAAGGCAGCGGGTGCACGAACAGCTCGATGTCGCGCGCACCGCCGCCGCGGGCCACCATGTTCGGGTGAAAGCTGTTGGCGAGATTGACGATCTCGTGGCGGCGGTCGCGCAGCGCGTGCTTGGCGCGCTCCATGTCGGGCACGTTCACGACTTGGATCTGGCCGATCAGGATCGGGTCGGTGGCCTCGGCTCGGAAGCCGCCGCACGAGCGGATCAGCTTCGACGCCGAGCTGAGCGCCGCGACGACCGAGGGCTCCTCGACGACCATCGGCACGACGTACTGCTTGTCGTTGACCATCATGTTCATGCCGAGCCCGAGCGGCAGGCCCATCACGCCGACGACGTTCTCGATCATCTTGTCGGCGGCGTCGAGGTCGAGCGTGTGCTGCCCCGTCGCGAGGGCGCGGAAGTCGCTGGTGTTGAGCAAGCCGCGCTCGTAGACGATGCGGTGACGCTCTTCGACGCTGAGCTTGTAGAACGCTGGAATTCGCAGACGATCCGGACTCACTTAGGACTGCTCCCCCGCGTCAACCCCCGAATCAATGAATAACCCGCGCTCGGCCGGGCGGACGTCGATGACCCGAAAGCCCTCGGCGGCCATCGCATGCCCGAACGCCGCCAGCGCCTCGAGGTCGAGCGCACAGGCCAGGCCGAGGTCGCCCCCACCGGCTCCGCTCACCTTGTAGGCCACGCCGTAGCGCCGGGCATGCTCGCCGATCCGGCGATGCTCGGCCGTGACGATCTCTGCACCAATCGCTGACCCTAGATTCTGTAAAGCGCGGCCGTATTCCGCGATTGCCTCGACCAACGCCACTCCATCGTCCCCACAGGCCGCCGCACAGCCCACTTCTGCGACCCGCGTCAGGCTCGCGAGCATCGCGGCGGCTTGGTCGGGGCGCCCGCGCCCCCACCCCCGATAGTGCGCAACGAGCGCCGGTGTCGAAGCCGACCGACCGGCAAAAATACCCGCGAATCCTACACTGTTCGGCAGCCGGACTGAACCAATTTGGGGCTCGCCGGAACGCGACAGCCGGTAAACAATAGCGCCCCCGGAATGGCTCGCGGCCACGTCGACGCCGCTGCCCCGGCCACCCTGGAACGCCCGGTGCAGCTCGATCAGCTCGGCCACAGTCGGGGCGGGAGCGTCGACGCCCGCGCCGGCGGCGAAGCGCCGGAACGCCGCGGCCCAGGCACACAGGGCCGCGGCGCTCGAACCCAAGCCGAGCTTGAACCCTCCGGCGAAGAACGGCACGGAGTCGAGGGTCCCCCGCCACGCCGGCAGGGCCCCGAACGCAGGCGAGCTGCCGGTCACGAGGTCGACCCCGGTCACGAGATCTACCAAGCGCACGCCGCTCGGCCGGCCGCGTCCGAACGAGCGCTCCTCGGGGTCGGGCATCAGCGTGGTCAGGCGACAGCCCGGACCGGGGTCCCTCTCGATCGTCGCCGTGGCGTAGCGGTCGACGGAGAGCACCAGCGCCGGCGCCCCGTCGAGCACCGCGTACTCGCCGAGCGCGACCAGCTTGCCGGGGGCGCGCGCGACGATGGCCGCTCCGATGGGCACTCTAGAGCAGTTCCACGCCGGGTCCGAGCTTGCTCGAGACGACCTCGACCACGCCCGGCAGCTCGCGCAGGGCCGCCGCCACGCGCGCGCGCTCCGGCGCGGTGCAGATCGCCTTGACCTGAGGCCCCGCGTCGATCGTGAAGAACACCGGCACCCCTCCCGCCCGCAGCCGCCGAACCGCGTGCAGACACTCGACCGTCGCGCCGTTCCAATAGACGAGCCCGGGCCGCGCGGCCAACGCGGCCGCATGCATTTTGAGGCAGTTGTGCTCCGCGACGTCCGCGAGCGCGTCGAAGTCACGGGCGGCAATCGCGTTGCGCGCCGCGTCGAGGTCGGCGGGCTGCGTGGTCACCCAGGCCGAATAGTAAGGAGAGAGCTCGGCCGAGCGCAGCATGCCGCTGCGCGAGCCGACCTCTTTCTCGCCCGTGGCGGTCACGGCAATCACCACCTCGAGCGGCCACGCCCCGCCGTCGAGCAGCGGCTCGGCGTAGCTGTCGGTGCCGTCGGCCGCGCGGCCCGCGTGCATCTCGACGAATCCGCCGAACACCGACCGGGCCGCCGAGCCCGAGCCGAAGCGAGCGAACACGCTGAGCTCGCGCGGCGTGAGATCAAGGCCGAGCGCGGCCGACGCCGCCGTCACGAGCGCCGCGAACCCCGACGCCGACGACGCGAGCCCGGCGCCGGTCGGAAAGTTGTTGGAGCTCGCGACGCGCGCACGGGTCGTGTCACCGGCGCGTGCGCGCAGCAGATCGAGACACGCCGATACCTTCGCGCTCTGCTCCGCGCGGCGCGCGCCGTCGAGGACGAAATCGTCAGCCGCGAGCTCAGGGTCTAGCTCCACCGTGGTGTCGGACCAGAGCGCGTCGAGCGTGATCGAGATCGAGCCGACGGCCGGCACGTTGAGCCGGGTGTCCGCCTTGCCCCAATACTTGACCAACGCGAAGTTCGCGCGGGCTCGCGCCTGTGCCTTAGAGATACCCATGGCCCTTGAACCAGTCGATCGCGTCGCCGATCGCGAGCCGCGGCTCGCGCCACACGTAACCGAGCTCCCGCTGCGCCTTCGCACTCGAAAAATACATGTGCTTCTTCGACATCCGTAAGCCGTCGAGCGTGACGCGCGGCTCGCGCGCCGTGACGCGCGCCACGGCCTCGAAGCCGAGCGCGATCGGATACACGAGCCAGTGCGGCAGTCTCACCTTGCTCGCCGGCCGCCCGACGTGCTCGCCTACGAGCTGCAAGATCCGCGCGAGGCTCAAGTCCTCTCCGCCCAAGACGTAGCGCTCGCCGCGCCGGCCCGACCTTAACGCCAGCAGATGCCCGCGGGCAACGTCGTCGACGTGGACGACGTTCAAGCCGGTGTCGACGTACGCCGGCATGCGGCCCGCGGCCGCGTCGAGAATCACGCGGCCGGTCGGCGTCGGCTTGATGTCGCCGGGGCCGATCGGGGTGGACGGGTTGACGATGACGACGTCGAGGTCGAGCTCGGGCGCCCGCTTGCGCACGGCCTCCTCGGCCAAGAACTTCGAGCGCTTGTAGTGGCCGACCATGTCGTTGACGGTCACAGGCGTGCTCTCGTCGGCCGGCGTGCGGTCGGGGTTGATGCCGAGCACGGCGACGCTCGTCGTATACACGACGCGCGCGACCCGCTCCGCCGCGGCCGCCTCGAGCACGTTCACGGAACCGTCGACGTTCGCTCGATACATGGGCTTGGGATCGGCGACCCAGAGCCGATAGTCGGCGGCGACGTGGAACACCGCGCCGCAGCCGCGCGCGGCGGCCCGGAGCGACTTGGGATCGGTGAGGTCGCCCTCCGCCATCTCGACGGAAAGCGCCGCGAGGTTGCGCCGATCGCTGCCGCGGCGCACGAGCGCCCGCACGCTGCGGCCGTCGGCGCGCAGCGCACGCACCACGGCCGATCCCAAGAAGCCGTTCGCGCCGGTGACGAGATCCATCGACGTCCGCTCGTCAGTAGACCGGGCGCGCGGCGCGCGCGCGCGTGTTGAGCCACGCCGGCAGCATGATCAGCGTCGCGGCCATGCTGATCGCGAGCCCGAGCGCCAGCAGGACGCCCATGCTCGCCGTGCCGACGTGCGAGGAGAACGCGAGGTTGCCGAAGCTCGCGACCGTGGTGAGGCCGCTCGCGAGCACGGCGCGCATCGTGCTCGTGTCGAACAGCTGCGCGACGCTGTCGGTGCGCATCCGGTGCACGACGTGGATACCGTTGTCCACGCCCATGCCTACGAGCAGCGGCAGCGCGATGATGTTCGCGTAGTTCAGCGGCATCGAGATCAGCACCGTGGCGCCGACCGTCACGACGGCGGCGAGCACGATCGGCACCATTACGAGCAGCACGTCCTTCAAGTCCCGCAGCACGACGAGGATGATCGCGCTCACCATCACGAGCGCGTACAGGAACGCGAGCTCGAACGCGCGCACGACGGTGCCCGAGGCCTCGTCGTAGACCACTGGCAGCCCCGTGGCTTTGGCGACCACGCCGCGCACGGCGCCGACGAAGCGGCGCGCCGCGGCGTTGTCGCTCACGTCCTCGGCCGGCACGATCTCGACGAGCTCGCGGCCGCCGGACGCGAGCCAGCGCTCCGCCAGATTGTCGGGCAGTGCATCGCGGCCGAACGGCTTGGCGTGCAGGCCGGCCGCGAGCCGGCCGAGCTCGGCCGGGAGCCCTGCCGTAAGGGCGGTGTCGAGCGCCGTCAGACGCCGTTGCCGCTCGGACGCGGAGTCGGCGGCCAGCGCCGCGGCGAGGGCGGCCGCCTCGGCGTGCAGCCCGGCGGCCGCGGGCGATCCGGCCGAGCTCGCCGCCAGAGCCGCAAGCGCGCGCTCCACCGAATCCGGCGGCGCGGGAACGGCCGCGAGGTCCGCGAACCGGGGGCCGAGCAGCAATGCAAGGTCCTCAAGCACCGCGATCTTCTGGGGCTGGTCGCCGGGAACGAGATTCGCGACCGTGACGACGGCGCGCACCTGCGGGAGCTTGCGCAGCTCCGCGGCCCAGCGCTGCGCGGTTGCGTCGTCGGGCGCCACCGCGTCGAGATTGAGCAGCGGCGCCTCGCCCGCGGCTGCGAGCTCGAGCAGCGTGCTCACCGACTCGCTGCGCGGGTTGCGCAGGTGAATCGGATTGCTGTCGAAAGTCACCCACGGCAGCGCCGCGAACGACGCGACCAAGACCACGGCGGTGATGCCGAGCACGACGCGCGGCCGGCGCTGCAACGGCACGAAGATCCTTGGATCGATGAGAGTCTTCGCGGTCTCGCCTGCGCCCTTCGGCGCGAGCTGCGCGACGAGCGCAGGCAGCAACGTTACGCTGGCGAACAGTCCGAAGAATACGCCGGTGCCCGCGATGAGCCCGAGCTCCGAGACTCCTTTGAACGTCGTTGGAATGAACGCATAGAAGCCCGTTGCCGTAGTGAGAGCGCACAGCGCGAGCGACGAGCCGACGCCGCGCATCGTCTCGAGGAGCGCGCTGTTCGTCGAATGGCCTTCTGCGAGCAGCTCCTTGTGGCGCAGCAGCACGTGGATCACGTAGTCGCTGCCGAGGCCCACGTTGAGCACGACGAATGCGATCGACAGCAGATTCAAGTGCCCGACCGTCGCAGCCGCGAACGCGGCTGTGAGCGCGAGGCCGCTCAATAGCGTGACGATCGAGATCGCGAGGAAGCGCCACGACCGCAGAGACGCGTAGAGCACCACGGCCACGAGCAGCATCGTCGCGATCGCGCCGAGCGCCGCCCCTTGGCTCACGCTCAGAAGCTCCTCGTGCTCCATCGCCACGGTGCCCGTGAGCCGCACGGTCACGGGCACGGGCTCCCGCGCGTTCAACTCCGCCGCGATCCCGCGGATACCCGCGAGCGCGGCGCTCGCGGGCTGCATCCGCGAAAAGTCGAGCTCGGGCTGCAGCACGACGATCTTGCGCGTGACCGGCGCGGCGCCGCCGGCGAGCAGGCTGCGCCACGCGAGCGGCTGCGGCTCTGCGGCGCGGGCCGCGGCCAGGGGCGCCGCGAGCCCGGAGTAGAACGGTGCGAGCGCCGCGGCTCCGGCGTCACCGGCCGCGCCGTCGGGGGCGCCGTAGGGACGGGGCTCGAGCGTCCTCGTGGCGACGTCGAGCACGGCGGCGCCGTCGAAGCGGCTCTGCAAGAGGCCGAGGAGCGGCTGGGCCGCCGCCAGGCGGTCTGCGAGCTGCTCGAGCTCCGCGAGCGGCAGGTACAGCAAGCCATTGCGCTCGAAGAACTCGCCTTCGCCCTGCAACAGGATCGAATGATAGAGATCGGGCCGCTTGCGCAGCTCGGCGAGCAGCGCGGCGGAGAAGGCGTCCGCCCGCGCCGCCGACGGCGCGTCGATCACGATCAGGAGATTGCGGTCGCGAACGGGAAACGCGTCGCGATACTCGATGAAGTCACGCCGCCAGGGGAGCGTCGGCGAGATCATGTTCGCCGTGTCGGTGTTCACGCCGAGATGTCCGGCCGCGTAGTACCCCGCGAGCACGGTCACGAGCAGCGACAGCGCGATGGAGAGCTTCGGCCGGCGCAGCACGCCCGCGACCCAATGCGCGAGCGACGAACCGGCACGATCCGCGAGTGACGACATCGAGGGCTAGCCCGCGCGGCCGGTAGCGGCCGGCGCAACGAGCACGCGGCTCGCGGCGGTGAGCACC
This sequence comes from Gammaproteobacteria bacterium, assembly GCA_035644475.1. GTDB lineage: Bacteria > Pseudomonadota > Gammaproteobacteria > Steroidobacterales > Rariloculaceae > FEN-1219. Next base: position 3,453 of record DASQOL010000234.1, on the reverse strand, counting down.
GCGGCGCGCTCGAGCGCCCGGCTCGCGGCGCGGTAGCGTTTCGCGAGAATCCACAGTGCGCGCCATTGCAGCGGCCTCACGGCGGCCGCGAGCGCGGCTCCGAAGCGGCGGTCACCGCGCGCGTCGACCCACGCCACTGCGGCAGGCGGCAGCACGTCCGTCGCCGTGTCGACGACGACCCGCAAGGCGATGAACGGGACGCGGGCCCGGGCCGCGACAGCGGCAACGGCCGCGGACTCCATGTCGACGGCCACGACACCGAGCGCCGCGGCGGCGCTCTTCGCCGCCGGCGTGACGAGCGGCTCCGCTACGCTCAGCAGATCGCCCTCATCGACAGGGATCTCGCCGTGCAGCGCGGCGGCGATCACTGCGCGCCATTCGCGGTGCACCGGATACACGGCTCCGTCGGCGGCGCGCACTCGGCGCGGCAAGACCACGGTCCCCGAACCGAGTCGCAGGTGGACGCCGCCTGCGAGGCCCCAAGACACCAGCGCGCCGGCGCCCGCGGCAAGCGCCGCTCGTGCATTGTCCGCCGCCCGTTGGGGGCCCGGCCCGCTCTGCGTGACCGAAAGATCGCCGACGGCGGCTTGCGCGAGACGCCGCAGGCTCGCCTGCTCGACCGAGAGCGCGACGATGATGGCGACGCGACAGCCGGCGGAGGACGACACCGCGTGCGTCAACCGGCGTCGACGCGCGGCCCGGCCGCGGCGAAAGCCGCGACGGTCGCTTCGGCGCGGTTCGCGAGCGGCAATCCGTCGGCCGCGCGGTCGAAGATCAAGCCCAACGCGCGATTGGAGAGCAGCGTGAGGTTGGTGGCGAACACCGTGGCCTTCACGGTGCGGCGCGAGACTTTGACCTCGTTGCCGGAGCGGAAGGTCGGATGGCGATGGATCTTGCGCAGCGTGAGCACCGCGAGGCCGATTGCCCAGAGGCAGAACCTGCGAATGCCGGACTCGCGCTTCGGAATCATGCACGTGTACTCGAACGCGTTGCGCAGGTGTGCGTGGCCGATGCCGATGAGCTCGTCCAAGCCCTGGCGAAACGCCGGCGTCGTATGCAGCTGCTCGAGGTCCGCGAGATCGAAGTTGCCGCCGGCGAACACCGAGCGCGGCAACCAGCAAGCGCCGGCGTGCCGATCGTCCCAGATGTCCTTCAAGATGTTGGTCATCTGCAAGCCTTGGCCGAACGACACGGAGAGCTTGAGCATCGCCTCACGATGCTTCACGAGCTCCGGACAATGCAGGCAGAAGAGCTCCGTGCACATCTCGCCGACGACGCCGGCGACGTAGTAGCAGTACGAAGCGAGCTCGCCGAGGTTGGCGAGACCGCGCAAGCTCTTGCCGCGCTGAAACTCCGGCATGCCCGAGCACATGATGCTCACGCAGCGCGTGAGCGCGGCCTGCTCGGGGGCCGAGAAGCCGTGCGTGACGCGCAGCACGGCGGGCGCGTTGCGCACGAGGTCGCGCTCGGCCGGCAGCACGCGGTCGGACAAGAGCGGCAGGAGCTCTGCTGCGAACGTCTCGGCGCGCTCGGCACCCTTGACAACTGCTATGAACCGCGCGTGGAACACGGACTTCTGCACGTTGTCGAGCCCGACGTCGTCCTCGATCGTGTCGGCGAGCCGGCAGAGCAAATACGCGTTCGTCATCACGCGCGCGAGACGCGACGGCAGCACGGGGATCGTCAGCGCGAACGTGCGCGAGACGCCGGGGAGTATGTGAGCCTGGTACGCGAGATCGTTGCCGGAGGCGCTGTCGGGTCGGCTCGATTCGGTGTCCACGAATGCTCGCGCCGTGCGCGCCGGTTCGGTGTTAGGATGGCCCGGTATGATAGCACGGGCCTCGAAGGACGCATTCGCCGAGCGCCTGGATGAGTACCGCCGCAGAATCGACAGACATCTCGCCGACGTCCTGCGCGGCGACGGCCACGTTCCGGCTCGACTCCGCGAAGCGATGGAGTACTCGGTGCTCGGCGGCGGCAAGCGCGTTCGGCCGCTGCTCGCCTACGCGAGCGGCGAGCTTTGCGGCCTTGCACCCGCCGCAATCGACTCGATAGCCGCCGCCGTCGAGCTCGTGCACGCATACTCGTTGGTGCACGACGACTTGCCCGCGATGGACGACGACGACCTACGCCGCGGCCGGCCCACGACCCACCGCCGGTTCGACGAAGCCACGGCGATCCTCGCCGGCGACGCCCTCCAAGCGCTCGCGTTCGAGATCCTCTGTACCGACGCGACCCTCGGCGAGCGCCCCAGCGCCCAAGCGCAGGTCGTGCGCTGGCTCGCACGGGCGATCGGCCCGGCCGGGATGGTCGGCGGGCAAGCACTCGACCTCGAGGCGGAAGGCCGGCGAGTGGACGAGGCGGCGCTCGAGGACATCCACCGGCGCAAGACGGGCGCCCTCATCCGGGCCGCCATCATGATGCCGGCCGAGCTCGCGGACTTTTCGGCGGCCCAGCGCGGGAGCCTCGACGTCTTCGCGCGCGACATCGGCCTGGTGTTCCAGATTCGCGACGATCTCCTCGAGGTCGAGCAGGACACGGCGACGCTCGGCAAGAACGCCGGCAGCGACGCGGCCAATGAGAAGTCGACCTACCCGTCCACTCTCGGCGTCGCAGGCGCTCGGCTCCGCGCCGAGGAGACGCAGCGGCGCGCGATCGACGCGCTGCTCAGCCTGGGCGACGAGTCTCACGGCCTGCTCTGGCTCTCCGACTTCATCCTCAACCGTTCCCACTGACGCGCACGTGACTCGAACGCGTGCTCCGCTGCGGCACGCGACTTCGCCGGCCTTCGGCCGGTTCCCTCGCCACGGCGCGTTCGCCAGGGCTCAAAACGCGGTCGTTTGGTTGTCTCGCCAATAGAGACGGCGTGCCGCCGCGTTTTGAGTGCTCGCCTGCGGCTCGCCCCCGGGCGCTGCGCGCCCGGGCTCCGCGGCTCTCGGCGCTGTGGCTCGGCTCGTCGCTACCGCCGCAGCGGAGCACGCGTTCGAGTCACGTGCGCGTCAGTGGGAGCGCTCGCGTCAGTAGGTGATGAGGCTCACGACGGGGACGTCGCCGAGCTTGGCGCGGCCGTTGAGGAAGGAGAGCTCGATGAGCACGACGCAGGCGGCGACCGTCGCCCGCTGCGCCGCGACGAGCTTGCCGACCGCGGCCGCGGTGCCGCCCGTCGCGATCACGTCGTCGACGATGAGGTAGCGGCGGCCCGGCTCGACCGCGTCCTCATGCACTTCGAGATGGTCGAAACCGTACTCGAGCTCGTAGCGCATGCTGATCGACTTGCGGGGCAGCTTACCTCGCTTGCGCACGAGCTGCAGCGGCAATGCCAGGGTTTGCGCGAGCGCAGCGCCGAAGATGAAGCCGCGCGACTCGATCGCGAGCAGGCCGTCGGCGCTCGAGCCCGCGACACGCTCCGCGAGCGCGTCCACGGCGGCGCGAAACGCGCCGGGATTTGCGAGC
>DASQOL010000233.1:0-11962 GCA_035644475.1 Gammaproteobacteria bacterium | reverse complement strand
GGCGGAGAGCACACGCCCGATCGGCCTGCGCTTCGTTCGGCCTGAGCACGCGCGCCGCGCGAATTCCTCCTCGAACGGGGGCGATTGGCGGCTTTGCCCCCACCGGCGCCCGGCATAGACTGACTGGCATCGGGTTGTGTGGGGCGGGCAATTTGCGCGGCCTACTGGAGAGGGAAATGCCTAGGCTGATCCTCTGTGCGGTGTCGATCGCGGCCGCGGCATGGGCCGGCGGCTCGGCGGCGGCCGACGACGTGCTGCGCTGCGGCGGCCAACTCGTCAAGGTCGGCATGCTGGCGCCGCAAGTCGTCGCCAAGTGCGGTGAGCCGCAGAGCAAGCAGGTCGAAGACGTGCCGGTTCGCACGCGCGGCCGCAACGGCGCCGTGAATTCCGTCGGCACCACTCGCGTCGAGCGTTGGATCTATGACCAAGGTGCGGGGCAATTCCCCCGCCTGCTCACGTTCGAAGAAGGCAAGCTCAAATCCCCCGAGCTCATCACGGATCGCTGAGCGGCGCGCTCTGCGTCGCGGCCATGGCGGCGCTTTGCATGACCGGGGACGCGGCCGCGCAGCGCAACGCGAGCTTCGAGTCCGGGGGCGTCGACGCGCTCGCCGGTTGGAGCCTGTACCGCCCGGACGATCCCCTGCGCGGCGTCGCGGTCGCGGTCGATACGACGGTCGCGGCCGTGGGCGCGCGCAGCCTCAAGATCGAGCAACAGAACGCGGCCGGCTTCACGCGGGTCGCGCAGCGGCTCCGCTACGCCGAGCTCGTGCCCGCGAGCGGTGCAGCGGCCGTCCCGGCGCGGCGGCTGCGTCTGCGCGCCGCGCTCCGTGCCGGCGGGGCCGCCACCGCCGGCCTCTGGCTGCGCGTCGCCGGCGCGAAAGGGGCGCTGTATCTCGATAGCCGCGGCGACGGCCGGGAGGGCGTCGGCGGTGCCGAGACGGCACTCGACGCGGCGGCACGCACGGCCGAATGGCTGCGCGAGGAGCTCGAGCTGCCGCTGCCCCCCGACGCGGACGAAGTCGCGTTCGGGGCGCTACTGCGCGGCCAAGGCACGGGCTGGTTCGACGACTTCTCGCTCGAGGTGATCGACGTCGCCGCGCGCCCGCCGCCGACCGCGACGGCCGCTCGCTATCTCGACGACGCGCTCGCGGTGCTCGAGCGCAACTCGATCAACGGCCTGAGCCTCGACTGGCGAGACTTGAGGACCGCGGCCGGACGCCAAGCGCGCGGGGCGGACGCGCCGTCCGGGGTTTATCCGGCCCTGCGCTACGCGATCTACGAGCTCGGCGACCGGCACAGCTATCTGCTCGCGCCGCGGGCGCAGGCCGCGCTCGACCGCGCGCCGGTGTCGAACGCGCGGACCGGCCGGGCGGCCGTGCTCCCCCGCGCCGAGCGTCTCGCCGGCGCCTACGGCTACGTGGCCGTGCCGGGATTCGCGGGCGGCTCGGCGCAGGCTCAGGTCGAATTCGCGGAGCAGGTCCAAGCGTCGATCGAAAACGTAGATTTGTCCGGTACCTGCGGATGGATTCTCGACTTGCGGCTCAACAATGGCGGCAACCTATGGCCGATGCTCGCGGGAGTGGGTCCCCTGCTCGGCGAGGGCGAGGCGGGCGCCTCGCTCTATCCGGATGGTCGGCGCACGAGCATCTGGTACCGGGACGGCCAGGCGGGGTTCGGCGATTACGCGCAGCTGCGCGTGCGCGAGCCCTATCGGCCGGCGGCGCCGCCGCCGGTGGCCGTGTTGCTCGGGCCGGGAACGGCGAGCTCGGCAGAAGTGTTGGCCGTGGCGTTTCGCGGCCGGGCAGGGACCTTGAGCTTCGGTACACCCACGAGCGGGTTGAGCGCGGGCAACCGCACGTTCGTGCTCGCGGACGGCGCGGCGCTCGTGCTCACGGTGGCCGCGACCGCCGATCGCGCCGGGCGCGTCTACGCGGACGCCATCGAGCCGGAACGACCGGTGCAGGCGGCGCGTGAGGCCGGCGCCGCGACGCTCGACGACGTCCAAGTCCGCGCCGCGGCGGACTGGCTCGCGACGCAGGCTGCCTGCCGGGGCGCCGGGAACTGACGCGCGGCTCGCGCTGCGCGCACCCTCGCCGAGCTCGGCGCGCCGGATCAGCTCGGCAGCGCGCGGAAATACGCGGCGAGCCCCGAGAGCAGCATCTCGACCGCCATCGCGACGAGGAACATGCCCATGAGCCGCTCGAGCGCCACGAGGCCGCGCGCGCCGATGAGTCGCGCGATGGCGTTGCCGAGCAGCAGCACCAAGCCGGCCGCGAGCCACGCCGCGAACACGGCCGCGAGCCGTTCCGGCCAGGCGCCGTCCTTGTCGTTGCCGATCAGTATCACGAGCGTGAGCGCCGACGGGCCTGCGAACAGCGGAGTCGCGAGCGGCACGATGAACGGCTCCGCCGAGTCTTCGGTGTCGAACCCCAGCTTGATCGCAGGGAACACCATCGGCAGCGCGATCAGGAACAGGATCAGCCCGCCGGAGATCGCGAGCGACGACTCCGAGATTCTGAGCAGCGCGAGCATGTACTTGCCGGCAAAGAGGAACAGCACCAGGGCCACGAGGGCGATCGCGAGCTCGCGGAGCAGCACGCGGATACGCCGCTCGGGCGGCACCCGTTTGATCAGCGAGAGGTAGATCGGAATCAGGCCGAACGGGTCGATGACCAGGAACAGCAGTACGGCGTTCGAGAGCACTTCCGGTTACTCGCCCGCGGCGCGGTTGAAGATAGAATAGGGAATCGCGCCGCAGCCGGATAGCAAGGACTTGGACCCCGATGGACACCGATGACCCGGGCGCCGAGGCCGCGCCCAGTCGACCGCTCCCTGCGCGTACTTCCGAGGTGCTTCGCGAGCTCGCCTACGCCGAGGGTGAGCGCGTGTCGTTTCGCGAGATCCTCCTCGGCCTGCGGCACCGCGCATTCGGCTTCACGATGCTGGTGTTCGCGCTACCGTGTTGCCTGCCGATGCCGCCGGGGATTCCCACCGTTTGCGGCTTCGCGCTCGCGATCATCGCGCTGAACTTGATCGCCGTCCGGCGCCGGCTCTGGCTGCCGAGCGCGATCGCCGACAAGAGCATCGCCCGAGCCGACTTGCAACGCATGGTCGACCGCGTCTTGCCCTATTTGCAGTGGCTCGAGCGGTTTTGCCGGCCGCGGCTCGCGGGCCTCACCGAGCCGGTCGGCAAGGTATTCATCGGCCTGGTGGTGCTCGTGCTCGGGTTCATCATGATCTTGCCGATCCCGTTCCTCGGCAACATGCCGCCCGCAGCGGCCACCGTCGTGATCGCGATCGGCGTTACCGAGCGCGACGGCCTGGTGGTGCTGATCGGCCTGCTGACGGCGGCGGCCGCGATCGCGGTGGTCGGGGCCGCGACCTGGGCCGCGATCCACGAGATCGTGAAGTTCGTGACGTCGTAGCCCGGGGCCGCAATGGTGCTCCTGCACTTGCGGCACTCCCGCCGGCGGTGGCGGTCGCCGTCAGTCGGCCGGGCGGGACAGCATCAGGTTGACTTCCCGTTCGCTTTCGAGCCAGTCCGCCACCGCATCGCCGCCCTGGAAGCCGCGCCGCTCGGCGCGCAGGTACGCGGATTCGGCAATCAGCGTGCGCCGGTACTCCGCCGTCAAGGGCGGTGCGGCGGTCGCGGTGCGTTGGGCGTCGGTCCCAGGGGTCGCCGCTCGGGAGCGCTTAGATCGTGCCGTCGATGGCGCCGTGCTCATATCCATACTCCTTTGGTCGGGTGCGGTGGGGTCAGCCGGGAGCGTACTCCAAAAAGCGTGACAGGGAAGTGACCGTATTTTCACATCCGGCCGGTGGCCGACGCTCGCGGCGCTTGCTGCGCCCACCTGTCGTCGGGTGCAGACAGGATGGAGTTCTGCGCGCCGCTGTGCTAGATAGACTATTCGTCATCATCGCTGCGCAACCTCTTGGGGGCGCGGCAAATTAGCGATTCGGTATACCACCAACTTGGAGGGGGTATTGCATGTTCGATATCAAGAAAGGCGCGCAGGACAAGCCCGCGGAGAGCGCACCGCGAGACGCGCAACGGCCGGACACCAGCCCAAGACCCGAGGCGTCGCGCAGTGCGGGCTTACGGGACGCCGCCGTCATCGGCCCGTCGATCCACATCGACGGCGACGTTCGCGGGGAAGAAGACCTGTTGATCGAGGGCGAGGTGAACGGCACGGTCCAGCTCAAGAACAACAGCCTTACTATTGGGCCGAACGGCAAAGTGCGTGCCGACGTCTCCGCGAATTCCGTGTACGTCGACGGCTACATGGAAGGCGATCTCTTCGGCTCCGAGCGGGTGCACATTCGCAAGAGCGCGCAAGTGCACGGCAACGTCACGTCGCCGCGCGTGAGCCTCGAGGATGGCGCCAAGTTCAAGGGCTCGATCGAGATGGACCCGCAGGCCGCGCAATCGACCCAACGCAACAACGCGAGCAAGCCGGTGACGCCGAGCGCTCCGAAGCCGCCAGCTGCAGTGGGGCCGAAGCCCGAGACGCCGACGGCCATCAAGACCGGCGCCGTGAGCTGAGCGCGCGGGCGCCCAAATGGCGACGCGCGCGCAGAGTGTGACCGAGCGGGGCGGCAAGGCCGCCGCTTCCGCGTCGGGCGCGCTCAACGCGCCGCTGTTTCAGTCGTTGATCGAACGGCTGCGCGGCGCGGGCCGCTGCGTGGTCCTCGATCTCGGCGCCGCGCGTCCCGAGACGATTCGTCTGTTGTGCGAGTTCCGCTGCCGCCTCGACATCGTCGACTTGACCGACGGCCTCGATCAGCTCAACAGCGAGCAAACTCCGCGCGGTCTTCGCGATCGCGCGGAGTCGCTGCTGCCATCGCGCCGCCGCGAGTCGACCGACGTCGTGCTGTGTTGGGACATGCTGAACTATCTCAACCGGCCCGCGCTGTCGATGCTCATGGAGTGCGTCGCTGCGCGCGGGCGCCGGGGAACGCTCGCGCATGCGCTCGTGGTCTATTCGGCGCGCAAGATGCCCGTGCGGCCGAGCACGTTCTATCCCATCGACGAGCAGCATCTCGCGAGTCTCGCGCCCGCGCAGTCCGAGCGCGACGCGCCTCGATACACGCCGGAAGACTTCGCTCTCTGCATGCCGCGGTACACGGTCGAGCGCGCGCGCCTGCTGCGCAACGGGATGCAGGAATTCCTGTTCCGCCTCTGAGTTGCGCTACAACGGATATTTCTTGAGCGTGAGCTCGAGGGTCCTCGCGCATCCGCGTGGATTCGAATGGAGAGCCGACGGCTGACCGCTGGAGCGGGGAGCGTGCGTCGATCTGCTTTTAAGCGCGCCCCAGCCTAGCTCGCTGCGAGACTTTTATTGTCAGGGGCGCTTGGGAGGGAGACAACCCAAGGGACGGAAGCCACTGTAGGGGAACGTGCGAGCGCGTGTGTCGACGCGCGTCACAATTCCCGTTTTGGCCGAGCATTATGTCGTCGCCGGGAGGGCGACCCGTGCCTCACTCCTCCGCGACGAGCTGTCGTTAGTCGACGCCGACCATGACGCTCGACGCCTTGACGACCGCGTAGGCCTTGCGGCCTTCCTTGAGACCCAGCGCGTCGACGGCGTCGAGCGTGATAACGGAAACGATCGAGAGTCCCGCCGCGACCTCGATGGTGACCTCGGCGTTCACGGCGCCGCGCTCGATCTTGCGGACGGTGCCGGGCAGGGTGTTGCGCGCGCTGATCTTCATGGCTCGTGATCCTCTGTGGACGCGTCAAAGCCACAGTGCCCGAACGCGGCCCGTTTGCGATACGCTACGCGCACCTGCACACGCGCCGAAGGATTCCATGCCTCCGAAGAACGGCCCACGCGGCAAGCGCTCCTCGAGCAAGGCGCGTGCGCGCCGCGAAGAGCAGCTCGATCTCTTCCCGCAAGACCACCGGCTCGTGCCGACGACGCGGCCGTTCCGCGACGCGCGTCGAGCGGCGCCGAGGAACGAGACGGGCCAAAAGCGCGTGGACAGCGGAGTGTTGACGCAGCTCGGCCTGCACTGACCGCGGCTTCCAACCCCGTGCCCCGCAAGCCCCGCACAGGCAGAGACCTCGACGCCGAGGACGGCTCCGGCCCGGACGACGAGCTTCGGGAGGGCCCGAGCCGCACCGCGCGCAAGAACGCGAGCACGGAGCTGCAGAAGCTCGGCGAAGCGCTGGTCGCACTGCGCGCCGGTGCGTTCGCCGCGCTGCCGCTCCCCGAGCTGCTGCGCGAAGCGGTCGTCGAGGCGAAGCGCCTGAAGAGCTTCGGCGCGAAACGGCGGCAGCTGCAATACATCGGCAAGCTCATGCGCCGCCTCGACGAGGAGTCGATCGCCGCGGTGGAGGCGGCGGTGCGCGATCAGTAGTGCGGCGGCACCTCGTCGGCGGGGTCGCGCGCCTCCGCGGGCGCGGCGAGGGTCTCGAGCCGCTGCAGTAGGATCCGCAACTTGTCCTCGAGCTCACCCATACGCCGCTGCTGACGATAGAGCTCGTCGCTGAGCTCGACGATCGACTGGTCCTGCATCGCGAGCCGCGCCTCGAGCTCGTCGATTCGCGCTTGAGTCTCCATGTCGCGTGACTCCATTCGCCGAAGCGCCGCTCGGGCGATCCGGCGGACCGCCGCCGGCGCGGCGACTCGGGTACTATGCCACGAGCGACGCGAGGCAGCGGCGCTTCACCTCACTTCGGGAGAACTCGCAATGGCTGAAAAGCAATGGGACGCCCCACCGGAAATGCAGATCGACGAGTCCAAGAACTACTCGGTCAGCGTCGTCACGAATCGCGGCACGATCGAGCTCGAGCTCTATCCCAAGCACGCGCCGAAGACGGTGAACAACTTCGTGTTCTTGGCGGGTGAGGGTTACTACGACGGCATCACGTTCCACCGCGTGATCGCCGACTTCATGATCCAGAGCGGCGATCCCACGGGCACCGGCCGCGGCGGCCCCGGCTACAAGTTCGGCGACGAGCTCAAGGGCAATCCGTTGAAGCACGAGCGCTGCGTGATCTCGATGGCGAATGCCGGGCCGAACACCAACGGCAGCCAGTTCTTCATCACGCATCTGCCCACGCCGCACTTGAACGGCAAGCACACGGTTTTCGGCAAGGTCACAAAAGGGCAGGACGTCGTCGACGCCATTCGCCAGGGCGACACGATCGTCAAAGTTGAAGTCGCGGCCTAGAGCGTCGCCGCGGAATAGTCAGCGCTTCTTGCGTTTGCCCGATTTGCGCGGCCTGCCGCGCTTCGGCTTCTTGTTCGCCCCGCGCGCGGGCTCGGGCTGCTCGTATTCCAGGTACGATCCTTCGAGGTCGGCCGTCCTGGCCTCGCGCAGCGACTGCGCGTCGAGCCGGCGCTCTTTCCGCTGATCCGGCCGCTCACCGCGGCGGAAGTCGGGCGGAACGACCCGCCGAGGGGGCATCCCGACGGCGTCATGCAGGGTAGGTACGTCGTCGAACCCGCGGACGTATTCTTCGTAGACCGCGTGATCGAATTCGGATCTCGCGACCCCCGCTTGCTCCTCGAGGGCGTCGCTCTCTGCGAACGGCGTATCCCCCGCGTCCGCCTGCGCCTCCCCCTTGAGCCACAGCTCGATCTCTTGCACGGAGAGGCCACGGAGCTCCTGTGTCTCGCCGGCGGAACGCGAGTCTTTCGTTTGCGCGGGCGGGCTTGCCGCCTCGGCGAAATCCTCGGGATAAGCTCGGCCTTTCACGTAACGCTCCGCGTCCTCGAGCGCCCCTTTGCTTCGGGTGCCGGACACCGCCGGCTGTAGGTGGGACGTCGCCGAACAGGATAAGGAGAGTGCCGCTGCGCCCGCGAGGATCGGCGTCACGTTTTGCCGTTGCGCGCCGTGGCTCGTCTCACGCGGCACGAGGCAGACGACGCGCGCCAAGCGCGTCGCGCCGCAGTACGATATCCCGAGCGACGCCCGCCAATGAGAAGCGGCACAAGGTCGCGGCGGTGCTTGTACCGGTAGGATCTTTGCCCCCGTGGGCTCGGGACGTTGCAAATGGACCTCGACGAACACGATCTGCCGTTGAGCACGGCGAGCGGGATCAGCCGGTGACGGTGATTCGTCATTTCCGCCAGGTCGTGCTCTGGCCGCTGCAGCTGATGCCGCTCAAGCCGGGTGCGCCCGTGCAGCGCCACTGGGAAGCGCTCGAGCAGCTCGGCGAAGGCAATCCCTGGCGGGAGGTGCGCGAGGAGTTCGGCGCCGATCCGCAGGACTTTCGCGAGCGCCACTACAAGCACTTCATCACCTTCCTGCCGTACGTGCAGCGCTTTCTGCACGGCGCGAGCGTGGGCCAGGAGAGACCGAGCCGACACGGCGAGGCGAGCATGCGCGTGTTTCGGCGCGCGGACGTCTTCAGCGCGCGAATCGTGTACGACGACGAGGCCGTCGAGACGTTCCATGTGCCGCACGTCGATCTCTATTTTTTCTTGGATGCCGACGTCGCGATCCTCGTTGTCGAGCTCAACGCGAACGACATCTCGCTCGATCGGGTGCAAGACACGTTGTTCCGTTTCGGCCGCGCCTATCCGGCGTGGTGGAGCAGCGCGGGCGACGGCGGCAACTGCCCGAAGCGCGTCGAGTGGCTCGACGCCGAGGGTAAGATTCTTGCGACGTCGGATTTCGAGCAGAAGGCGAACTACCTCACGCACGTCGCGAAGTATCGGAGCCCGTATCTCGCGGCCCATTGGCAGTTCCTGCTCAAGCCGCTCGCGCTCGAGTATCCCGGCCAGACGGCGCTCTTGCGTTACCGCCAGCTCGAGTACTACCGCATGCCGTTGATGGCGTACCTCGCGCTCGACGATCCCACCGAGCTCACGCGCGCCGACTTCGTGCGGCTCGGTCTCGTCACGCGCCCGGGCCCCCCCGAGACGCTGCCGTACTCCGCTCGCTCGCTCGAAACGTTCGAGTCGGAGTATTGCGACGATCGGTTTTGGGGGAGGGAAGGCGAGAACTTTTCCGGCGACGCGCGCCTGCTATGCACCGGTTCGATACTCGCGGTCGTCGGCCGTCACGGCGACATTTTCTTCGACGGCCGCGAGACCGGCATGCTGGGCCAGTTTCGTCATCAGTACTTCCTGCTGTTCCTGATCGCGCACTTCCACAAGGCGGCGCTGCTCTCCATGTCCGACGAGCTCGCCGTCGCGATGAACCGCCTCGATGTCGGCGACACGGAGTCGGTGCGCCAATTCAAGCGCACGATCCGTCAGTCGATGGAGGTGTTCTTGCGGTTTACGCATCGCTACTGGTTCCACGAGGTGTCGAACCAGGAGCTGTCGCGCAGTATCTTCAGCAAGCTCTCCCGCCATCTGCGCAACGACGAGCTCTACGGAGAGGTCCGCGACGAGGTCGCCGACATGAACAGCTACCTCGACACGGATAGCACGCGCCGGCAGGCGAACACCATCTTGCGCCTCACGGTCGTGACCATCTTCGGTCTCATCGGCACCGTGGCTACCGGCTTCCTCGGCATGAACGTGCTCGCCGCGGCCAACGAGCCGGTCGCGTGGCGGGTGCTGCTGTTCCTCGTGATCCTCGGTCTCACGAGCGCCGTGACGCTGTACATGGTCGTCAAGTCCAAGGTCCTCGCCGATTTCCTCGACGCGCTCTCCGACGAGCGCGTGAGCTGGCGGGAGAAGTGGAGCACGCTCTCGCGGCCGAGCAAGAACTGACGGCGCGGTGTGGCGCATCGGCACGGCGCCGCGCTACGCCGGTCGAAACGGGGTGCTATCCTCGGCCGCATGATCGGCCTTCGCGCGCGCCTCCTCGCCATGCTCCTCGTGTCGACGCCGGTGGCGTGCTCCCGCGCCGCGCCGGAGATCCTGCTGTTCGACGGCAGCGGCACGTCGCCGGGCGACGTCGCGGCGCTCGAGGGAGTGCTCCGCGACCACGGTCTCGCGTACGCCAAGGCGGGCTCGCGGCGGCTGAACGACATGAACCGAGCGGAGCTCGACTCGTTCCGCTTGCTCATCGTGCCCGGCGGCAACTTCGAGCAAATGGGCAACGGGCTCACCGCGGCTGCTGCAGCCAAGGTTCACGATGCGGTTCACGGCGGCCTGAGCTACCTCGGCATCTGCGCGGGCGCGTTTCTCGCCGGGAGCTCTCCGTACAACGGGCTCGACCTGACCGAGGGCGTGCGCTTCCACTTCTACGCGCTCGAGGATCGCGGCGTGCGGAAGGCGGCCGTGCCGATCGCCGTGGCCGGCCGCGCGCCGCTCGACCAGTACTGGGAGGACGGCCCGGAGCTCACGGGGTGGGGTGACGCGGTCGCCAGATATCCCGACGGCACACCCGCCGTCGCGCAAGGCGCTGTGGGACAGGGCTGGGTGATTCTCTCCGGCACGCATCCGGAAGCGCCGCAGAGTTGGCGGCGCGGAATGACCTTTTCCACACCGGTGCTCGAGGACCAAACCTACGCCGCCGAGCTCATCCGCGCGGCCCTCGAGGGGACACGCCTCGCTCACTTCTAAAGAAGCGGCACGCGCGGCGGTCCGCCGCGCGTGCCTCGGGTGCTCAGTAGCGGCTGACGCGCACGCCGCCGTTCGTGGTCTCGGCGCGCAGCAGGGCTCCGCCCTTGCCCAGCGTGGTCGAGATCTCACGCCCGATCCGACCCTGCACCGTCACGGGGAAGTCGACGTTGAGGCCGCCGTTGGTCGTGCGCGTCTCGAGCCGCGCCGAATAGTCCTCCGGCACGCGCATCTGCACGCCGCCGTTCGTCGTGCGGAGGTCCAGGGCGTCGCCGTCCCACTTCGCGCCGGTCAGCGTCACGTCGACGCCGCCGTTGGTGGTACGGCCGCGCACGTTGCCGGCGACGCCGTTCAGTTGGATGCCGCCGTTGGTGGTCTCGACGTCCATGTTGCCGTGCAGGCTCGTGATCGAGATGCCGCCGTTGGTGGCGTCCAGGTCGAGATCGGTGTTGCGCGGCGCCTCGATCTCGTAGCTCACGCTCCAGCCGGTCCTGCCGTTGCCGTATTGGTTCGGGCCCTGGGCGCGGATCGTGTTGTCCGCTTGGACGACGATCTCCTTGAACATGGCGCGCGCATCGTCCTCGCTCTGGGCCCACGTGCGGACGATCGCCCGCACCAGCACGTCCTTGCGGTCGGTGCCGGTGACGCGGACGCCGCCGTTCGGGCTCGCGTCGACGGACAGCGCGCCGGACGGCCGGACGGTGAGCTCGCGAACCTCGCAGGCGTGCTCGCGGTTGCGCCCACCTCCCCATCGTTCCGCGCACCCCCGGTCCGAGTCGGTCGGCTGCGCGGCCGCGGTGGCGATGCCCAGGATCGCAAGCAGTGGGGCGAGAGCTCTAGTCGTCGACATGATGGCCTCCCATCGGGTTGTTGCGGTACTTAGATGCAGAGAGAGTGCCAACGGTTACAGCGATCTTGGAGGCGAGCGGCAGCGCCGACTTCACGTGCGATGGACGCCGAAGGTTTCCCGAGATCGAGACGGCGCGCTCGAATCCGGGACGTCGTGTCCGTCGCAGGTCTTGGTGCCGCGGTCCGTTGTCCAGCGCATCGCGAGACAGCGTCCATCGTGCCTTGGTCCGATGGCCGCTCCCGCTCGCCAGGCGCAGCATCGGAGTATGGCCAGCGAAGGACGAGCACTGATCGGCGCGTCGCGGAACCGAGCGGTCGGCGCGAGGAACGCGCGCCGTGCGCTGCTGGTCGCCGCGGCGTTCGCGGCCGCGGCTTTTGCCGACGAGGTTACCGAGACCTATCGCGATCCGACGTTCCACGCGACGGTGTCGAACGTTCTCGTGGTCGGCATCCATCCCGATTCCAACGTGCGCGGCATGTTCGAGAACAGCGTCGTGCGGGCGCTGCGCGCCGCGGGCGCGACGGGCGATTCGAGCCTCGCGCGGATGGGCAGCACGCAGGAGGTCGCGGCCGACACCGTCGTGGCCGCCGCGCGCCGCGCGGAGGCCGACGCCGTGCTGATCACGCGCGTGGTCGACGTGCAG
>DASQOL010000232.1:0-3021 GCA_035644475.1 Gammaproteobacteria bacterium | reverse complement strand
ATCGGTCGGCAGCTCGAGCAGCGTCGGTACCTCGGCGAGCGTCCTTCGCCAGTAGTCGGCCTGCGTCGTGAGGCGTTCGCCGGCGAGCCACTGGCGTTGCCACGCGGCGTAGTCGGGATACTGAATCGTGAGCGGCGGCAGGGGAGCGTCGCGTCCCTCGCGGAACGCGGCGTAGAGCGCGTTGAGCTCGCGCGTGAGCACGCCCATGGACCAGCCGTCGGAGACGATGTGGTGCAGGGTGAGGAGGAACACGTGCTCCTCCTCGCCGAGACGGATGAGGCGTGCGCGGATCAGCGGGCCTTGGGCGAGATCGAACGGAGTCGCGGCTTCCTCGGCCTGGAGCACGGCGAGTTGCGCTGGGGCGTCGGGCGCGTTGCGCAAGTCGTGCACGGCGAGCGGCAGCCCGGCGTCGGCCGCGAGGAGCCGGACCTCGGGTCGGCCGTCGCGGGCGACGAACACCGAGCGCAGCGCCTCGTGGCGGGCGAACAGCGCGTTGAGGCTACGTCGCCAAGCGGTGATATCGAGCGGCCCACGCAGTCGACGCGCGGTCGGAAGGTTGTAGACGACGCTAGCTCCCTCGAGCTGGGTCAGGAACCACAGCCGCTCCTGGGCGAAGGACAGCGCCAGCGGCTCATCGCGCGAGACCGGGACGATCGGGGCGAGGGCTTCATGCTGGAGCTGGCCGATGGCCGCGGCGAGCTCCGCGGGCGCCGGGTGCATGAACAGCGTGGTGAGCGGCACGCTGATTCCGAGATCGGCTTGCAGCCGGCTGAGCAGGCGCACGGCGAGCAGCGAGTGACCGCCGAGCTCGAAGAAATTGTCATGGCGGCTGATCCGTTCGACGCCGAGCAGCTCACTCCAGAGACGGGCGAGCGTCTCCTCGATCTCGCCCTCGGGCGACTCGAAAACGCGGTGCGCGTAAGCGGTGTCCTCCGGCGCGGGCAACGCCTGGCGGTCGAGCTTGCCGTTGGGGGTCAACGGCAGCGCTTCGAGCCGAACATACGCGGCGGGCACCATGTGCTCGGGCAGCCGTGCGGCGAGGTAGCTACGGAGCTCTGCCGTCGATCGGCCCGAAAGGACATTGAGCTCGCCCTCCGGGAAAAGCCTTCGATAAAAGTCGTCGCCTCGGAAAGCGTTGCTCTGATGCGGCGAGAAGATCTCGAACGGCTTCGTGCCCGACGACCGGCTGAAGATCCGGCCACGGAGCACGAAGTCAGGGTTGAGGCGATTGTCGTTGAGGGTGCGCTCGACCGTCGCAGCGATCGTGTCCCCGACTTCGAGTCGAACCGCTCCAGAGGAGAGCGGCAAGTAGACCGGCAGCCAGCTTCCCTGATCCTCGAGCACGTCCAACACGTTCGACGCGTCGATCTCCAGACGCAGCCACAGGATGAAGCCGGTCAGAACGCCCGCCGTTTCGGCGGTGAGCTCGATGTCGTGTTGCGATTCGAGCGCGTTCTCGCGCTGGAAATCGAGCTCTTCGAAAACGGCTTGGCCGGTGAGGATCGACTCCCGCGGCACTGCCTTGACGCACACTCGAAGGTCGAATGGACGCCCGGAGGCATCGAAGATGGCCCGAGCATATTCCGCCCCTAGCTCGCTGAAGCCGTAGTCGAACGATCCCTCCGGCAGCGAGATGCCGGCGATCCGAGTCGATCCGCGTTGCGGCAGCAGGTTTTCGGGCGCTTTGAGCCGCGCGCGGACATCGTTCATGATCTTGGCCGCGCCCTCGGAGCCACAGATGTTGCCGACGATCTCGGAGATGCAGTAATCCGGCTGCTCGGGGAAGCTGAGGTGACGAGCGTCTCCGCACAGCACCTCGATGCGGTCCTCCAGCCCTTGACTCGCAACTGCTGCTTTGGCCTGACGACAGATGTTCTCGCGCAGATCTATGGCATAGACCTTCTTCGCTCCTGCTTGAATGGCGAGTTGCGAGAGGATCGCCTGCGGACCCGTACCGACATCGACGACGATCTTGTCCTTTAGCTGCTTTCGAAAAGCGTTGAGGTACTTTTCGTTACGGCTCTCGTGCGTGGCCATCGCGCGATAGGCAAGCTCGTCATAGACGTAGAATTCGGCGATGGAGGGCCACAGCTCGACGCGATGGGTGTCCTCGACGACGTAGGCGACGAGGCGCCGCTCGCCGGGCTGATCCTCGCGCGCGAGCACGACGGCCTCGCGCACGGCGGGATGCTCGGCGAGGCGCGCTTCGATCTCGCCGAGCTCGATGCGGAAGCCGCGGAGCTTGACCTGCTGATCGTTGCGGCCGAGGAACTCGAGGTTGCCGTCGCTGCGATAGCGGGCGAGGTCGCCGGTCTTGTAGAGCCGATCGCCGGCGACGAAGGGGCTGTCGATGAAGCGCTCGGCGGTGAGCTCGGGTCGGTTCAAATAGCCGCGCGCTACCCCCGCGCCGCCGATGTGGATCTCGCCCACCGCACCGAGCGGCACCGGCTGGCCGCGCTCGTCCAAGACATAGATCCGCGTGTTCGCCAGCGGCCGGCCGATCGAGGGTTGGGTGGGGTTGCCGAGGACGTCGCACGAAGTGCTGATGACGGTCGCTTCGGTAGGACCGTACAGCTCGATGAGGTCGACGCCGGGAAACTGCGCCGATAGCCGCTCGAGCAATCGCGCCGGCACCGCCTCTCCGCCGACGAGCAGGGTTCGGAGCTGCGGATAGGATTGCGGCCCCCGTGATCCGAGCCGCTCGCGCCAAGCTTCCATCAAGCTCGGAACGGCATGCAGCACCGTGGCGGTACGAGTCTGTTCCACGAGTGCGTCGAGGTCTTTGAGCACGTGGCTGCCGAGCAGTTGTGCACGGCCGCCGGCGATCAGCGGCACGAGCAGCTCGAGCAGCGAGATGTCGAAGGCGAAAGACGCGAGGTTGGGCAGAGCGTCGTTCGCGCGCAGACAGAGGCGCTCCTGAGCGCCGGCGAGAGTGGCGGTGAGGGCGCGGTGCTCGACCATGACGCCCTTGGGGGCGCCGGTGGAGCCGGAGGTATAAATAATGTAGGCGAGGTGGCGCGA
>DASQOL010000231.1:0-14541 GCA_035644475.1 Gammaproteobacteria bacterium | reverse complement strand
CGGTACGTTTCACTTTCGGGCCGCCCACTTCGAGCTCCTCGTGCGCATGGCGCGACAATTCGGGCTCGAGTTCGCGAATCTCGGCAAGCGCCGCATGGCGACCCACCCAACGCTCTTCTTCTGCGGCGAGCTGCTGCGCCTCTACGCCCACGAGAGCTACGCGATCGCGGCGGCGGCTTCCTGGGCCGTCGAGAATTGGGCGGCGGCCGGTTTCTGGAACCAGCTCGTGCGAGGCTGGCAACGCTACGGCGAGCGCAGCGGCATGCGCGCCCTCGATCTGGCGTTCTTCACGTGGCACGCGCGGCTCGAGGCGAACCACGCACACCACACCTGGCAGGAGCTCGAAGCGTTCTGCGCGCAGCAGCCCGTCGACGAGGACTCGTTCGTCCGCCATGCCCGCGAAATGCTCGACGGCGTCGCCGTCTTCTGGCGCGGGCTCGACGAGCAGCGCCGCGCGCTCGCAGGGGAAACGCAGCATGTCCACGTTCACTGACATCGCGGCGGCGCGTCGCGCCGTGGACGACCGCGGCAAGGCGTCGCGCGCGGTCGCGCGCTTCGAGGTGCGCTTCACGCGCTACCTCGACCAGGATGGCAACGCCGTAGCGGAGCTGCCCGCGTTCGCGCGCGATCCGGCCCGGCTCTTGAGCGTCTATCGCAACATGGTGCTCACGCGGTTGTTCGACCGTAAGGCGGTCGCGTTGCAACGCACCGGGCAGATCGGCACGTATCCGTCGAGCCTGGGCCAAGAGGCCACGGCCGTCGGCATCGGCGCGGCGATGGCCCGCGACGACGTGCTGCTCTGCTCCTACCGCGAAACGGGCGCGATGCTCGCGCGCGGCGTCCGGATGAGCGACATCCTGCTGTACTGGGGCGGCGACGAACGCGGCATGGCGTACACCCACCCCGGCGAGCCGCGTCAGGACTTTCCGATCTTCGTTCCGATCGCGTCGCAGGCGCCGCAGGCGGCGGGCGTTGCGTATGCGTTCAAGCTGCGTCGGGAGCCGCGCGTGGCGGTCTGCGTGCTCGGCGACGGCGGCTCGTCGAAGGGGGATTTCTACGAAGCGCTGAACGCGGCCGGCGTGTGGCAGTTGCCCTTGGTGTTCGTGATCGTCAACAACGGTTGGGCGATCTCGGTGCCGCGCGAGACTCAATCGCACGCGCAAACGCTCGCGCAGAAGGCGATCGCAGCCGGCGTCGAGGGCGAGCAAGTGGACGGCAACGACCTGATCGCCGTGTACGACGCGCTCGAGCGGTCGCTCGGTAAAGCCCGCCGCGGCGGGGGCCCGCACGTCGTCGAGGCCCTGACCTATCGAATGCACGACCACACGACGGCCGACGACGCGCGGCGCTATCGCTCCGCCGACGAGCTCGAGAGCAACCGCGCGCTCGATCCGGTCGAGCGGCTCCGCAAGCACCTCGTGGGCGCGGGCGCGTGGAGCGACCCCGACGAGCAACGTCTCCAGGCCGACCTCGAAGCGCACGTCGAGCAGGCGGTCGAGGAATACCTCGCGACCGGCGCGCCGGCGCCCGAGTCCATGTTCGAGCATTTGTTCGCGCAGCTGCCGAGCGCGCTCGAGCCGCAGCGCGACGAGCTCGCGGCGGAGGGCGACGCATGGAAGAAATAACGCTCGTCGAAGCCGTGAATCAGGCGCTCGCCCACGAGCTCGCGGCGGACCCGCGCGTCGTGCTCCTGGGCCAGGACATCGGTGTGAACGGCGGCGTGTTCCGGGCGACGGCCGGTCTCGCGGAGCGTTTCGGCAAGGAGCGCGTGATCGACACGCCGCTCGCCGAAGGCCTGATCGCGGGCATGAGCGTCGGCCTTGCGGCACAGGGCTTCCGTCCCGTCGCCGAGATCCAGTTCATGGGGTTCATCTATCCCACGATCGACCAGATCTTGAATCACGCCTCGCGGTTGCGGAACCGCACGCGCGGCAGGCTTTCGTGCCCAATGGTGCTCCGAGCCCCGTGCGGCGCAGGCATCCACGCACCCGAGCACCACTCGGAAAGCACCGAGACGCTGTTCGCGCACGTCCCCGGGCTGCGCGTCGTGATTCCGTCCTCGCCCGCGCGCGCGTACGGATTGCTGCTCGCGGCGATTCGCGATCCCGACCCGGTCGTGTTCCTGGAGCCGACGCGCCTGTACCGCCTGTTCAAGGAGTACGTGCCCGACAACGGCGAGGCGCTGCCGCTCGACGTGTGCTTTCAGCTCCGCGACGGCACCGACGTGACGCTCGTGAGCTGGGGTGCGGCGCTGCGCGAGACGCTCGCCGCGGCGGACGCGCTCGCGGAAAGCGGAGTGAGCGCGGAGGTGGTCGACGTGGCGACCGTCGCACCGCTCGACATGACCACGATCCTCGACTCCGTGGCGAAGACCGGCCGCTGCGTGATCGTGCACGAGGCTGCGCGCAACGTCGGCGTCGGGGCGGAGATCGCCGCGCGGCTCGCCGACGAGGGGTTGCTCACGCTGCTCGCGCCGATCAAGCGAGTCACGGGCTACGACACGATCGTGCCGCTCGGCAAGCTCGAGCACCGCTACATGCCGCAGACCGACCGGATCGTGGGGGCCGTCCGCGACGTGCTGGAAGCCGCATGACCGTCTTCAAGCTGCCGGACTTGGGTGAAGGGCTCCAGGAGGCCGAGATCGCGGCCTGGCACGTGGCGCCGGACGACGAGGTCGCCGTCGATCAGCCGCTGCTCGCGGTCGAGACGGCGAAAGCCATCGTCGAGATCCCGAGCCCCCGGGCCGGCAAGATCAAACGCCTGTTCGGTAAGTCCGGCGACATGCTCGAGGTCGGCGCGCCGCTCGTGGAGTTCGTGGGCGCGGACGACGCCGACGCGGCGAAGCCGGCCCCGCGCGATGCGGGTACCGTCGTAGGCCGCGTCGAGAAGGGCAACGAGATCGCGCGCGAGCGCGCGACTCCGGCCGGGCGCGCGGGCGCCGCGGCGGTCAAGGCGACGCCCGCCGTCCGGGCGCTCGCGCGCAGGCTCGAGGTGGATCTCGCGGTCGTCACGCCGAGCGGACCGAACGACACGGTCACCGCGCGCGACGTCGAACGCGTCGCGCGGATCTTTCGCGAGCTCGGCCCGCTCGAGCCGTTGCGCGGGGTACGCCGCACGATGGCGCGCAGCATGGCGCAAGCCCACGCGGAGGTCGCCCCGGTAACCGTGAACGACGACGCGGACCTCGCCGCTTGGTGGCCCGCGAGCAGCGAGCTCATGCTGCGTCTGATCCGCGCGATCGCCGCGGGCTGCAAGGCCGAGCCCGCGCTGAACGCCTGGTTCGACAGCCGCGCGCTCGGCCGACGCGTGCTGCCGCAGATTCACCTAGGCATCGCCGTCGACACGCCGGACGGCCTGTTCGTGCCGGTGCTGCGCGACATCGGCGGGCGCAGTGCAGACGATCTGCGCGCCGGGCTCGAGCGGCTGCGGCGCGATACGCGCGCAAGGACGATTCCGCCCGAGGAAATGCGCGGCTACACGTTCACGCTGTCGAATTTCGGCACGTTCGGCGGCCGCTACGCGAACCCGATCGTGCAGCCTCCGACCGTCGGCATCTTGGGCGCCGGGCGCGTGCGCGACGAGGTCGTCGCGGTCGACGGCGTGCCGGCGGTGCATCCGCTCCTGCCGTTGTCGTTGACGTTCGATCACCGCGCGGTCACGGGCGGCGAGGCCACGCGTTTTCTCGCGGCCGTCATACACGACCTCGCGGCCGTCACGGAGCGCTGACGTCATGGACGACTTCGACTTCGGTTTCCCGGACGAGCTCGTGCTACTGCGCGATCAGGTGGCGCGGTTCGCGGCGGAGCGCATCGCGCCGCGCGCGGCTGCAATCGACCGCGACAATGCGTTTCCGCGCGATCTCTGGCCCGAGCTCGGGCGGCTCGGGCTCCTCGGGATCACCGTGGACGCGGAGTTCGGCGGCGCGGGCTCGGGATTTCTCGCGCACGTGCTCGTGATGGAAGAGATCAGCCGGGCGTCGGCAGCCGTCGGGCTGTCGTATGCCGCGCACTCGAACCTCTGCGTGAATCAAATCGCGGCCTGGGGCACGCCCGAGCAGAAGCGGCGGTTCCTGCCGAAGCTCTTGAGCGGCGAGCACGTCGGCGCGCTCGCGATGAGCGAGGCGCAGGCGGGCTCCGATGTGCTCGCGATGCGCACGACCGCCGTGCCGCACGGCGACGGCTTTCTTCTCAACGGCACGAAGATGTGGATCACGAATGGGCCCGAGGCCGACGTCGTCCTCGTCTACGCACGCCTCGCCGGCGGCGCGGCCGCGGACAACGGCTCGGGTCCGCCGATCGGCGCATTGATCGTCGACAGCACGCTGCCCGGATTCTCGGCGGAGCCGAAGCTCGACAAGCTCGGCATGCGCGGCTCCGACACGTCCGGTCTCGTGTTCGAAGACTGCGTCGTGCCGGCCGCGCGGATGTTGCCCGGCAACGGCAAGCAGATCTTGATGTCGGGTCTCGACACCGAGCGGATCGTGCTCGCGGGCGGCGCGCTCGGCATCATGCGCGCCTGCCACGACATCGCGATTCCGTACGTGCATCAGCGCAAGCAGTTCGACCGGCCGATCGGCAGCTTCGAGCTCATGCAGGGCAAGCTCGCGGACATGTACAGCACGATGAACGCGGCGCGCGCGTACGTTTACGCGGTCGCGGCCGCGTGCGACCGCGGTCGCAAGACGCGCTACGACGCCGCCGCCGCGATCTTGAGATCGTCCGAAGCCGCGACCTGGGTCGCGGGACAGACGATCCAAGCGCTCGGCGGCAACGGCTACACCACGGAGTACCCGGCCGGCCGGCTCTGGCGCGACGCCAAGCTCTACGAGATCGGCGCGGGCACGAACGAGATCCGGCGGATGCTGATCGGCCGCGAGCTGTTCGCCGCGACCGCGGAGGCGCCGCGATGACCGCGTTTCGGACCAAGGTGGATCCGGCGGCGGAGGACTTCCGGCGCAACGCCGCGCACAATCGCGCGCTCGCCGCCGACTTCAAGCGCCGGCGCGAGGAGATCGAACAGGGCGGCTCCGATCGCGCCCGTGCACGCCACCGCGAGCGCGGCAAGCTGCTCGCGCGGGAACGCGTCGCGAAGCTGCTCGATCCCGGCTCGGCGTGGCTCGAGATCGGCCGCCTGGCCGCGCACGAGGTGTACGATGGGCCGCTGCCCGCGGCCGGCATCGTCTGCGGCATCGGCACCGTCGCCGGCGTGCGCTGCATGATCGTCGCGAACGACGCGACCGTGAAGGGCGGCACGTACTACCCGCTCACCGTCAAGAAGCACCTGCGCGCGCAAGAGATCGCGCTCGAGAACGCTCTGCCGTGCCTCTACCTCGTCGACTCGGGCGGCGCGTACTTGCCGCTTCAGGACCAGGTGTTCCCGGACCGCGACCACTTCGGCCGCATCTTCTACAACCAGGCGCAGCTGTCCGCGCGCGGTATTCCGCAGATCGCGGTGGTCATGGGCTCGTGCACGGCCGGCGGGGCCTACGTGCCGGCGATGTGCGACGAAACGGTGATCGTGAAGAATCAAGGCACGATCTATCTCGCCGGGCCGCCGCTCGTGAAGGCGGCGATCGGCGAGGACGTCGACGACGAAACGCTCGGCGGCGGCGACGTGCACACGCGAATCTCGGGTGTCGCGGACCAATTGGCCGACGACGACGAGGACGCGCTGGCGCTCGCGCGGCGGATCGTGGCCCATTCGAATCTCGCGCGGGGCGCGGACGCCGCCTCGGCCGACGCTCCGGCGCCGGAGTATCCCGCGGACGAGCTCTTCGGGATCGTGCCGAACGACCTGCGTTACGCGTTCAACGTCCGCGAGGTGCTCGCGCGGATCGTCGACGCGTCGGAGCTCGACGAGTTCAAGCCGCGCTACGGGACCACGCTCGTCTGCGCGTTCGCGCGCCTCGAGAATCAGCTCGTCGGGGTTCTCGCGAACAACGGCATCTTGCTGTCGGACTCGGCGCTCAAAGGCACGCACTTCATCCAGCTCTGCAACCGCCGCGGCATTCCGCTCCTGTTCGTGCAAAACGTGGCGGGCTTCATGGTCGGCAAGGACGCCGAGCGCCGCGGAATCGCGAAGGACGGAGCCAAGCTCGTGACCGCGGTGGCGTGCGCGCGCGTGCCGAAGCTCACTTTGATCATCGGCGGGTCGTTCGGCGCCGGCAACTACGGGATGTGCGGCCGCGCCTACGGACCGCGGTTCCTCTGGACCTGGCCGACGTCGCGGATCGCGGTGATGGGCGGTGAGCAGGCCGGCGCCGTGCTCGAGCGGATCCGGGGCCGGCGCGGCGCCGACGCTAGCGGCGCCGACGAGCCGGCAGAGCCGCGCGACGACATCGTGGCCCAGTACGAGCGCCAATCGAGCCCGTACTACGCGAGCGCACGGCTGTGGGACGACGGCATCATCGACATGCTCGAGACTCGCGACGTGCTCGCCGCGAGCTTGGCCGTGGCTACGGCTAAGCCGCTGCCGCACGAAACGCCGTTCGGTATCCTGCGGATGTAGGGCTTAAGCGTGACGAACAATCGTGAGCTCGGTTCGCTGTTGCGCTCGATGCTGTTCGTGCCCGGCGACAGCGACAAGAAGCTCGCAAAGAGCGCGGAAGTGCCGGCCGACGCACTGATCCTCGACCTCGAAGACTCCGTCGACCCTTCAGCCAAGGCGCAGGCGCGCGAGCGCGTCGCCGCGTTCCTCAAGCGCCGGCACGGCCGCGCCGTCTGGGTTCGAGTGAATGCCGTCGACGATCCCGAGCACGAGGCGGATCTCGCGAGCGTCGTGGCTGCGCGTCCCGATGGGATCGTGCTGCCCAAGGTCCGCTCGCCCGACGACGTCGTCGCGCTCGCGGACAGGCTCGGGTCCCTCGAGCGCCGGGGGGGCGCCGAGCCCGGCGCCACCAAGATCCTGCCGATCGTGACGGAGACCGCCGCCGGAGTGTTCGCGCTCGGCGGCTACGGGCGTTGCGGGCCGCGGCTCGCGGCGCTGACCTGGGGCGCCGAGGACCTCGCCGTCGCGCTCGGCGCCGCGGCGAACGTCGACGAGCGCGGCGAGTGGCTGCCGCCGTATCAGCTCGCGCGCTCGCTGTGCCTGCTCGCGGCCGCCGCGGCCGGCGTTCCGGCGCTCGATACCGTGTGCCTCGATCTGCACGCCGAAGAGGCCCTCGCGCGGCAGATCGCGGCCGCGCGGCGCGACGGCTTCGCGGGCAAGCTCGCGATCCATCCCGCGCAGGTGGACGTCATCAATCGCACGTTTCGCCCGCACGCGGACGAAATCGCGGCGGCGCGGCGCGTGGTCGCGGCGTTCGAGGTCGCGCGCGGCGCGGGTGTGGTGGCGGTCGACGGCAGGATGCTCGACCGGCCGCATCTCCTGCGCGCGCGCCGCACGCTCGACGTGGCGGCCGCGCTCGCGGCGCGCGACGGAGCGTAAGCGCCCGCGACGGGCTCAAGAATGAAGGAGGTTCGCCATGTCGTTTCTAAGGAAGGTAGATCACATCACCTACGCGTGTGCGCGCGGGACCATCGAGAAATGGGCGTGGTTTCATACCGAGGTCGAGGGCGGCCGGCTGATCGAGCGCGTCGACGACGTTCGTCCACACGACTCGGCCAGCAGCATGAAGCTCTGGTGCATCGATTTCGGCGAGTTCGGCGTCGCGCTGGTCGAGGGAATCGACCGGCGCAAGAAGTCGCAAGTGACCAAATTCGTCGAGCGGCACGGGGATCACTCTTGTCAGCACGTGGCGTTCGACTGCCACGATCTCGAGCGCTTCAAGGAACATCTGCTCGATCTCGGCGGGCACCCGCGCGGCAAAGTGCTGGTGCGGCACGACGGCTTCGGCCTCCTGAAGCAGATGTTCGCGAAGGGCTACGCCGAGGGCGATGCGGCCGAGGCGACCTTCCCGGAGTACGTCGAGCGGCCCCGGGCCGGAGCGGACGACGTGCACATCACGTTCTCCGAAACCGCGGGCCGCGGATTCTACGACCAGATCGAGGACGCGATCGAGAGCGGCGACCAGGAGCCGCTCATCGACTTCGCGCAGATGCCGAAGAATTGGTCTGCGCCGGTGGCGCGTCCGCGGAACGAACGGCACTGACACGCCCGACGAATTTGCCCTGCCGCGCTAGGCCGGAGCTCGAACGAGCGCGGCGCCGCCCGGCGCGTTGACGGCGTTGCGGCATCGAGCCGATACTCCGCGGTAGCGCGCTGACAGGGCGCCACCAACCCGCGGCAAGGGAAGACTCCCACCTGTTTCGATCGAACGAACGTGCTTCTGCACCTTCTTTCAGCCTGGGCATCAGCGGGTCACAGGCGCCATATGAAAGGAGGTCGCCATGACCACGCAGACGTTTCTGCCCGCCCGTCCGTCCCTCGAATCCCTTCGTAAACAGGCCAAGAAGCTGGCGCGTGACGTCGCCGACGGCAACGCCGAGGCGCTAGCGCGCGTGCGCGTTCAGTTGCCGGGGCGTGAGCCGCCGTTGTCGCAGCGTGATGCCCAGCTCGTGATCGCGCGCGAATATGGTTTTCCCGGCTGGAAGGGCTTGACCGAAGAGGTCTACAAGCGGCTCGGCCAAGGGCTCGAGTGGGCGGCAATTCAGGCCAAGCACGCGATCCGCAACGACGACGTCGACCGCCTGAAGCAGTGGTTGAAGGATTTCCCCGGCTTGCTGTCTTGGCGAGACGACAGGGGTTGGACGCTGCTCGAAGCCACCGCCGCATTTCGCGACAGCTTCGACCCCGAAGTCGAGAAGGTGGAAACGCGGCCGCGCTGCGCCGAGGCAATGATCGACGCCGGCTGCGTCGTGGACGCCTCGATGTGTCGGCATGTCGTCGAGACGCGCGCGCGAGGAATGCTTCGCTTGTTCCGGAGCAAGGGCGCGCTGCCGCGGGCGCCGTTGGTCCTTACGGCGCTCGGCGACCTCGAAGGAGTGCGCGAGTGCTTCGACTCGTCGGGGAGGCTGCGTGCCGATCTCGTGGAAGAACGCGGCGAGGCGGCGATCGTGAACGAGGCGTTCTTCTGGGCCTGCCGCTACGAGGTCGATTCCATCACGGCGTTCCTGCTCGATCGCTGTATTGCGCTCGACGCGGAGCTTCCGCTGCGAATCGAGGCGGCCGGCGGGCGCAGCGGGCTCATCGCGGCATTGAAGCGCTCGACGTGGTTTCCTTATGACGGCCGGAACGCGCCGCCGAACGTATGGCAAGCGGCGGCGATGGAGGAGGTCATGAAGCTCGCTCACGACGACGCCGCCGCGCCGCTCGTGCGGCAGCTGCAGCGCGAGGCGTGGCTGCTCGGCGAGCAATTCGTGCCGTTTCAGATCGGGCTGTTCGAGCACTTCGGGTTTCATGGCGAGGTCGAGCACATCCGCCGGCTTCTCGAGCTCGATCCCGCCGCGATCCACGCTCGCCCCCCGCCCGCGAAGTGGGCCGTCGGCGCGCTCGAATACGGCCGTGCGAGCGTGGTGCAGCTGCTCCGCCACGTCTGGCCGCTGCCGGACGATTTGCCGCACGCCGCCGGCACGGGCGATTTCGCGAACGTGAAGAAGTGGTTCGACGCCGCCGGCCGGCCCGTGCTGGGCGATCCTCGGGATCACTTTCCCGGCAACGATCCGGCCAAGCGGGGCAATCTCCACTGGGGACCGCCCAACGCCCAGCAGGTGCTCGATACCGCGCTCGCCTGGGCGGTGATGAACCGCGAGCCCGACATCGCAACCTTCCTGCTCGAGCGCGGCGCGGACATCAACACCAACTGGTGCACGCACGAGCCCGCGAGCATCCTGCACGAGCTGGTGTTCCACGGCGACCAGCGGCAGATCCAGTTCGTGATCGACCACGGCATCGACCTCACGATCCGCGACTACCGCTGGAACGCCACCGCGCAGGGCTGGGCGTTGCACGCGAAGAAGGACGAGAAGCTCGCGCGGTTCCTGGCCGATGCCGAGCTCGATCGGAACAATCGTTCATGACCGGCGAGGGCATGGGCGTGCAGCGGTGGGCGCAAGGCGATTCGTGCTTCTTGACTGCGTCCCGTCCTACGCCGACGATCCTCCCGCTCATGTCGCCGTCCGTACGCTATTGAGAGGTAGCTCCGATGCATCACGCTCTTATCCGCCACGCCGGCGCCGTCGCCCTGCTCGCGCTTGCGGCCGCGGCGCACGCGCAGCCCGCTACCTGGCCGCTCGATGCCGCGAAGCTCCCCGCCGCGAGCACGAGCATTCCGCCGGGCGTCGGCTGGCCGTCGCCGCCGCTCGGCGCCGGGCCGTTCCTCGTCGAATCGATGCGGCCGGAGCACCGCATGCTGCGGGTGGTGGTCGTGGCGCGCGGCCTCGAGCAACCATGGTCGATCGCGTTTCTGCCGGACGGTGGCATGCTCGTCACCGAGCGGGCGGGGCGGTTGCGGCTGATCAAAGACGGCAAGCTCGATCCCACTCCGGTGAAGGGCGTGCCGGCGGTGCACGCTCGCGGGTTGCAAGGCCTCATGGACGTCGTGCTCCACCCGCGCTTCGCGGACAACCACTTCGTGTATCTCTCGTATCACCGGCCGAAGGGCGAGATGGCCGGCGAGACCGTGCTCGCTCGCGGCAAATGGGAGAACGGCGCGCTCGTCGACGTGCGCGACATCTTCGAGACCGGCGCGATCGGCACCGAGGGCTCGCGCATCGGCTTCGCGAAGGACGGCATGCTGCACATGACGGTGAGCGCGCCGGGCACGGGACCGGACGTCGTGCGCTCGCAAAATCCGCAGGACTACGCCGGCAAGACCATCCGGCTGCGCGACGACGGCAGCATCCCGGCCGACAACCCGTTCGTGAAGGACAAGCGCTACCTGCCCGCGATCTACACGCTCGGCCATCGCAACGGGCACTCGATGACCTTGAATCCGTGGACCGGCGAGCTCTGGGTCACGGAGCAAGGCCCGGACGGGGGCGACGAGATCAACGTATTGAAGGCGGGCGCCAACTACGGCTGGCCGCTCGTGAGTTACGGCCGCACCTATCCCGGGCCGAGGGTGGCGGCGAGTCCCACGCTCGAGGGCACGGAGCAGCCGCTGCTCTTTTGGGTGCCCGCGATCGCCGTGACCGGCATGACGTTCTATCAAGGCAACGTGTTCACCGCCTGGCGCCGCAGCGCGTTCGTGGGCGGGTTGCGCCAGGGAGAGACGCCGCGCACCGGGCAGATGCAGCGCATCGAGTTCAACGATCGCTGGGAAGAGATCCGCCGCGAGCCGATGCTGCGCGAGCTGAACCAGCGGATCCGCGACGTGCGCGAGGGGCCCGACGGGCTCCTGTACGTGCTGACGGCGGAAGCGCCCGACGGCGCGGTGCTGCGCATCGAGCCAGCGGGCTGAGCGGCGTTCCGGGCCCGCGGCCGCGGGCGAGAGCTCAACGTTTTGAAGCCCGGCGCGAACTACGGCTGGCCGCTCGTCTCGATGGGCACCAACTACTCGGGCACGCTCGTCTCGGACAAGCCGTGGTACCGCGAGGGCATGGAGAATCCGCGCGTCTTCTGGGTGCCGCAGATCAGCCCCGCCGCCATGGCGTTCTACACCGGCGACAAGTTCCCGGAGTGGAAGAACAGTCTCATCATCGGAGCGCTGAACGGCCAGCACGTGGAGCGCATTCCCTTCAACGACCAGGGGCTCCCCCAGCGGCGCCAAGAGATGCTGGCCGAAATGGGCGTGCGTTTCCGCGACGTCGAGATCGGGCCGGACGGCTACATCTATTTCTCGACCGAGCTCCGCCCCGGCGGCGGGCGGCCGGACGGCACGGTGATTCGTCTCGAGCCGGTGCAGTAGCGCACGCGCGATTTGCGGCGCCCTTCGCAGCGGGCCGCGGCGGATTGTCAAGCGCGGCGCGCGCTGTCGCCGAGGTTGAACTCGGCGCGAATGCCGTATCAACTTCGCGCGACCCGCGCGAATTGTTAGTGCCTCGAAGTTTACTGTCGACCGCTGCCGGCGCTCTGGCCACGCGGTGCCCCGGCGTTCCCGATCGCGGGATATCGCTCCCGATTCCGGGATGGTTGACGCCTGATGGAACGAGCACCGCGGCGGGTGCGGCGCGTGCGGCCGCGCACCCTTCGGCTCGCCGGTCGCTGGCATGGAACTTGCGATTCGGACGGCGGAGAGCGCCGCGACAGGTTGCAATGTTTGTGTGCACATCGCGGCGAGGAGCAGACGACGATGCGAAATCTTCCGCGGCAACTGCACTACGCCGTCCGGACGTTCCTCCGGGCGCCGGGGTTTGCAATTACGGTGGTGCTGACGCTCGGACTGGGCGTCGGAGCGAACATCGCGGTATTTTCGGCCATCGATTCCGTGCTCCTGCGGCCGTTGCCCTTTCCCGACGGCGATCGCCTCGTACGCGTGAGCCAAACGGTCGAGGGCTCCGGCGAAACGAGCATCGCGCCCGTGCGGCTCGAAGACTGGCGGAGCCAGGCGTCCACCTTCGACGCTTTGAGCGGCTACTACGTCGAAGACGTCACCGAGACCTCGGGAGAGTTTCCGCAGAATCTACGTCGCGCATCGGTAGCGCCCCACTTTCTCGAGGTTCTCGGGGTGGCTCCCTTGCTCGGGCGCGACTTTGCACCGACCGAGTACGCGGGCGTGCCGTCCGTCGTGGTAGTGAGCGAACGATATTGGCGCGAGCGGCTCGGCGGCTCTCCGGCCGCTCTGAGTCAGCAGGTGCGAATCGGCGCGCAGTCGTTTTCGATCGTGGGTGTCGCGGCTCCGCATTTTCCCGCCGAGGACGTCGAGTTGTGGATGCCGGCCGCCGTAAACAACTCGTTCGGCCGGTCGCGACAGAGTGCCTGGTACACGGGCATCGGACGGCTCAAATCTGGCGTTACGCTCGCGGACGCCCGCGCGGATCTCGCGGTCGTTCAATCGCGCCTCGCGGCCGAGTACGCGAATACGGATCGGCGCATCGGAGCGCAGATCGCGTCGCTCAAGGACACGGTCGTCGGCGGTGCGCGCCGTTCGCTGTGGCTCGTGTTCGGTGCCGTGTCCGTGCTGCTTCTCATCACCTGCACCAACGTCGCCACGCTATTCCTCACGCGCGCCGCGCGGCGGCAATACGAGATCGCGATTCGCCGCTCATATGGTGCTTCGATCTCCTCTGTCATTGGGCAGACACTGGTCGACACGGGCGTTCTCGCGGTGATCGGCACCGCCTTCGGGCTCGCGCTCGCCGCGGGCGCGTTGCAGCTGTTTCGGTCGCTCGCCGCCGGAATCATTCCCCGCGCGGCGGAGATGTCGCTCGGTGCCCGCACGCCGATGTACACCGCCGCCGCGATCGCGGTGGTTACGCTGCTTTGCGGCCTGCTGCCGGCCGTGCGCAGTGCGCGTGCCGATTTCGGCGGCAAGCTGGCGGGCGCCCGTGGCCAGGTGTCCACGAGCCACACGCTGCATTGGCTGCTCGTGGGGGTGCAGGTCGCGCTCTGCGTCGTGCTGCTTTCCGGCGCGGGGTTGTTGCTGCGCAGCTTTCAGGAGCTGTCGCGCACAAATCCGGGGTTCGATCCGCAATCGGTCCTGACGTTCCGGGTGAGCGGCACGTTCGCCGATGCGGGAGATTGGCAGCGCCTCCAGGAGCGCATCGGCCGAACGATCGCCGAGCTCTCGAGATTGCCGGGGGTCGAGGGCGCCGCGACCTCGGCCACGCTACCCGGCGTCCCGACGCAATACGAAGCGGAGTATTCCCTGTCCGAACGGCGCACGGATCTCGAAGCGTCGTTATTCGCCGAACAGAGGCCGGTGTCGCCGAGCTACTTCGCAACGCTCGGTATCGCCGTGCTCGAAGGCGAGGTATGTCAACTCGCCGGGGGACAGGACGCGCCGGTAATGGTCAACCGCGTGTTCGTCGATCGCTACTTCAAGGGCGTACCGGCGGTCGGCCGAGAGCTATACGGAGTATCCGAGGGCAGCCGGGCCGGCAGAATCGTCGGCATCGTGAGCGATGCTCGCGAGCGCGGACTCGACCGCGAGCCGAGCCCGACGGTCTATTGGTGCACGAATGCGAATGGGCCCAGCCCCTACTATCTCGTTCGAACGCGGGCAGAGCCGGCGGCCGTGACCGGGGCTCTGCGCGAACGGCTCAAGGAGCTCGAGCCGCTGCGCGCCGTCTATGAGGTCGCTCCTCTCGATCAACGGATCGGCGACTCGTTCGCGGAGAATCGGCTGCGTGCGGTGCTGCTCGCGTCGTTCGCCGTGAGCGCCCTGGTCCTCGCGTGCATCGGCGTCTACGGGACGCTGAGTTACATCGTCAGCTTGCGGCGGCGCGAAGTCGGGCTACGCCTCGCGCTCGGAGCCGTTCCCCGGAACATCGTGTCGGAGTTGATGTGGAGGATGTTGCGCGTGGTGTGCGCCGGCTGCGTTGCCGGCCTCGTGCTCACCGCCGCGTTCGGCAAGGCACTTTCCGGAATGTTGTACGGCGTATCGCCGTCCGATCCCAACACATTCGTGAGCGCCGTGCTCGCCGTGCTAATCGTCGCGTCGGTGGCGTGCTTCGTGCCTGCGATTCGCGCGGCGCGCTTGGACCCGATGGCCGTTCTTCGCGA
>DASQOL010000230.1:0-18133 GCA_035644475.1 Gammaproteobacteria bacterium | reverse complement strand
TGGACAGATCGCCTTTCGCGACCGCCTTGGTGACGTCCGCGATGTTGCGCACCTGGCCTGTGAGGTTGCCCGCCATGAAATTCACGCTGTCGGTCAAATCCTTCCACGTGCCGGAAACACCTTCGACCCGCGCCTGGCCGCCGAGCTTGCCTTCGACGCCGACCTCGCGCGCCACGGTGGTCACCTGATCGGCGAACGTCAGCAGCGTCTCGGTCATGCTGTTGATGGTTTCCGCGAGCGCCGCGATCTCGCCTTTCGCCTCGACGGTGAGCTTCTGCTTGAGATCGCCGTTCGCGACCGCGGTCACCACCTTGGCGATGCCGCGCACCTGCGACGTGAGATTGCCGGCCATGAAGTTCACGTTGTCGGTGAGGTCCTTCCATACGCCCGACACGCCGCGGACGTCGGCCTGGCCGCCGAGCCGGCCTTCGGTGCCGACCTCGCGCGCCACGCGCGTGACCTCCGCCGCGAACGACGAGAGCTGGTCGACCATCGTGTTGATCGTGTTCTTGAGCTCGAGAATCTCGCCCTTCACGTCGACCGTGATCTTTCTCGACAGGTCGCCCGCCTGCACGGCCTTGGTCACTTCCGCGATGTTGCGGACCTGCGAGGTCAAGTTGCCGGCCATGAAGTTCACCGAGTCGGTGAGGTCGCGCCACGTGCCCGCGACACCCTGCACGTCGGCCTGGCCACCGAGCGCGCCCTCGGTGCCGACCTCGCGCGCCACGCGCGTGACTTCCGCCGCGAACGACCGCAGCTGGTCCACCATCGTGTTGATCGTGTTCTTGAGCTCGAGGATCTCGCCCTTCACGTCGACCGTGATCTTCTTCGACAGGTCGCCCGCCGCCACCGCGGTCGTGACCTCGGCGATGTTGCGCACCTGCGAGGTCAGGTTGCCGGCCATGAAGTTCACGGACTCGGTGAGGTCCTTCCACGTGCCCGCCACGCCCTGCACGTCGGCCTGGCCGCCGAGCTTGCCTTCGGTGCCGACCTCGCGCGCCACGCGCGTGACTTCCGCCGCGAACGACCGCAGCTGGTCCACCATGGTGTTGACCGTGTTCTTGAGCTCGAGGATCTCGCCCTTCACGTCCACCGAGATCTTCTTCGACAAGTCGCCCGCGGCGACCGCGGTCGTGACCTCGGCGATGTTGCGCACTTGCGAGGTCAAGTTGCCGGCCATGAAGTTCACGGACTCGGTGAGGTCCTTCCACGTGCCCGACACGCCCTCGACCCGTGCCTGGCCGCCGAGAATACCGTCGGAGCCGACCTCGCGAGCCACGCGCGTCACCTCCGACGCGAATGACGACAGCTGGTCCACCATCGTGTTGATCGTGGCCTTGAGCTCGAGGATCTCGCCTTTCACCTGCACGGTGATCTTGCGCGACAGGTTGCCGGCCGCCACCGCCTTGGTGACCTCGGCGATGTTGCGCACCTGCGAGGTCAAGTTGCCGGCCATCGAGTTCACGGACTCGGTCAAGTCCTTCCACGTGCCCGACACGCCCTCGACCTCGGCCTGACCGCCGAGCCGGCCTTCGGTGCCGACCTCGCGCGCCACGCGCGTCACCTCCGACGCGAACGACGACAGCTGGTCCACCATCGTGTTGATCGTGTTCTTGAGCTCGAGGATCTCGCCCTTCACGTCGACCGTGATCTTGCGGGAGAGATTTCCGGCCGCGACCGCCTTGGTCACGTCGGCGATGTTGCGCACCTGCGAGGTCAAGTTGCCGGCCATGAAGTTCACCGAGTCGGTGAGGTCGCGCCACGTGCCGGCGACGCCCTGCACGTCGGCCTGACCGCCGAGCTTGCCTTCGGTGCCGACCTCGCGCGCCACGCGCGTGACTTCTGCCGCGAACGACCGCAGCTGGTCCACCATCGTGTTGATCGTGTTCTTGAGCTCGAGGATCTCGCCCTTCACGTCGACCGTGATCTTGCGCGACAGGTCGCCGGCCTGCACCGCTTTGGTCACGTCGGCGATGTTGCGCACTTGCGAGGTGAGATTGCCGGCCATCGCGTTGACCGATTCGGTGAGGTCCTTCCACGTGCCGGCCACGCCCTGCACGTCGGCCTGGCCGCCGAGCTTGCCTTCGGTGCCGACCTCGCGCGCCACGCGCGTGACCTCCGCCGCGAACGACCGCAGCTGGTCGACCATCGTGTTGATCGTGCTCTTGAGCTCGAGCACCTCGCCCTTCACGTCGACCGTGATCTTCTTCGACAGGTCGCCGGCCGCCACGGCCTTCGTGACCTCGGCGATGTTGCGCACCTGCGAGGTCAGGTTACCGGCCATGAAGTTCACGGACTCGGTGAGATCCTTCCACGTGCCGGCAACGCCCTGCACGTCGGCCTGGCCGCCGAGCTTGCCCTCGGTGCCGACCTCGCGCGCCACGCGCGTGACCTCCGCCGCGAACGACCGCAGCTGGTCGACCATCGTGTTGACGGTGTTCTTGAGCTCGAGGATCTCGCCCTTCACGTCGACGGTGATCTTCTTCGACAGGTCGCCGGCCGCGACGGCCTTGGTCACGTCGGCGATGTTGCGCACCTGCGAAGTCAAGTTGCCGGCCATCGAGTTCACGGAGTCGGTGAGATCCTTCCACGTGCCCGACACGCCTTCGACCCGCGCTTGGCCGCCCAAAATACCGTCGGAGCCCACCTCACGCGCGACACGCGTGACCTCCGA
The DNA here is from genome assembly GCA_035644475.1 of Gammaproteobacteria bacterium. Lineage (GTDB taxonomy): Bacteria > Pseudomonadota > Gammaproteobacteria > Steroidobacterales > Rariloculaceae > FEN-1219. The sequence goes on along the minus strand of DASQOL010000230.1, from coordinate 15,459 downwards.
CGCAAACGACCGCAGCTGATCGACCATCGTGTTGATGGTGCTTTTCACCGTGAGGAATTCGCCTTTGACGTCGACCTCGATCTTCTTCGAGAGGTCGCCCTTCGCGACGGCGGTGGTCACGTCCGCGATGTTGCGGACCTGCGCCGTCAAGTTGCCGGCCATCGAGTTCACCGAGTCGGTGAGGTCCTTCCAGGTGCCCGCGACGCCTTTGACCTTCGCCTGACCGCCGAGCTTGCCTTCGGTGCCTACCTCGCGCGCCACGCGCGTGACCTCGGCGGAGAAGTTGCCGAGCTGGTCGACCATCTTGTTGATCGTTTTAGCCGTGCGCAGGAACTCGCCTTCGAGCGGCCGCCCCTCGAACTCGAGCGCCATGCTCTTCGAGAGGTCGCCCTGCGCGACCGCGCCGATCACGCGCGCAACCTCGGACGTCGGGTGCACGAGGTCGTCGATCAGCGCGTTGATGCAATCCATCGACTCGGCCCAGAAGCCGCGGGCTTCCGGCAGCTTCGCGCGGCGGTTGAGCTTGCCTTCCTTGCCCACCACCTGCGACAGCCGCGCGACCTCGTCGGCCATGGCGGCGTTCTGCTCGACGAGATCGTTGAACACGTCGGCCACTCTGCCGAACGTACCGATCCCCGTGAGCGGCAGGCGCACCTTCGAGTCGCCGCGTCTGAGCGCGCTCAACGCTCCCAGAATCAGGCTCATTTCTTCGGAGGACGAGGGCGGGGCAGAGGGGTGCGCAAGCACTGTGCTCATGACGAGTCCCTTATAGGCCTTTCAGTTTGTAGGTCGGCGAAACGGCATCTCCCAACGTCGAGCTTAGCCATGGCCGCCGCGGGCGCGCGACTGTTCGCAGTCGGACAGATCGGCGGATCCGTTCCAAGATTTGGAAAACGCGGCCTGCGCGGGGGACATGCGTTTCCAAAATTTGGAATGCGCGGGCCGGTTAGCGGCGCACGGCCGTGCCTGTCCGGAAACGCGGCGGGAATTCGCGCTAGCGCCGCCGGACGGAGACGTTCTTGTCGACGATCGCCGCCAGAATCAAGATGAAGCCGAGCACGCGCAGGCCGTACGGTCAGCTCACGGTGCGGGCGAGGCGCGTCATCGCCGCGAGGCTGCGCTCGACGTCTTGCTCCGTGGTGGCCCAGCTGCACACGCTGATCCGCATCGCCGTCTTCCCTTGCCACACCGTGGCGCCGCACCAGCACGTGCCGTCCTCTTGCAGCGCCGCGATCACGCGCCGCGTGCGCTCGGCGTCGCCGAAGCTCACCAGCACTTGGTTCAACACGACGTCGTTCAGCACCTCGCAGCCCACCGCGCTCAAGCCCGCCGCGAACCGCCGCGCCTGCGCGCAGCTGCGCTCGAAAAGCTCGGCGAGCCCCGCGCGGCCGAGCGAGCGCAGCGCGGTCCACACTTCCACGCCGCGCGCGCGGCGCGAAAGCTCCGGCGTGAAGTCGCAAGGATTGCGCTCGGGCGTGTCGGTGGGCAGATACTCGGCGGTGATCGCCATCGCCGCGCGCAGCGTGCGCGCATCGCGCACCAGCGCGAGCCCGCTGTCGTACGGGACGTTGAGCCACTTGTGCGCGTCGGTGGCCCACGAGTCCGCGTGCTCGAGGCCGCGCGCGAGTCGCTCGAGCGACGGCGCCGCCCTCGCCCAGAGCCCGAACGCGCCGTCCACGTGCACCCACGCGCCGGCGTCGTGCGCGCGCGGGATGATCGCCTCGAACGGGTCGAACGAGCCGGTGTTCACGTTGCCCGCCTGGAGGCAAAGGATCGTGGGCCCGGCGATCCGCGGCAGCGCGTCGGCGCGCATCCGGCCCTGGCCGTCGACGGCCACGCGCACCACGCGCGAGCGGCCGAGGCCCAACATGCCGAGCGACTTGAGCAGCGTGGGATGGGCCTCCTCGCCGGTGATCACCGTGATCGGCGGCGCGCCGAACAGCCCGTCGGCCTCCACGTTCCAGCCCGCGTCGGCCAAGACCCGATGGCGCGCGGCCGCGAGCGCGGTAAAGTTCGCGACGGTGGCGCCGGTGACGAAGCCGCCCCCCGTCGACTCCGGCAGGCCGAGCACGTCCACGATCCAGCGCAGCGCGACGTCCTCGAGCCGGGCGACGCCCGGCGTCGAGTTGTAGAGGCCGGTGTTCTGGTCCCACGCGGCGGCGAGCCAATTGGCCGCGACCGTGACGGGCAGCGAGCCGCCGATCACGAAGCCGAAGAAGCGCGGGCCGGCCATCGCCATCGTGGCCGGCGAGACGATCTCGTCGAGCAGACGCAGCGTGTCGGCCGGCGCGCTCGGGCCCGCGGGCAGCCGCTCCTCGAGGCGGTCGAGGCCGGCGACCGCGTCGGCGCTCGGTGCCACGGAGCGCTCGCCGAGCCCGTCGAGATAGGCGCGCGCGCGGCGCGCACCGTCGTCGAGAATCGTGTACATACTAGATCCCTCCCTCGCTCTCCCCGCCACTCACTATAAAGGAGAACGTCAGGAGCGCCCCGCCGCGCGGGGCCGGTGAGCCGTGGCGGGCCCGTCGCCGGGTGTGCTCTAATCCGCCGCACCTTCTTCCGGTCCGCCCTTCGCGATGAAGACGTCGCCGGCCCCGAAACGCAAGCGAGCACGGCGCGCGACCGGCCACGGGGCTCCCCGCCTCGAGCTCAACGACGACCGGCTCTTCCCGGCCGAGAGCACCGCGCGCGCGATCGCGCGCCGGTTGTTTCGCGAGGTCGCCGCGCTGCCGATCGTGAGCCCGCACGGCCACACCGATCCGCGGTGGTTCGCGGAGGACGAGCCGTTCCCGAACCCCACCGAGCTGCTCGTGGCACCCGACCACTATCTATATAGGATGCTCTACAGCCAAGGCGTCTCGCTCGCGGAGCTCGGCATCGCTTCGCCCGGCGGCGCCGGCGACGTGGCCGACAGCCGCAGCGCGTGGCGCACGTTCGCCGCCTATTACCCACTGTTCCGCGGCACACCCTCGCGGCTCTGGCTCGACTACGTGTTCGTCAACGTATTCGACCTCGACGTGCGGCTCACGAATGCCACGGCCGACCTCTACTACGACCGGATCGCCGAGCGGCTCGCGCGTCCCGACTACCGACCGCGCGCGCTGTTCGACCGATTCCGCATCGAGCTGCTCGCGACCACCGAGTCCCCGCTCGAGGATCTGCGCTGGCACCGGATGATTCGCGACAGCGGCTGGCCGGGCAAGGTCATCACGACGTTCAGGCCCGATCCGGTGGTGGACCCGGAGTACGAAGGTTTCGCGGCCAACGTGCGGCTGCTCGGCGAGGTCGCGCGCACCGACACCTCGCGCTGGCCCGGCTATCTCGAGGCGCTGCGCGAGCGGCGCGCGTTCTTCGCCGCGCACGGCGCGACTGCCACCGATCACGGCCACCCGACGGCCGCGACCGCGGACTTGGACCCGCAAGTCGCGGCCAAGCTGTTCGACAGGGTTCTCCGCGGCCAGCCGAGCGCGGCCGACGCCGAGCTGTTCCGCGCGCAGATGCTCACCGAGATGGCGAAGATGAGCCTCGACGACGGTCTCGTGCTCCAGATCCATCCGGGCTCGTTCCGCAATCACAACCCGGAGCTGTTCGCGCGCTACGGCCGCAACCGCGGCGCCGACATCCCCATGGCCACGGACTACGTGCGCGCGCTCAAGCCGCTGCTCGACATCTACGGCAACGAGAGCGACCTCACGATCATTGTTTTTACGCTCGACGAGACGAGCTACAGTCGCGAGCTCGCGCCGCTCGCGGGCCACTATCCCGCGCTCAGGCTCGGGCCGGCCTGGTGGTTCCACGACAGCCCCGAAGGCATGCGGCGCTTTCGCGAGCTCACGACGGAGACCGCGGGCTTCTACAACACCGTGGGCTTCAACGACGACACGCGCGCGTTCCTGTCGATCCCCGCGCGGCACGACGTCGCTCGCCGGATGGACTGCGCGTACCTGGCCAAGCTCGTCGCCGAGCATCGCCTGGAGGAGGACGAGGCGGCCGAGCTCGCGCCGGCGCTCGCATATCACTTGGTGAAGCGCGCCTACAAGCTCGGCAAATAGGGCGAGGTCACTTTTCGCCGGCGAAAAATAGGGACATGTTGCATTTTCGCGTGCCGTGCCCGACCGCGGCACGGTCGTTGCTAGCGCAAGACGCGGCCGCGTAGCTCCACGTAGCGACGCTCGTGACCGGAGAACGCGAGCCGCTTCGCCCACGTCGTCGGCAATGCGCGAATCTCATCGACGCGAGCGGCGCGTGCACGCACTGCGAGCCCCGCGGCACGGTAGACGCTCTCGAGCTCCGCGAGCGCGCCCGCAGCATCGAGCGCCGGCAAGCCGAGCTCGCGGATCATCGCGCCTTCCGTCGCCGGGCCGTAGCCGAGCACGACTCGGATCTCGGCGTGCTCCTTGCAGAGCGCGCCCAACGCCCGGAGCGCCGACGGCTCGGGACGGGCGACCGCCGCGAGCAACGAGCCCCACGGCAGCAGCACCGTGAGCGCGTCGGCGAGGCCCGCGAGCTCGCCCGGCGCGTCCGCGAGCGCCAGGCGTCCGAGCAACGCGTTGACGAGACCGCCGCGGGAAGGCTTCGCCGCGCAACGGCGCGACGTCGCCCGCAGCGCGTCCGCGTTCGCGTCGACGCCTATGACCAGCGTATCGGGATTGCGCGCGGCCACGGTGCGCACGAACGCGCCGTCGCCGGTGCCGAAGTCGACGTGGACCGCGCGGTAGAGCGCCGCGCGCTCAGCGAATCATCAACGGTCGACCCAGTGTTCTTTTTTGCCGTTCACGACGTACATGGGCGCTTAGCCTACCGCAGCGCCGGCGCCACGTCGCGTCTCACCCCACCACTCGGGCGGGTATGATGCCGCCGTGGCTCGCCTGTCTCGCGCAACCCTGCCATCGGTCCCCGCACCCGTCGCGCGGCCCGAGTACGACCCGCGCGCGCACGGCGTCGGCATCGTGCACATCGGTATCGGCGCGTTCCATCGCGCGCATCAAGCCGTCTACACCGACGCCGCGCTCGGCGCGCACGGCGGCAATTGGCGCATCGCCGGCGTCTCGCTGCGCGGCGACGCGGTCGCCGAACAGCTGAACCCGCAGGACGGCCTCTACGCGCTCAACGTGCGGTCGGCCGAGCGTTCGACGTACCGCGTGATCGGCGCGATCGACCGCGCAGTCGCGGCGCGCCGCAACCCGCGCGCCGTGCTCGACGCGCTCGGCGCGCCCGGCACGAAGATCGTGTCGACCACCGTCACCGAGAAGGGCTACTGCCACGACCCGGCCACGGGCACGCTCAATGCCGCGCATCCCGAGATCCGCACGGAGCTCGCGCATCCGGAGTCGCCGGCGACCGTGCTCGGATTCCTCGCCGCGGCGCTGCGCGAGCGGCGCGTGCGCGGCGCGGCGCCCTTCACCGTGCTCTGCTGCGACAACCTGCCGCACAACGGCGCCGTGCTGCGCGGCCTCGTGATGCAATTCGCGGAGCTGCTCGACACCGAGCTCGGAGCCTGGATCGGCCGCCATGTCGCATTCCCGTCCACGATGGTGGACCGCATCACGCCGCCGACCACGGCCGCGGACCTCGCGGGCGCGGCGCGCGACCTCGGCGTCGAGGATCGCGGCCTCGTCGTCACCGAGCCGTTCAGCCAATGGGTGATCGAGGACCGTTTCGGCACCGACCGGCCCCGCTGGGAAGACGCCGGCGCGGAGCTCGTCGCCGACGTCGCGCCGTACGAGATCGCGAAACTGCGACTGCTCAACGGCAGCCACTCCGCGCTCGCCTACTTGGGCTATCTCGCCGGTTACGCGCACGTGCACGAGGCGATGGCCGACGACGCGCTCGCCGGATACGTCGAGCGCTTGATGCGCGACGAGATCGCACCCACCGTCGCCGCACCGCCCGGCTTCGATCTCGTGCGCTACCAACGCGACCTGCTCGCGCGTTTCGGCAATCCGGCGCTGAGCCATCGCACTTGGCAGATCGCGATGGACGGCTCGCAGAAGCTGCCGCCGCGGCTGCTCGGCACGGCACGCGACAGACTGGCGGCGGCACAACCGATCGACGGCCTCGCGCTCGCGGTCGCGGCGTGGATGCGTTACGTGAGCGGCGTCGACGAGCGCGGTGCGTCGATCGACGTGCGCGACCCCCTCGCGACGAAGCTCGCGGCGCTCGCAAAGCCGCTGCTCGGCGAGCCGCGCGAGCTCGCGCGTGCGCTGCTCGGCGTCACGGAGATCTTCGGCCCCGATCTGCGCGAACGCGGGGAATTCACGACGGCCGTCGCCGACGCGGTGACGGAGCTCGCACGGCACGGCGCGCGGGAAACGCTGCGGCGGCTCGTCGACCGTCGCCGTCCCTGAACCGGGACGTTGCGTCCGATCACGGGACGGTCGTAGCGATCGCCGAGCGGCACTGCCAACGTGTTCGCAGGTCTACAAACAAGGGCTTGCGCGTCAGTGGGGGCCATTGGCATGTAGGTTGCTTGGGTTCGGGATAGTCCAATGTGAGGTGAGCGGCAACTTCACCGCGGGAGGGCGCCCCATGTTCTCATCGAGCGTTCTGCACGACGTCCGTTTCGCCTTTCGGGGTTTGCTCAAGGCACCCGGAATCTCCTTCGTCGTGATCTTGACGCTGGCCGTCGCGATCGGCGCGAACACGGCAATCTTCTCGGTGGTCGAGAGCGTGCTACTGCAACCTCTGCCGTATCCCGACGAGGGCCGGATCGTCCGCGTCGCGGCCACCGTGTATGCGTCGAGGGGCGGGCGCGGCGATCGCGGCAACGCGTTCGCGGATCGCGGCTACTGGCATTTCGCCAACAACCAGCGCTCGTTCGAGAAGTTCGGGGCCTTCTACGGGCCCGAACAGTTGCCGTTGACCGGCAACGGTCCGCCGCGCCAGGTCGGCGTAGCCTCGATGACGTTGAGCGCGTTCGAGGTGCTCGGTGTATTCCCCGAGCTCGGCCGGCTGCCCACGCCCGAGGAAGACGCGCCGGGCGGACCGTCCGTCGTGCTGTTGAGCCACGGTGTCTGGGTGAGCCAGTACGGCTCCGATCCGTCGATCCTCGGCAGGACCGTCGACGTGAACGGCACGCGGCGGGAGGTGATCGGCGTAATGCCGGCGAGCTACGCCTTTCCGACGTATCCCGGTCCAACGCCTGACGTCGATCTCTGGACACCGTTTCAGCTCGATCCGGCGAGCGACAACTTCGGCAGCGTCTATATCAACGCGATCGCTCGACTGGCACCGGGCGTCACGATCGAAGCCGCGACCGACGATGCCCGGAGCCTGGTCGCCCGCCTCGGTGAAGCGGGCTACCCCCCGAGCTGGTTCGAGAGCATCTTCGATGGCGGCGCCGTCGTGCGTCCGATGCGCGACTACGTCGCGGAGAGCGCGCGCCAACCGCTGCTGATCGTGCTCGGGACCGTCGGATTCGTGCTGCTCATCGCCTGCAGCAACGTCGCGAACCTGCTGCTCGTTCGGGCGGAGAGTCGCCGCCAGGAGAACGCCGTGCGCATGGCGCTCGGCTCCGGGCGCGCCCGGCTCGCCCGACAAATGCTCGTCGAGAGCGTGCTGCTCGCACTCATGGGCGGCACAGCGGGCGTGCTGCTCGCGCACGCGGGCACGCGCGCGCTGGTCTCGATGGGGCCGGCCAGCAGCCTCCCGCGCATCGGCGAGATCGGCATCGACGGCGCGGCCCTCGCGTTTACCGCCGTCGTGTCCGTGTTGACGGGAGTGCTCTTCGGCGTGCTGCCGGCGTTTCGGGCGAGCTCCACCCACACGATGGGTGCGCTGCGCGACGGCGGCCGCAATGCGACGCTCGGCCGCGACCGGCATCGCACGCGCAACGCGCTCGTGATGACGCAGGTGGCGCTCGCGTTCGTGCTCGTCATCGGCTCCGGGCTGATGGTCCGCAGCTTCGCGGCGCTGCGTTCGGTCGACCCCGGATTCGCCACCGAGAACGTGCTGACGTTCACGGTGCAGCCGCTGGCGACGAAGTACGCGGACGCGGACGCCCTGGCGCGGCTCTACGACCGGCTCATCGAGCGGCTCACGGCCGTTCCCGGTGTGACGCACGCCGCCGCCATCAACGCACTGCCCTTTTCTCCCTATCGTTGTTGCAATGTGGGCACCGTGATCGAGGAGTTCCCTCCGCCCGCGGGCGAGCTTCCGCCCGGCTTCGTGACGCATCGAACGACGCCCGGGTACTTCGAAGCGATGAGCATCCCCGTGGTCGAGGGACGCGCGTTCACGTCGGACGACCACAATCGTCGTCTCGGCTCCGTCATCATCAGCCGCTCCGTCAAGGAGAGGTACTGGCCCGATACCAGCGCGCTAGGCAAGCGGATCACCTGGGGGCGCGTTCAGGCGCGGGTCGTCGGCGTCGTCGGAGACGTGCACGATTTGAGTCTCGACCTCCCGGCGGATCAGAACATGTATCTGCCGATGCTCGACGCCGAGGGCAGCCCTGCGGGGTTTATTCCGTTGTCAGGCATGGCGTTGACCGTTCGCACGGCCGTCGAGCCGCTGAGTCTGGTCGGCGCGATCCGCGGCGCGATCGCGGAAGTGGACCCCGATCTGCCGATGGCGGACGTCCAAACGATACGGGACGTGCTCGGCGGTTCGATGACGCGTACCAGCTTCACGATGTTGCTGCTCCTGATCAGCGCGCTGATCGCACTCTTCCTAGGAGCCGTGGGCATCTACGGCGTGCTGTCCTACGTGGTGAGCCAGCGCACGCCGGAGGTCGGGGTCCGATTGGCACTCGGCGCCAGTCCCGACGTCGTGCGGCGCATGATCCTCTCGCAAGGGATGCGGCTCGCAGGCGTAGGTGTGCTGATCGGGCTCGTCGGCGCAGTCGCGCTGGGCCGCGTGCTGCTGGCGCAACTGTACGGGGTCGGTCCCGTCGACGCTCTCACGCTCATCGCAGGCTCGGCGATCTTCCTGGCCGTCGCGGGCGTCGCCAGTCTGCTGCCCGCGGCCCGCGCGGCCGCGACGGCGCCGGTGGATGCGCTGCGCGTCGGCTGACGGTCGTGCTCCCGGATCAGCTCGGTCTCGGCACGCCGTGGTCGAGTCTTCGAGCAGACCGGCTATTGCGCGCCAACCTCGACGGCCGTCTTCAGCCGAATGTCCGCGCTCGACGCGCCGACCCCGATCTCGTAGCTCCCGGCGTCGACGACGTAAGCCTTGCGGTCGACGTCGTAGCGCGTGAAGTCGCGTCGCGGCAGCAGCGAGAACGACACGCGGCGTGTCTCACCGGGCGCGAGCGTCACGCGTTCTACGCCGCGCAGCTCCTTCAGCGCCTGCGGCTCGCGAGGCGCAACCGGCCGCGCATACAGCTGCACGACCTCGTCGCCCGCCACGGCGCCCGCGTTCTTGACGGCCAGTGAAACGCTGAGCGTGTCGCCCGCCGCCGCACGCCGCCGATCGACACTCAGATCCGAGTACTCGAACTTCGTGTACGAGAGCCCATCCCCGAACGCGAACAACGGCTCGCCTTCGAAGTAGCGGTAGGTGCGGCCCCGCATGGAATAGTCGTCGAACGCCGGCAGCTGCTCCGACGCCTTATAGAAGGTGACGGGCAAGCGTCCGGCCGGATTCGCGGCGCCGAACAGCACGTCCGCGACGGCGTCGCCGCCGCGCTGGCCGGGATACCACGCGACGAGGATCGCCGGTAGGTGCTCCTTGGCCCAGTCCACGGCGAGCGCCGAGCCCGTCGTCAGCACGAGCACCACCGGCTTGCCGGTGGCCTGCAGCGCTTCGAGCAGCTTCTCTTGGCTCGCGGGCAAGCGCAGATCCGTGCGGTCGCCGCCCGCGAAGCCCGGCAGCGACACGCGCATCTCCTCGCCCTCGACGTCGCCGGTGAGGCCGCCGACGAACACGACCGCGTCGGCCGCGTTCGCGGCGTCGAGCGCCTCGTCGAACGGCGGCTTGGCGCCGGGGAGGCGCCACGCGAGCCGCACTTCGGCGTCGCGGATATCCTCGAGGTACTCGAGCTTCAGATCCCGCGCGCGGCCGGCCTCGAGGTCGACGAGCACGCTTTTGCTGTCGATGCGCGCGTTGATGATCCAATTATCAAGGAGCAGGCGGCCGTCGAGAAACAGCCGGAAACCGTCGTTGGCGCCGACGACGATCTCGTAGCGCCCGGTGACCGGCGGCACGAGCTTGCCGGTCCAGCGCGCGCAGAAGTTGTCGCTCGGCACCGCGCGCTCGGCCGGCAGCTGCCCCTGCGCGACCAAGTCGTCGGTGGGGCCGCCGCGATCCCAGCGGAACGCGACGCGCGCGTCGACGCGCGTGAACAGCGGCTCGCCGGTGCAGTCGCGGTTGCCGAAGTACTCGCCCTCGAGTCCCTGCCCCGGCGAGCCGGCGGGCGGCGAGAGATACGCGGGCTCGATCACCGGCGCCGCGCGCGGCTCGTCGCGCCCTTCGACGAGATCGGCGCCGCGCGAGTAGATCACCTTGGTGCCGCTGCCCGCGGCCCGGCGAATCCCTTCGAGCACCGTCGTCGGCGCCGCCGGCGTGCCGTAGTAGTTGCCGAGCAGCGACATGATCTCGTCGGCCGTGGGGCCGATCACCGCTATAGTTTTCAGCTTGTCGCGCGACAACGGCAGCACGCCGTCGTTCTTGAGCAGCACGATCGACTCGCGCGCGGCACGGCGCGCGAGCGCGTCGTGCGCGGGCGACTGATTCGCCGAGTACGGGATCTGCGCCCAGCGCACGCTCTGCGGCGGATCGAATTCGCCCAGCTGGAAGCGCGCGAGCATGAGCCGCCGGACCGAGCGGTCGAGGTCGGCCTCCGTGACCAGGCCGTCGCGAACCGCTTGGCCAAGCGCCGCGTACGTCGTGCCGCAGTTCAAGTCGAGCCCGCTCTTCAACGCGAGCGCGCTCGCCTGGCTCGCCGTCGCCACGATCTTGTGCTGCGTGAAAATGTCGTCGACGGAATCGCAGTCCGACACGACGTAGCCGCGGAAGCCCCAGTCGTCGCGCAGCACTTGCTGCAACAGCCGCGGGCTCGCCGACGCCGAGTCGCCGTTCACGCGGTTGTAGGCGCCCATGACCGAGTCCACGTGCCCGTCCTGCACGAGCGCGCGAAACGCCGGCAAGTAGGTCTCGTAGAGGTCGCGCTCGCTCGGGTGCACGTCGAAGTAGTGCCGCGTGGACTCGGGCCCGCTGTGCACCGCGTAGTGCTTGGCCGTGGCGACGACTTTGGTGTACTTCGGGTCGTCGCCTTGCAGCCCGGTCACGAATGCCACGCCCATGCGCGCCGTGAGCCACGGGTCCTCGCCGTACGTCTCCTGGCCGCGGCCCCAGCGCGGGTCGCGGAAGATGTTGATGTTCGGCGACCAGAACGTGAGGCCCTGATAACGGCCGCGCTGGCCGCGCCGCACGAATTCGTGATGCTTGGCGCGCGCCTCGTCGCTGATCGCGGTGGCGACCTCGTGCATCAGCGGTGGGTCGAACGTGGCCGCGAGCCCGATCGCCTGCGGAAAGACGGTGGCCGCGCCGGCGCGCGCAACGCCGTGCAGCGCCTCGTTCCACCACTCGTACGCCGGCACGTCGAGCCGCGGGATCGCGGGCGCGTTGTTCTGAAGCTGCGCGATCTTCTCGTCGAGCGTCATCCGCGCCACGAGGTCGGCGGCCCGGTCGTCGAAGCTGCGGCTCGTGTCGCGATACACCGGCGTTTGCGCGAGCGCCGTGGCGGCGAGCAGCAGCCCGGCGAGAGTCGACGCGCCGCGGGCGTGAATCGGATCAACGCGCATCGAGCGGCTCCAGTGGCCTGAGCGGCGGCGGGGGCGCGTCGAGATTCGTGACGGGCGCCCAGCGCGGATTCAGGAGATGCACCACGAGCAGCGCGAGCAAGTACGCGACGCTGCAGAAGAGAAAAATCGGCGTGTAGCTGCCGAGCGTCCCGAGCACCGCGCCGGCGTACTTTGCCATCAGCATGCCGCCCGCGGCGCCCGCGAAGCCGCCGAGACCCACGATCGAGCCGAGCGCCCAGCGCGGAAACGAGTCACCGGGCATCGAGAACAGGTTGGTCGAGAAACCCTGATGGCCCGCGCACGCGAGCCCGATTAGGAGGACCGCGAGCCATTGCGTCGACGCGTACTGCGCGAACGCCACCGGCATCACGACCAGCGCGCAGCAGAACATCGCCGTCTTGCGCGCGCGATTGGCGTTGAAGCCGCGAGCGAGCATCCGCGACGACGCGTAGCCGCCCAAGATCGAGCCCACGTCCGCGATCACGTAGATCGCGACGAGCGGCGGACCGAACCCCGCGAGGTCGACGCCGTAGGTGCGGCTGAAGAAATCCGGCAGCCAGAACAGAAACATCCACCACACGGGGTCGATCAAGAACCGGCCGCACATGTACGCCCACGCCTGGCGCGTGGCGAGCAACCTGCGAAACGGCACGCGCCGCTGCTCGATCGGCGGGTCCGACTCGATGTACGCGACTTCTTCCTTGGAGATCGTGAGGTGCTCGCGCGGCCTGCGGTACCACAGGGCCCACGCGCCGAGCCACACGAGGTTGAACAGGCCCGTGACGATGAACGCGCTGTGCCAACCCATCGACAGCGTGAGCGCCGGCACGAGCAGCGGCGTGACGACCGCACCCACGTTCGCGCCGGCGTTGAAGATGCCGATCGCGAGCGCCCGCTCGCGCTTCGGGAACCACTCCTGCGCCGCGGCGAGCGCGGCCGGGTACGTGCCCGACTCGCCGAGCGCGAGCGGGATCCGCGCGAGCGCGAAGCCGAGTGTCGAGCTGACCAGCACGTGCGCCATGTGCGCCGCCGTCCACACACCCATCGCGAGCAGGTAGCCGACTTTCGCGCCGACGCGGTCGATGAGCCGGCCGAACAGCAAAAAGCCGATGCCGTACGCGGCCTGGAACCAGAACACGACGTCGCCGTACCCGGTCTCGGTCCAGCCGTACTGCCCCTGCAGCGTGGGCTTGAGCACGCTCACGACGAGCCGGTCGATGTAGCTCAGCACCACCGCGAGGAACAGCAGGCCGCAAATGATCCAGCGGACTTTGCCCGCGGGCGGCGGCGGAACTGTCGGTTGCGTGGTCATCGGCCGTGTCTCACTTTGGCCCGTTGGCGTCGTGGTCGCTGCGGCCGCACCTCGAACGGTCTTCCCGAGACACGCCGGAAGACCATCCCTGGGGCTCCGCGCGGCACATCCATGTGCCGCGAGGGTCTCGGGAAGACCGTTCGAGGTACGTCCGCAGCCGGTGCGCGCATCGCGGGGGCCAAAGTGAGACAGGACTGTGGCACTTCACCAGTTCCACATCGAGCCGTCTTCGAGACGGTTCACCGGCAGGTAGGCGCGCTTGTACGGATACTTCGCCGCGAGATCCTCGTCGAGGTCGACGCCGAGCCCCGGGGCGTTGCCGGGATGCAGCATCCCGTTCGCGAACGAATACTCGTGCGGGAACACGGCGTCGGTCTCCTTCGTGTGGTGCATCCACTCCTGGATGCCGAAGTTCGGCACCGACAAATCGAAGTGCAGCGCCGCGGCCATGCACACCGGCGACAGGTCGGTGGCGCCGTGGCAGCCGGTGCGCACGTTATGGAGGTCGGCGAAGCTCGCGATGCGGCGCAGGTGCGTGATACCGCCGGCGTGCACCACGGACGCGCGAATGTAGTCGACGAGCTGCTCCTCGATGAGCTGCTTGCAGTCGAAGATGGAGTTGAAGACCTCGCCGACCGCGATCGGCGTGGTCGTGTGCTGCCGGATCAGACGGAAGCTCTCCTGGTTCTCGGCCGGAGTCGGGTCCTCGAGCCAGAACGGCCGGTAGGGCTCGAGGTCCTTGCCGAGCCGCGCCGCCTCGATCGGCGTGAGCCGGTGATGGACGTCGTGCAAGAGATGAACGTCGGCGCCGAGCGTCTCGCGGGCGCGCGCGAACAACGGCGGCACCGAGCGCACATACTTCTCGCTCGACCAAGTGTTCTCGGTCGGCAGGCCGGCGTCCGCGGGCTCGTACGACCCCTTGCCTTTCTGAACACCGTACGTCGACGCGAGCCCGGGCACGCCGGCCTGGAGCCGAATCGCGCGATAACCCAAGTCGCGAAACTCGACCGCGCGCTCGATCGCTTGCGCGGCCGTTGCGCCGTTCGCGTGGCAGTAGACGAGCGCGCCGTCGCGGCACGCGCCGCCGAGCAATTGGTACACGGGCAGTCCTGCGACCTTGCCCTTGATGTCCCAGAGCGCGGTGTCGACCGCCGCAATCGCGGTCATCGTCACCGGGCCGCGGCGCCAGTAAGCGCCACGATAAAGGAACTGCCACGTGTCCTCGATCTTGTGCGCATCGCGGCCGATCAGGCACGGGATCACGTGATCCGTGAGATAGCTCGCGACCGCGAGCTCGCGGCCGTTCAAGGTCGCGTCGCCGAGGCCGTAGACGCCGTCGTCCGTCTCGATCTTGAGCGTGACGAAGTTGCGTCCCGGGCTCGTGACGATGACTCTGGCGGCGACGATCTTCGGCATGGCGCGCGGCAACAGCTCAGGCTTACTCGACGACGGTGAGCGTAGCCGTTTTCAGGTCCACGGAGTTAGGGCCGGCCATGACGTCGAACTCGCCGGGCTCGACGACGCGCTGCATCTGCGCGTTCCAGAAGCGCAGCGCGTCGGGGCCGAGGGCGAACGTGACGGTTCTCCGCTCGCCCGGCTTCAACGTCACGCGCTGAAAGCCTTTGAGCTCCTTCGTCGGCCGGGTCACGGAGCTCACCTTGTCGTGCACGTAGAGTTGCACCGTCTCGTCGCCCGCGCGCTTACCGGTGTTCTGCACCTCCACCGTGACCGTCGTCGTGCCGTCCTTGCGCATCTGTGCCGGCGCGAGCCGCGGCGCGCCGATCTCGAACGTCGTGTAGCTCAACCCATGGCCGAACGGATAGAGAGGCGCCGTCGTGTCGAACAAATACCCCCGCCGCGCGCTCGGCTTCGCGTTGTAGAACATCGGCAGCTGCCCCACCGAGCGCGCGATCGTAACCGGCAGCTTGCCGCCGGGATTCGCGTCGCCGAACAGCACATCGGCGAGCGCGGTGCCGCCCTCCTGGCCGAGATACCACGCCTCGACGAGCGCATTGGCCTTCACCGCCACGTTCACCGCGGAGAGCGGGCGGCCGTTGATCAGCACGACTACGACCGGTTTGCCGAGAGCGAACAGCGCGTCGGCGAGCTCGTTTTGCTGGCCGACCAAATCCAAGCTGTCACGGTCGCCGAGGTGATTGTCGGCCCAGCCCTCGCGGCTCGTCTGCTCGGTGTCGCCGATCGCGAGCACGATCGCGTCGGCGCCGCGCGCCACCTCGACGGCCGCGGCGATCAGCTCGCGGTTCTTCGCGGGATCGGCGAGCTTGACCTCGTCGGCCCACCAGTCGTCGTTCTCGGTGATCGCCACGCCCTGGGCCGTCACGACCCTAACACCCTTCGCGCGAATCCCGTCGAGCGGCGACACGACGCGACGCGGCTCGTTCGAGT
>DASQOL010000229.1:0-5081 GCA_035644475.1 Gammaproteobacteria bacterium | reverse complement strand
CGTCGTACTCGAGGTTTTCCCCAGCCGGAGAGTCCCCGGAAATAGGGCGCAACCAATGATCTGGATCGATACTAGCCATCCGGCGCTCGTGCTGATCGGCCGCTCGTGGTTGTTTCTTCTTGGCGCTCTGTCTAGTTGCAGCAGCATGCAGCGCGGCAATTAGCTTCCGTAGCTTGAACCAAACCGGCCCTTTGTCAAGCTCGGCGTGGTCTTAGCGCGGGTTTGCGACCGATTTTGTAACAACACGCGACAGCTGCGGACGCGCTGCGATTTTCACGACAGGCGCGCGGATTGCAGCGTCGCGTCGCGCACGCGATGCCACAGCGAGACACTGGTCTACTGAACGATCTGACGCTTCTGGATCAGCCACTCGCCGTTGCGTTTGACGAGCGTGTCCTCGTACCGACCCATCGCGCCCACGGTGAACGGGCCGCTCGACGGGCCGCGGATCGTCTGCCAATAGGAGCGATGACGCGCCTCGTGGTCGTTGACGAACTCGACGTAGGTGTTCGACAGCGCGTGGTACATCTTCGGCGCGTCGGCCGGCTGCTTCGCGTTGCGCTCTTGCAAGCCGGTGACGATCTTGCGGATCTCGGCGCGGCCCTTGTAGGTGTTGCCGCCGAACGTGAACTCGGCGTCCTCGGCGAACACGCTCGCGTACATGTCCGCGTCGAGCGTATCCAGCGCGATCGCGTACTTCACCACGAGATTCTGGATTGCGGCCCGGTCGAGGAGCTCCGCAGCCGTCGGCGCATCGCCGGCGAGCGCCGGAGCGAGCGCGAGGGTGACGGCCGCGGCGGCGAGAATCCTAGCGAACGCGACTTCGAGCACGCGCAACATTGATCTGTCTCCGCTGTTCTTGACCGAACGTCCGACGCCGAATCGAGCGGCGGCGTCGAGCGGAACTGTAGCGCAAGGGTATCGCCGCCGCCACGAACGGCCGGCCGCCAGGAGCGGGCACGCCGACGCATCGACCTGCGTCCGCGTCGCCATCAAGACTCGATTGGGCGCGGGGTTCGAGCCGCGCGGGCGAGCACTAGGGATTATTCGGGATCGCGAGCGTGAGTCGGGCTAGCGTCGGTTGCCGCCGCCGTACCCACCACCACCGCCGCCGCCGTAGCCGCCACGGCCACCGCCGCCGCCACCGCCGTAGCCGCCGCCACCGCCGCCGCCGCCATAACCACCACCGCCACCGCCGCCCGGACCGTTGCGCTTCTTCTGCGGCCGAGCCTCGTTCACCGTCATCGGACGGCCGCCGTAGTCCTGGCCGTTGAGCTTCTCGATTGCGGCTTGCGCTTCCGAGTCATTGCTCATCTCGACGAAACCGAAGCCTTTGCTGCGCCCGGTGTCGCGATCGGTGATGAGCTTGGCGGACTCGACGGTGCCGCAAGCCGAGAACTTGGCGGAGATGTCTTCTTCAGTAGCGGAGAAAGGCAGATTGCCTACATACAACTTCTTGCCCACGAACCCTCCCAGGCTCTTTTGTCAGAAACGTTTAGCACCGTTTAAGGAGGAATCTGGGCACGCGGCCCCTCAGGCTCGATGAACGGTTACCAAGCCGCCGTAGTATATACCGCAACTCCAAACAATAAGCAGCCCGCCATGCTCGGATTCCCACCGCGAAAGCAACCCCGGACCGTCGTCTACCTGCTCGGTTGGTTGGCGCTCGGCCTAACGGTCGCCGCGCACGCCCAGCCCAGCCAGCCGCCCGCTCGCGAGCTGCTCAACAGCGAGCGAATCGAGCAGAAGTTCGGCAGTTACGGGATCGCCGTGCTGCACAGCGACGCGCGGCTGCGCGTCGCGAATCTGTTCAACAGGACGCGGTCCGCGGCGGGCGACGCCGAGCAGCAGACCTGCCGCACGTTCGCCGTGACGCGCTACCCCGACGACGTCGCGGCGGCGTTCGCGGCGGAGCATCGCGAGATCGTCGCCGGCGGCTCGATCGGCGCCGTGTTCGCGGCCCATGGCTGGCGCGTTACGAAAACTCATCTCTACTATGGCGAGACGGACGCGTCGCCGCGGGTCGCCGAGTTGATGCGAGTCGCGGCGGGCACGCCGCTCGCGCTCGACGCGTACGTTCTCGAAATTGCGAAGGACGGCGCCGCGTTCCAGTACGCCTCGATCGTCGAGATCCATCATCCCGACTACCTGCGATTGCAGGACCTCGCGGCGATCTACGGCGTGCCAAACCCTCGCGGGCGCGAGGCGCTGCTCGCGAGCGCGCTCGCGGATGCAGAGGCGGCGGGCCGCAAATAGCGTCCTGCGATTGCGGCACTCCCGCCATCCATGGCGGTCGTGCTAGAAACGGGAACCGCCGGCCTGCGCGTCGAAACGCCGGCGCGTGATGCCGCGGCTCGCGGGCCCAAGCAAGAACAGGTACGGCACGACCAGAGCCTCGGGCGCCGGCAGCGTCGCCGGGTTCTCGGCGGGGTAGGCGCGGGCGCGCAGCCGCGTGCGCGTCGAGCCGGGATTGATGCAGTTGACGCGGACCGGCGTCGTCTCGAGCTCGTCGCCGAGCACTTGCGCGAGGCCCTCCGTGCCGAACTTCGAGACGCTGTAGGCCCCCCAGTACGCGCGCCCGACGTTACCGACGCCGCTCGACGTGAACAGGACCGAGGCGTCCGCGGACTGGCGGAGCAGAGGCAACAGGCAGCGGGTCAGGACGAAGGGCGCGGTGAGGTTGACGTGCAGCACACGCTGCCAGAGCGCGATGTCGTAGTGGTCGATCGGGGTCCGATCGCCGAGGATCCCGGCGTTGTGCAGCAACCCGTCGAGCCGCCCGTAGCGCGCCTCGATCTCCGACGTGAGCGCTTGGTATTCGGGCCCTTGCGCGCGCTCGAAGTCGAGCTGCGCGACCGCGGGCTCCGGTCCAATCGTCTTGAGCTCCTGGTAGAGGGTCTCGAGCAACTCGGCGTTGCGGCCGTGCAGCAGCACGGTGGCGCCGTGGGCTACGAGCGCGCGCGCGACGGCCCGGCCGATGCCGGCGGTCGCGCCGGTGACCAGGATTACGCGGCCCGCGAGCTCGTCGGGCGAGGGCGCGTAGTCCTGCCACGGTTTCTCGGCGAGCGTCATCCGTCCAGCCGCCGTGCGTCTTCAATCGGGCCCGGGCCTTCGATTGGACGGGAGTCGTCGATCGGCTGCGACGAGGCGGTGTCCCCGGCCGCAGCGTCCGCCGCGATGTCGCGCGGCATCTCTTCTACTTCTTTCAACGGCGCGAGGGGCTGGCGAGGCTTCACTCCGAGATCGGTGAATCGCCGCGCGCTCGGCAGCACCATGCGCTCGAGCGAGCCGACGCTGCGGTTGAAAGCCTTGACGCCGTCGCCGAGCGCCTTGCCGAGGTCGCCGAGATGGGTCGTGAACGTCGCGAGACGCTCGTAGAGCTGCACGGCGAGACCCCGGATCTCCGCAGCGTTCGCCGCGAGCGAGACTTGCTGCCAACCGTAGGCGACGGCCTTGAGCAACGCGACCAAGCTGGTCGGCGTCGCGAGGATGATGTTCTGGCGCAGCGCCTCGTCGAGCAGCTCGGGCCGTTCGGCAAGCGCCGCGCTCAGGAACTGGTCGCCCGGAATGAACAGGATCACGAACTCCGGGCTCTTATCGAATTGGTTCCAGTACGCCTTGCTCGCAAGCTCGCGTATGCGACCGGCGACGATCGCCGCGTGTCGCTCGAGGGCTGCGCGTCGCTCGGCGTCGCCCGAAGCCTCCGTCGCCTCGAGGTACGCGTCGAGCGGCGTCTTCACGTCGACGACGAGCACGCGGCCTTCCGGCAGATAGATCACCATGTCGGGACGAATCGCGCCCGTGTCCGTCGGCTGATGGCTCTGTGTGACGAAATCGCAGTGCTCGACCATGCCCGCGAGCTCGACCAGACGGCGCAGCGTGATCTCGCCCCACTGGCCGCGCACCTCCGGACGACGCAGCGCGTTCACGAGGTTGCGCGTTTCGACGCTCAGCGTGTGTTGGCTCGCGGCGAGGAGGCCGAGCTGGTTGCTGATGCTGCCGTGTGTGGCGCGGCTCGACTGGTCGAGCTCCCGCATCTGGGTCTCGGCGCGCAAGAGCGCGTCGCGGATCGGCCGCACGAGCCCGTCGATCGCTTGCTCGCGCGCCGCGAGGTCACCCTTCGCGCGTTCCTGCTGCACGCTCAAGCTCTCGCGGGCGAGCTTGAGGAACGTCTCCGTATGGCTCCGGAACTGCCGATCGGCGAGCTCGCCGAAGGCGGAGCCGAGCCGCTCGCTCGCGAGCTCGAGCGCACGCTCGCGCTCCACGTCGAGGCTCGTCCGCTGGCGAAGCTCGGCCTCCCGCACCGCGAGCTCGTGCCGCAATTCGCCGGCGCGCCAAGCGCCGATCAGCCAGCCGATCAGGAGGCCGATGGCTCCCGCGCCGAGACAATAAAGAGCGAGCGCGCTCACGGGCGTCTCGCGCGCACGGCTTGCCACGCCCCGGCGAGATCCGTTGGGCGGCGCAGCACGACGTCCGCGCCCCAGGCCCCCACGTCGTCGCGCGGCCGAATGTAGCCGTAGGCCGCCGCAATCGTGCCCATGCCCGCGGCCTTGCCGGCTTCGATGTCGCGCGGAGCGTCGCCGATGTACACGCAGCGTTGCGCCGCGACGCCGATCTCGTCGGCGGCGAGCCGCAGCGGCGCGGGGTCCGGCTTGCGCTGCGGCAACCGGTCGCCGCCGATGACGCAGCCGGGCTCGGCTGCGATCCCGAGGCCTGCCAGCAGGGCGCGGGTGAGAGCGCCCGGTTTGTTCGTGACGATGCCCCAGCGGACATCGGGCAAGGCCTCGCGAATGGCCGCGATCTCGATGAACAGCTTGGACCTCACGCAGACGTGGCGGGCATAGAGCTCGAGGAACCGGCGGCGCAACGCCTCGAGCTGCTCGCCCGGCTCGAGCCCGCCGAACCCGAGCCGCAAGAGGCCGGCGGCGCCGTTCGACACTTCGTTGCGCGCGACGGCGTACGGCATCCGCACCCGGCCTTGCTCGATCAGCAGCGCGTTCAGGACGGCGACGAGGTCGGGGGCCGTGTCCACGAGCGTGCCGTCGAGGTCGAACAGGACCGCGTCGAAGCTCACCCGGACA
>DASQOL010000228.1:0-7467 GCA_035644475.1 Gammaproteobacteria bacterium | reverse complement strand
ATCGCGGCGCTGCGCGCGGACTTCCCCGCGCTGCACCAGACCGTGCACGGCAAGCCGCTCGCCTACCTCGACAACGCCGCGTCGTCGCAGGCGCCGCGCTCCGTTCTCGACGCGATCGCCACGCAGCAACGCTCGAACCACGCCAACGTCCACCGCGGCGTGCACCAGTTGAGCGAGCGATCCACGGCCGCCTACGAGGGCGCGCGCGGCAAGGTCAGGCAGTTCGTCAACGCGGCCGCGGTCGAGGAGATCGTCTTCACCCGCGGCACCACGGAGTCGATCAACCTCGTCGCCGCGAGTCTCGGCCGCCAGCGCCTCGGACGCGGCGACGAAGTGCTGATCACCTGGATGGAGCACCACTCGAACATCGTGCCGTGGCAGCTGATCTGCGAGCAGACGGGCGCCCGTCTCGCGGTCGCGCCAATTACGGACAGCGGCGAGCTCGACCTCGACGCGTTTCACTCCTTGCTCGGCCCGCGCACCAAGATAGTCGCATTCGCGCATGTCTCGAACGCGCTCGGCACGGTGAATCCCGTGGTGGATCTGGTCGCGGCGGCCCACCGCGCCGGCGCGGTAGTGCTCGTGGACGGCGCGCAGGCCGTTCCGCACATGCGGGTCGACGTTCGCGCGCTTGACTGCGACTTCTATGCGTTCTCGG
This sequence comes from Gammaproteobacteria bacterium, assembly GCA_035644475.1. GTDB lineage: Bacteria > Pseudomonadota > Gammaproteobacteria > Steroidobacterales > Rariloculaceae > FEN-1219. The sequence goes on along the minus strand of DASQOL010000228.1, from coordinate 6,809 downwards.
CGCACAAGATGTTCGGACCCACGGGGGTCGGCGTGCTCTACGGCAAACGCGCCCTGCTCGACGCGATGCCGCCCTACCAAGGCGGCGGCGATATGATCCTCACCGTGCGCTTCGAGGGCACGACGTACAACGCCCTGCCCTACAAGTTCGAAGCCGGCACGCCGAACATCACGGGCGTCGTGGGGCTCGGCGCGGCTGTCGACTACCTCGACGCAATCGACTTCGCCGCCCTGGCCGCCCACGAGCACGACCTGCTCGACTACGCCACGGCGCGCGTGCTCGAGCTGCCTGGAGCGCGCGTGATCGGCACGGCCGCACGCAAGGCCGGAGTGCTGTCGTTCGTGATCGACGGCATTCATCCGCACGACTTGGGCACCGTCGTCGATCGCGAAGGCGTCGCGATCCGCACGGGGCATCACTGCGCGATGCCGGTGATGGAGCGATTCCAGGTGCCCGCAACGGCACGCGCGTCGTTCGCGCTCTACAACAATCGCACCGACGTGGACCGCCTGATCGCGGGCCTGCGCCGAGCGCTGGAGATCTTTCGTGGATGAGCTGCAGGACCTGTACCGCGAGGTGATCCTCGATCACAACCGCCGGCCGCGCAACTTCGGCGAGCTCGCCGACGCCGACCGCGTGATCGAAGGCGTGAACCCGCTCTGCGGCGACAAGATGACGCTCTACTTGAAGCTCGCGGACGGCAAGGTGCAAGACGTCAAGTTCAAGGGCTCGGGCTGCGCGATCTCCGTGGCGTCGTCGTCGCTGATGACCGAGCGCGTCAAGGGCGCCACCGTGGAAGCATCGCTCGCGCTCTTCGACAAGGTGCACGACCTCTTGACCGGAGGGGCCACAGCGTCGCCGGAAGAGCTCGACAAGCTCGCGGCGCTCGCAGGCGTGCGCGAGTACCCGACGCGGGTGAAGTGCGCGAGCCTCGGCTGGCACGCGCTCAAGGCGGCCCTCGACGGCGCTGGCGCGAAGGTCAGCACGGAATAGCTCGATGTACACGCAGAACGAACCGGTGACCTTCGTGCGCGACTGCGAGGCGGTATTGATCCCCGCCGGCGACAAGGTCACCCTGCCGGCCGGCAGCAGCGGCTTCATGACCCAGGCGCTCGGCGGCAGCTTCACCGTCTACATCGAGGGGAATCTGTTCCGGATCTCGGGACGCGACGGCGACGCCATCGGCAAGGAGCCTCTCGCCGTACCCGACGTAGAGGACGACGCCACCGAGGCCGACATCGAGGCCGCCGTGTGGCAGCAGCTGCGCACCTGCTACGACCCCGAGATCCCGATCAACATCGTCGAGCTCGGTCTCGTGTACGAGTGCAAGATCGAGCGCGCTCCGGGCGGCGGGCGCCTCGTAAAGATCCAGATGACTTTGACCGCGCCGGGCTGCGGCATGGGCGAAATCCTCGCGCAGGACGTGCGCGAGAAGGTCGAGATCATCCCGACCGTCGAGCGCGCCGACGTCGAGCTCGTCTTCGACCCACCCTGGAATCGGGAGATGATGTCGGAGGAAGCGCGTCTCGAGGCGGGATTGATGTGATATCTCGAGCGAGCGTATGAAGCACCTGATCCTGCTACGTCACGCAAAGTCGAGCCGGAAGAATGCGACGCTCGACGACGCCGACCGGCCGCTCGCGGAGCGCGGCGAGCGCGATGCGCCGCGCATGGGCGAGCGCCTCGAGGCTCGCGGAGCGCGACCGACGTTGCTGCTGACGAGCCCCGCCCGGCGCGCATTGCGAACGGCCGAGATCGTAGGCCGCGCTCTCGGTCTCGGCCAAGAACGGACTCGCACGGTGCCGGAGCTCTACTTGGCGTCGCCCGACGAGATCCGCGGCGTCGTCGCGGCGCAGGACGACGCGCACGATTGCCTGCTGCTGGTGGGTCACAATCCCGGGTTTACGGAGCTCGTGAACGAGCTCCTACCGGGGCTCGCGCTCGACAATCTTCCGACGGCCGGCGTCGTCGGCATCGACGTCGCGGCCTCGACCTGGAGCGCCGCGGCGCGGATGCGAGGGCGGCTCTCGTATCTCGACTATCCGAAGAATCCCGCGCAGGTGACTGCTAGGAGCTGACGCCGCGCTGGCGCGCGCGCAGCAACAGCCGCCGCGTTCGTTTGTCGGGCCGGCCCTCGGTTGGGGGGCCAAACACGGGGGCCAGAGCGCGGCGCTCCGCCGCGAGTCGCCGTCGCTCGAGAGACTCGGCCGTTTCCGTATAGCAAGCAACGGCTTCCGGCGCGGGGCCGCGCCGCGCGGGGATCGCGTCGATCGTGACGTCGCGCTCCAGGTCCTCGCCGAGCACGATCGTGAGCGCATCGCCGACTTTGACCGCGTGCGCGACCTTCACGCGCTGGCCGTTCAGCCGCACGTGGCCGCCGCGCACCGCTTGCGCCGCGAGCGATCTGGTCTTGAAGAAGCGGGCGCACCAGAGCCAACGATCGATGCGCAGCCCGTCCTCGGCGTCATCGACGCGGACGTTGTCGACTTTCATGGCAGCCGCTCAGCGCGTGTCGCAGAAGCAGTACACGTAGACGCCGCGCGGATCGTTGAACCGCTCCATGAACGCGAGCGGCTCCATCGCCGTCTCGAGCCAGCGCGACACCCGGGCGTGCCACTCGCTCTCGCCCGCGAGCGCACGAACCGCCGGCCCTGCCTTCGCCGTGAGCGCCAACGCCAAGCGCTCCGGAAGCCCCAGCTGCTGCTCGAAGTACTCGACCCGATAGCTCCCGGACTCGAGCCCCGCAAGCTGCGCCGCGGACTCGAGGGCCTCCGGCAGCCCGCCGAGCCGGTCGACGAGCCCGCGCTCGAGCGCGTCCGTACCGGCCCAGACGCGCCCGCGGGCCGCGCGGTCGACATCTTCCACCGGCCGCTTGCGATATTCGGCGACCTGGCCGATGAACTGCTTGTAGGTGTTGCCCACCGATTGCTGGATCAGGTTCTTGACCTCGTCGCTCAAGCCCCGCGTCGTGTCGAACCCGCCCGCGAGCTCGGTCGTGCCTATCCCGTCGACGTGCACGCCGACTTTGTCGAGCAGACGTTGGAACGTCGGGATCGTCGCGCCCACCCCGATCGAGCCGGTCAAGGTGGTCGGGCTCGCCCAGATCTCGTTCGCGCCCATCGAGATCCAATAGCCGCCGGACGCGGCGACGCTGCCCATCGACACGACGACCGGCCGGTTGCTTTGCTGGAACACTTGGAGCTCGCGCAAGATCACGTCGGACGCGAACGCGCTGCCGCCGCCCGAATCGACGCGCAGCACTAGCGCCTTCACCTGGTCGTCGTCGGCGACCTGCCGGATCAGCTCCGCCAGCGAGTCGCCGCCGATCGAGCCCGGCGGCTGCCGGCCGTCGAGAATCGTGCCCGACGCCACGACGACTCCGACCTTGCTGCCGCGGACCGGCGCCGCCGCCGCGCGGACGGCCGCGACGTAGTCCTCGAAGTCGATGCCGGTGTAGTCACCCCGCGGCGCGTCGCCCTCGTCCTCGCCGATCGAGGTGCGAATCCGCTCGCGCATCGTGTCGCGGGGCAGCAGCTCGTCGACGAGCCCGTAGCTCAGCGCGAGCTTGGCGGTGTCGCCGCCGGCCTCCGCCAAGAGCTCGCCGATGTCGTCGGCATAATGCTGCAACGCCGTGCCGGACAAGTGCCGCGCCGTCGTCACGTCGGCCTGATACGCATTCCAGAGCGCCACCAGGAAGGTGCGGCTCGCCTCTTGATCCTCGGGCGACATGTCGTTCCGGGTCGCCGGCTCGACGAACGACTTGTACTCGCCGACGGTCCAGTGGTTGTAGTCGACGAAGACCTTATCGAGGAACGATTTGTAGTAAGGAAGGAACCGCGAGTAGCCGTCGACGAGCACCATTCCCATCGGATGCATGTAGATCTTGTCCGCCTGCGCCGCGAGATAGTACTGATCGCGGGTGAAGCCGTCGCCGATCGCGGTGACCGGTTTGCCGCTCTTCTTGAACGCGGCGATCTCCGCCGCGAGCTCCTGGAGCTTGCTCAAACCGGCGCCCGAGAGCCCGTCGAGCTGCAGAACGACGCCCTTGATTCGGCGATCGTCGCGCGCCGCGCGCAGAGCGTCGACGACGTCGCGCAGCAGGGTCTCCTGGAGCGGAGTGCCACGGGCCTTCGCGAGCGCGCGCTCGAACGGGTCGCCGGACAGCTGGTCTACGAGCGCGCCTTGCGGCGCGATCACGAGTGCCGCCGCGCCCGGCACGGAGATGCGCTCGCCGAACAGGCCGGCGATCAACACGAGGAATATGCCGAGCAGCAGAATCAAATGAAGCAGCCTGCGCACCCTATCGAGGCCGCGCCAAATGGCGGCCAGCGTGCGCATTACGACTCCGCGTCTATTGTCCATGAGTCCGTCCCGTTGAAAGGCACCGCTAGTTCAGTAGCATTAAAGACAAACCCGGCCAAAAAGCAATGATGATGACCGCGATCAGCGACACGATCAGAAAGGGCTGCGTGGCCAGATAGATCTCGCTGATGTCCTTCTTGAAGCGGTGGCTCGCGATGAACAAATTCAGGCCCACCGGCGGCGTGAGGTAGCCAAGCTCCATTGCCGCGAGGAACACGATCCCGAGATGGATTGGGTTGACACCGTATCGGTCCGCGATCGGCAGCAACAGCGGCACCACCAGTACAGTGGCCGAGAAGATGTCGAGAATCGTGCCGAGGATCAGCAGAAACACGAGCAGCACGACCATGAAGCTGTTTGGCCCCGCGATATACGGGCTCACGGCCGCGAACAGCTTCTGCGGCACGCCGGTGTCGATCATGTAGTTCGTCGATGCGAGCGACATGCCGAGGATCATGAAGATGGCGCCCACGAGCACCATCGATTCTCGCATGATCCCCGGGAGCGCCGACCAGCGTACGTCGCGCAGAATGAACATCTCCACAATCAGCACATAGAGCGCCGTCACCGCGGCGGCCTCCGAAACTGCGAAGTAGCCGCTGTAGATCCCCCCGAGCACGATGATCGGCAGCGGCAGATCCCAACGCGCTTCAAGGAGCGCCCTACGGACCTCCGCGAACGACGCTTTGCGGTGATTCCCCGGAAGGTTCCGGCTGCGCGTGTAGCTGTAGACGCACAGCAACACGAGTATCAGGAGGCCGGGGAGCGCCCCCGCGACAAACAAGTCGTCGATCGGAGCCTTCGCCACGACGCCGTAGAGAATCAGTGGCAAGGATGGCGCGAACAGCAGTCCGAGGCTTCCCGACGCGGTGATCAGCCCCAGGTTGAATCTCTCGTCATAGCCGGCTTGCGCGAGCGCGGGGTAGAGCAACGCGCCGAGCGCGATGATCGTGACGCCCGACGCTCCGGTGAACGCCGTGAAGAGGGCACAGGTCACGAGCGAGATCATCGCGAGCCCGCCCGGCAGCCAGCCGAGCAAGGCTTGCGACAGGCTCACGAGGCGCTTCGGCGCCTGCCCGGCGCTCAGAAGGAATCCGGCGAAAGTGAATAGCGGGATTGAAACGAGCACCGACGACTCGGCGAGCCCGAAAAAGTTCTCGACGACCGAGAGGTCGAAGCCTTCGCGGTGAAAGCCGATCATCGCGCTGCCGCCGATCACGGTGAACAGCGGCGCGCCGACCAACGTCACAATCAGGAGCGCGAGAAACACGAGCAACGCCATGTCAGCGGCCTTGCAGGCGCCTTACGGCACGCGTGAAGTAGCGGTACGCTATCAACGCGAACACGAAGGGCAGGATGGCTTGCAACCACCACGCAGGCACGCCGTTCAGCAGCGTGTCGCCGAACTCGCGCGTTTGGCCCACGAACCTCGCGGCGAGCCACGCGAACGTCCCGCAAACGATGCCGGCAAACGAGTGCGCCAGCACCTCCGCCGCCCGCTGCACGCCCGCTGGCAACCAGCGCGTGAACGCCCCCATCGTGATGTGCCGATCATCGCGGCTCGCCGCGAGCGCACCAATCAGAGCGAGCCAGAAGACCGCAAGCCGGACCAGGCCGTCGCCCCAGTTCACACCGATCGAGAAGAAGTTGCGGAGCAAGATCTGCGCGCTCGCGAACAGAATCAACCCGCCGAGCAGCACCGCGAGCAGCGTGGTCTCGACGGCGCGGCCGAGAGCCGCGACACGTTCTAGCCAGGACCGGTGCGGCTCCTCGCTCAAGGGCGGGATTCTTAGCGGGCGCCCGACGCGGCCTCGGGATGCGACTTTCGATAGTCGGCGAGCGTGCTCATGAGCTCGTCGAACATCGGCTTGTCGAAATCCGGCCGTTCCCGAATCTGCGGGTAGAGTGCCTCGACTGTGCGGCGCCAACCTTCGACGTTTGCCCGGTCGACGGACACCGTCTTGACGCCGGCGCTCGCGAGCACCTCGGCCGCCCGCTTGTCGTCGTCGCGCGCCGCGCGGTCCAAGCCGCCCATGACTCGCGTCATCACCTCACGGACGACCTTTTGATCGTCGGGCGTGAGCGCATTGAACGCGCCCTTCTCGATCGCGAAAATGCCGAAGGAATAGGAAAGGGGCAGTTCGGTGCGATATTTCACGCGGGTTTGCCACTGCAGCACGAGCGCGGCCACCGGCGACGCGAACGTGATCTCGATGAGTCCCGTCTGGAGGCCGGTGAGCACGTCGGTGACGGGCAGCACCACCGGCGACAGGCCGAGCGACTCCATCGCGAGAAAGCTGATCTGATCGCCCTCGGGCACCCACACCTTCTTGCGCTTCATGTCGTCGACGCCGCGGATGGGCTCGTTCGACAGCAGATTCGCGAATCCGCCTTCGGTGAAGCCGAGCGCGACGAAACCGGCCTGCTCGAGGCCCGCCTGCAGCTTC
>DASQOL010000227.1:0-5168 GCA_035644475.1 Gammaproteobacteria bacterium | reverse complement strand
CCGAGCAACCCGAAACATTCGCCGGCCTGAACCTCGAGATCGATGCCGTTGACGGCGACGACGTCTTGGAAGGCTTTGCGAAGATCGCGGACGCGCAGGACCGTTTCGGGCATGGACGTGAAGGTTTCCGTCGCAGCCGGTTGCGCGGCTGCGCATGTTTCGGGGTGAGGCGGAAATCATGACCGGCAAGGCGTATGAGTGCAATCGATGCGGTTCCACGCGAGCGTGGGAATCGCATGGATGGAGACCGCGTCAGATCGGGCAAGCTCGAGCGGCTCTGCCGCTACGTGAGCCGTCCGGCCGTGCCGAGGAGACGACTCGCGCTCACCGAGCGCGGCGACCAGTCAGCCTGACTAGGCCACCGACACAGTGAGTTTGACGCCCAAGCTCTGCAGAACTTTCAATACCGTGTCATAGCGAGGCTTAGCGCCGGGAGCCATCGCCTTGTAGAGACTCTCGCGCCCTAACCCCGTGCTCTCGGCAATCGCACTCATGCCGCGTGCTTTTGCCACGTTGCCCACAGCCGCCAAGAAAACCTCGGGATTCTCATCCTCGAGGGCGGCCGTCAAATATTCGGCGATCACTTCCTCGTTATCGAGAAAAGCACTCGCGTCGAATTCCTTCACTTTCACTTTGGCCATAGGTCTAACCCTCGATCTCTTTCAGTAGACGTTTGGCGCGTTCGATGTCTCGCGCCTGAGTGGACTTCGATCCGCCGCAAAGCAGGAGAATCAGCGTACTGTGCCGTTGCACGAAATAGAGCCGATATCCCGGACCGGCGTGAACGCGCAGCTCGCGCAGCGCACCACCGACGGCCTTCCAATCACCCAGATTTCCGAACCTGACCGAATCGAGCCTCGCGAGGATCCTCGCTTTCGACTTCCGGTCGTCCAGCCCAGCCAGCCACTTTTCGAAAGCGTCAGTTTGTTGAAGCCGATACACTCGCGTAGTGTATCCATGTGGATACAGTCGGTCAAACGACGCGCTCTCGCCAGCGACAGGGCAGCGATCGTAGCTGCGGACTCGTTCGCTATCGCGGGACGCGCGCACAGGGGTTGGCGATGCCGTTCGGTGCGGGCCGCGTCGTGGTGCTCGGCGAAGCGGCCATGCTCTCAGCGCAGATCGCCAAGCTGCCGGGGCAGGCTCCGTTCCCGTTCGGCATGAACGTGCCCGGCAACGACGACAAGCAATTCGCGCTCAACGTGCTGCACTGGCTCACGCGAGCGCTCGACTAGCGCCGCCGAGCGCGACGCGCGGGCCGGAGCACCTGTGGTTCGAGCGCACGGGCTCCGTGTATGGTGTGCACGTGACCGCGAAGCACCGCAGCTCATCCACCCTCGTTCGTGCACTGGCTTTTGTCGGCGTCATCGCCGTTGTATCACCGGTCGCCGCACAAAAAGAGTTTCGCGTCTATCCGAGCTTCGAGGGCGAGTCGGCCGAGGCGCCGCTGCCCCCGGATTACCAGGTGCCGGGCGAGCTCGTCACCGGCCACTTGATGTTCCCCGATGCTCGCACGGGCGGGCAATGGCGCTACGGCGGCACAGGCTGGACCGACGACTATCCAAAGGGCGACCGCGCACTGATCGAGATGCTGCGGCGCTTCACGCGCACTCAGGTGCGCGCCGTCGAGCAGCCCGTGAACCTCGAGGACGGCGACGACGTGCACTATTGGCCGTTCCTCGTCGCCGGGCTCGCATTCTCCATGGATTTGAGCGACGAGCAGGCGGCGAAACTGCGCGAGCACCTGCTGCGCGGCGGCTTTCTGTTTTGCGACAGTTTTTTCGGTGACCGCAACTACGCCATGTTCACGGAGAGCATGAAGCGCGTGTTTCCGGATCGGCCGATTATCGATCTCACCGACGAGCACCCGGTCTTTCATACGATTTTCGATTTGCCCGAGATGACGAAGGTCGCCATCCCGAACGCGAGCGAGGCATTCTATGGCGGCCGCATGGGCCGCGGTCCGCCGCGCTGGCAGGGCATCGAGGACGACCACGGCCGGCTCATGGTGCTGATCGCCTACAACAACGACGTGCAGGACGCGTGGCAATGGGCCGACGATCCGCGCTATCCCAGTGAGCTCGTGAACCTCGCGCTAAGACTCGGCGTCAACGTTGCGATGTACTCGATGACCCACTGAGCCGGGGTCGCGGCGTCAGCAGCGCGATCAAGCCTTCGGCGGACGCGGAAGGTCGAAGCCAAGGGCGCTCGCCGGCACGCGGCCGGCGCTCGTGTGGATGTCCGGCACACCATCCTCACCGACGACCCAGACTTCGCGTGCGCCGGCGCCGAGATAGGCCGCAACTTTTTCGCCGATCTCGGCGCGCGTATTCGTCGGCGACAAAACCTCGACGCAGAGGTCCGGCCCGGCGCGAAACTCGCTCTCCGCGCCGTGGCGCCGCATGAACTCGGGCGATGCCCAAACGACGTCCGGGACCCGCACGCCGATCTCGGTCTCCACGGGGCACTCCGTGAACGTCGTGCCGTCGGGCCGCTGCAGCCGAAGCTCGTGGCTCACGTAGGCCTGTAAGAACGCATGCCGAGTGGTCGGCGGACTCACCTCGATCGCACCCTTCTCGTTGAGCTCGACTTTGTACGGAATCGCCGCTACCAAAGGATCGGCGGCCAGCTGCTGCCAGCGCCGGCGCAGCTCCGCTCGCGATAATCGATAGCTAGGTTTCGGCTTGGCGACCGTGGCGGTCATGAGTCTCGTCCGAGAAATCGGCAGCTCGATTCTGCTCGCCGAACCCTTGCCGGCGCAACGCTCGAATCTGGGCTCATCGCTCGGGATCGATGCGCAGCGACAGTTTGCGCGAGCGCGCGCGCGGAGCACAGAATGGCGCGCGATAAAACCTCCTGGAGAGACACATGGCTAGATTCGTGCTCGTGCATGGCGCATTTTCGGGGGGCTGGATTTGGGATTCGCTCATCGAGAGTCTCGAGGAGCTCGGCCACAGGGGTGAAGCGTTCGATCTCCCGGGATTGGGCGAAGATCGCACGCCCGCCCGCGACGTGACGCTGGACGCGTATGCGGCGCGCTTGTGCGAGGTGCTGGCAACGAGCCGCGAGCCGGCCATCGTGGTGGGCAGCAGCATGGGCGGGGTCGTTGCCAAGCAAGGCGCGGCGCGTTGTCCCGAGCGCGTGGCAGCGCTCGTCTACGCAGCGGCCTTCAACCCAAGGGATGGGCAAAGCCTGCTCGACTTGACGAAGCTCCCAGAGGGCGCGGGCGATCAAGTGCAAGCAAACCTCACCGTGTCGGGCGACCCGCCCGTGGGAGTGATGTCGGCAGCCGCTTCGCGGCAAGCGCTCTACGAGTGTTGCACGGACGACGTCGCGGCGGACGCCATCGCGCGGCAGCAGCCGCAGCCGGTGGCGCCGTTCGTGATGCCGGTGTCCTTGCCGGCAGGAGTGCTCGATCGAATCCCTCAGTATGCGGTGGTGTGCACGCGCGACCGCGCTATCCCGCCGGTGTTGCAGCGGCGTATGAGTAAAGAGAACGCATGCGCCGACGTGGTCGACATCGACACCGATCACACACCGCAGCTGTCACGTCCGAAAGAACTCGCAGAAGCGCTCGATCGGTTCGCGAAGCACGTGGCGCGCGGGCTGCGCTGAGCGGCGGAGACACGGTGCCGGCGCCTCCCGGGCCATATGAGTGCAATCGACGCGGCCGCTACTGCCACTCCGCCCCTACGGGCGCGCCGGCTCGATGCGGCAGCGTCGCGTCCTGCTCGGGGCGAAGACGCATGCCGAGCGCGTTGTACACCGTCGTGATCGTCAGGTAATCGCCGGCCAGCGCCGCAATCTCCACGGCGCCACGAGTGCCGAACAGGCGCGCCGCGGCCGCGAACGTTTCGGGGCGAGCACGCCCATCGCGGAAGAGCTCGCGCACGAGGGTGATCGCAACGGCGTCGCGCTCGTCGAGCTCCTTCACGTCGCGGTCGTCGCGAATTGCGTCGAGCACCGCTTGGCCCGCGCCCGCGCGCGCGGCACCGCCGCCGTGCACGAACCACTGATATTGGCTGTTCATCTCGCGGCCCGTCGTCGCGATCACGATCTCGGCCGTCCGTGTTCCGAGCGCGCCCTTTTCCCGAAGCGCGGTGTTGAGCTGCTGGACCGGATCCACGAGCTCCGGGCTCAGGAACGTCATGCCGACGGGCCCGCGGGGTACCGCGTCGTGATCGGCACCGACGACTCGATCGAAGATGTCGCGGCCGCGCGCATCGAGCTCCTGGCGCCGCAGCAACGGCAATCGATAGTACGAGTCTTCGTCGACGTCGCTCGGCAGCGGCGGCCGATCGCCTAAGGTCACGAACTCGCCGATCCGGCCCGCGGGCGTGCCGACACCGGCCATCGGCCGCAGGGGCTCGGGGTTCGGCGGCTTAAGATCCACCGCACGTTGCAGCATGCCGGACGTAGCGGGGTAGGCGAGCAGCATGATCGCGTCGAACGCCCCTTGGCGGCCGAACCGCGAGACGAGCGCGGCGAACGACCGGCTCTCGACGCGACGCTGACGGAAGAGCTGCCGGCCGAAGTCGATGAACTGCGCGTCGTCCGGCGAAAGCCCCGAGAGCGCTGCGTTGCGCCGCACGGCGTCGATGACCGCGGGGTCGAGGCCTGCCCGCGACGCGGCGTCCTCGCGCAGGGCCCACTCGTACGCGAGGCTCATCTCGCGCGCGGCGACGAGCGCGAGCAACGCGGTGACCCGCGGGCCGAGGCGGGTCTCGTTCCACAGATACTCTTCGATGCGGCCGAGTGCCGCGGCGGTGTCCGGGCTCGGAAGCGCGATCTCCCGCGTGGTGCGCGGCGATGGGCTCGGCTGCGGCGCGGTCTGTCCCCACGCCGTACCGAGGGAAGCGAGCAGCGCAAGAAAGATGATGGCTCGCATCCGTTCTCGCTCTCTACGACCCCATCGGCTTCGGGAGCGCAAGCCGCTGCTTCAACGCGCCGCCGTCGGCCTCCCATTTGAGGCCGAGCACCTCGAGCTCGCCGGAGTCGCGCGCCGTGAGGCCCTCGCAGATTTCGATCGTCGTGGTCTTGCCGGCGCCGTTCGGGCCGAGCAACCCGAAACATTCGCCGGCCTGAACCTCGAGATCGATGCCGTTGACGGCGACGACGTCTTGGAAGGCTTTGCGAAGATCGCGGACGCGCAGGACCGTTTCGGGCAT
>DASQOL010000226.1:0-16053 GCA_035644475.1 Gammaproteobacteria bacterium | reverse complement strand
GAGCTACCGCCTTGCACCGCAGAGCACGTGGCCGTCGGGCATCGAGGATCTCGCCGCGGCCGTTGCGTGGCTCAAGACCAACATCGCGCAGTACGGCGGCGACCCGCGCAAGATCTTCCTCTGGGGGCATTCGGCCGGCGCCGCGCACGTCGGCGACTATCTCGCGAGCATGGCGAGCAAAGGCCGCGACGCGGGCGTCGCGGGCGCGATCCTCACGTCGGGCTTCTACGACCTCGGCAAAGAGGTATCGATCTGGAAGGTCTACTACGGCGAGGACGTCGCGACCTATCCCGAGCGCTCATCGCTGCCGGGTCTCTTGAAGACGACCGTACCGCTGCTCGTCACCGACGCCGAGCTCGACCCCGACAATTTCCAGGCCGAGACGAACAAGCTCGCGGCCGCGCGCGCGGCCGCCGGCAAGCCCGTCGAGCGCGTGCACCTCGAGGGCCACTCGCACATCTCGGAGACCTACGCCGTGGGGACGCAGGACCGGTCGCTGTCGCAACCGGTGCTCGAGTTCGTGCGCGCGCACGGCGGCACCTAGCGCGCGAATCCACGCTGAACGGTCCTCGTGGAGACCTGGACGCGGGGCGGGTACGCTACCGCCATGTCGAACCGAGTCTCGCCCGCAGTTCGGGCGCCCGTGCAACCGATCGCCGCGTGGATCGCGCTCGGCAGCATGTGCCTCATCGTCTACGGTTCGTTGTTCCCGTTCAATTTCAGTCACGACGCGGGCGACGTGCTCAAGATCGCGCTCGGCCTCACGCTTCGCCGCACGACGCGAGGCGACATCGTCGCCAATCTGCTGCTCTACCTGCCGCTCGGCCTCGGTCTCGTGCCGCTCGCCCGGGCGCGCTACGGCCGCGTCCTCGCGCTCGCCGCCTCGGTCGCGACCGGACTCTGGCTGTCGTTCATCATCGAGGTGCTGCAAGCGTACGCTCCGTCACGCGTGTCGAGCCTCACCGACCTGCTGCTCAACGGCGTGGGCACGCTCGCGGGAGGCGTCGCGGCCCTGCTGCTCGACCGCTTCGCGGGCGCGCTGCGACTCACCGGGGCGCCCGGCCAGGCGGCCGACCCGACGGCGCTCGTGGTGCTGCTCTTTTGGTTCTGCTTCCGACTCGCGCCGTTCGTGCCCACGATCGACTGGCAGAAATACAAGAACGCGCTGAAGCCGCTGTTCGTGAGCCCCGAGACACGCCCGCTGCAGATCCTTTCCTACGTGGTCGGTTGGCTCGTCGCCGACCACGCGCTGCGGCGCTGCGTCAAGGGCGCGAATCCGTGGCTCGCGCTCGCGCTCGCGGCAGGTCTTGTCATCGCCGGGCGCTTGGTGATCGTGGACAAGGCCCTGTCGCTCGCGGAGCTGATCGCGCTGCCGCTCTGCGTTCCGCTCGCGGCGGTGCTCGCGCGGCTCGAGGACGGCCGCCGCGCGACGGCGCTCGCCGCGGCTACCGTGACGGTCGTCGTGCTGCAGGGGCTCGAGCCGTTCACGTGGTCGGCGGCGCCGACCGCGTTCGGTTGGCTGCCGTTCCGCAACTCGATCACCGGCAATCTCGAGCTCGGCTACACCGTGCTCTTCGAGAAGGCGTTTTGGTACACCGCGTTGATCTGGCTCGGCACGCGCGCGGGGTGGAGCTTCAAGGCGGCGACGGGGACGGCCGTGCTGCTGCTCACGGCCATAGAGGTGACGCAGCAGTGGTTGCCCGGCCGGTCGCCGGAGGTCACCGATCCGCTGCTGGCGGTTGCGTTCGCGGTGCTGCTGCGTGTCGTGGCCCGGTCGGCGCCCGCGGCACGAACGGCTGGCGACTACGGCTCGCCCGCGGCCCGGCAGCACGAGCAGCGCGCCCGCGGCGGCTAGGAAGGACGGATGCGCGGACGAGGGCGAACTGGCGCGGGCGCCGCGCTCGTATGCGCGTGCTTCGGCGCGGGCGCGGCCGCGGCCGCCGCGCAACCTCACGTCGACTTCGTGGCGGCGTCACCCGCGTACGGCTACGCCGTGCGGGAGTATCGCGAGATCTGGGACGAGTACGGCGAGCGCATCGTGGCTTCGCTCGAGGCCCGAACGTGTCTGCACTTTCCCGAAGCCGACGTGTCGGCCGTCGTCGGCGACGAGGGCAGTCATTCCGGCGGGCCCGAGCACGCGATGGGCTTGCGTGCGAGCTATCCACGCAGCGTCAAGGAGTCCACGCTCGTTCACGAGCTCGGCCATCGTCACCTGTGGCAGCTCACCGAGCGCCTCGACGGCGTCGACGGGCATCGGACGCTCTACTTGATCTTGGATCTCGTGTGGGCGGACGTCTGGGGCAAAGACTTCGCCGGCTATCGGGTGCAGGGCGAGTCCGGCTGGCGCGGCGACTACGACTACGCGGCGGCATGGAGCTGGGCGCGCGCGCTCGCGCCGGAGGAGCGCGCGCGGTTGTGGAACGAGCTCCTGTCGCGCAACGGTTTGCCGGCGACCTGCAACGGCGCGGTCGAGCCCACGGCGCATCCCTGAGGCGGTGCCGACACCGCCCGTGCCCGGCACCGCCGGAGCGCCACGCAGCGGCGACAGTCAGCGCTTGACGGTCTTGCCGTAAACCTCGATCCGGCCGAGGTTCACGAACCCGCCCCAACCGTGGCCGCTGCCGGGCACGAGATCGGCGAAGCCAACCTCGTCGACCTTGCCGAGATCGGGCTGCGCCCAGGTCTGCCCGACCGTCACGATGCGCGAGATGTCGAGCGGCAGCCAGCGCACGGACGACACGGCGAACTCCGACTCGAGGAACAGCGTCGAGTTCGCCGACGGCGCACCTTCGCCGTAGTCGCCGACGAACCAATTCCCGTCCGCGAGCTTCACCACCGGCCGCACGACGTGGAACCCCGACACGCGGGTCACCCACTTGATCCGCGCGAGGCCGGTGAGGTCGACGTAGCTCGCCTTGTCGCGCAAGGTTGCAGCGACCGGCGTTTGGCACACGCCCGTCCAGAGATTCGGCGGGTCGGTTGCGTTGCCTGCCGCGACGCGCTGCGGCGGCGGATTCTGGTTCTGCCCCGCGAGCTGAATGCAGGCGGGGCCGCTCCAGTCGCGAGCGATGCTGCGCGGCGGCGGCTTGTCGCGATACGCGGCCACGCTCGCCGCGTTCGGATCGTAGAGCTTGAGCTCGAGCGCCGGATTCGTGACCGCGGCCTGAGACACGCCTTGCTCCGCCACGAAATCGGTACCGGCGTTCGGCGGCGCCGTCCGTTGCCGCCACTCCTCTTTGAGAAACAGCGGCGGCAACGTCGGCGGCGCGGCGGCCGGTGGCGCTTGGGCTAGCGCGGGCGCCGCGGGTGCGGCGAACGTCGCGGCCGCGACGACGAGCCATGCAGTCCATCGATTCGACATGAATTCCCCCCTCGCGGTCCGCGGTGCGGGACCGCACGGAGGGGATCATGACGCGGACGCGCGCCGGCCGCAAAGCCGGACGAGCACGGCCGCGAAGCGAGCAGGCAGCCGGGACGCGGGGCGTCAGTGGGCGCGTCTGTCGACGACCTCGATCTCGTGACCATCGGGATCGTGGATCACGAAACGGCGGGGGCTGCTCGGCGGATGAGGCTCGGCGCCGCCGTGCGCGGCGGCGATCCCCAGATTCCAAACACGCTCGCGAGCGGCATCGAAGTCCTCCACGACGAAGCTCGCGCGGCCGGGTGCGCCGCTCGCGGCCTTGCCTGCTTCGCGCTCCGCGAGCGTCAGCTCCACCCGGCCCGTGCGCATCACGGCGCGACGCGGTCGCCCGCGGCCGGCGTTGTCGACGAGACGAAAGCCCAACGCGCGCGCATAGAAGTTCACGGCGCGGGCGAGGTTGGCCGTCGCCAGCAGCACGTCGTCGGTGTCCTCGATCGCGCTCGAGGGGCAATCGGCAAAGAATTTGGCAAGCATCGCGGTCTCCCTGATTCCGAGCCTCGTCATCCCTATGACGATCCAGCCGTCGCCAAATCGACATGCGCGTTGCGGAAACAAACCCGTCACGCGATTGCAAAAGCGCGGGTCCAGGCTGCGACGATCGCCGAGCTCGTCCGGCAGCCAGCAAGGAGCACATCATGACGCCAGTCGATCGCCGCCAGTTCCTCAAGTACTTGAGCAGCACCGCGCTCACGTCCACCTTCGTCGACAGCGTCGCGAAAGCGGCGTCGATAGAGGCGTTCACGCGTAGCGGCACGATCGACGACGTCAAGCACGTGGTGTTCCTCATGCAGGAGAACCGCGCGTTCGATCACTACTTCGGCGCGATGCGCGGCGTGCGCGGCTTCGGCGACCCGCACCCGGCGCTGTTGCCGTCCGGCGGGTCCGTCTGGCACCAGCCGGACGGCGACGGCTTCGTGCTGCCGTTCCACCCCACGGCCGACGACTTCGGCAACCAATTCCTCGTCGACACCGCACACGACTGGACGGACACGCACGACGCCTGGAACGGCGGCAAGTACGACCGCTGGATCCCGAACAAGACCGCGCAAACCATGGCGTACTACACGCGGCGCGACATCCCGTTCCACTACGCGCTGGCCGAGGCGTTCACGATTTGCGACGGTTACCACTGCTCGTTCTTGGGCGCCACCGATCCCAACCGCTATCACATGTGGACCGGCTGGGTGGGCAACGACGGCCTCGGCGGCGGACCCGTGATCAACAACGCGGAGGCGGGCTACGACTGGTCGACCTATCCCGAGCGGCTCGAGCGCGCGGGCATCTCGTGGAAGATCTACCAGGACAGCGGCGTCGGCCTCGACGCGAACGGCTTCTGGGGATGGACGAGCGATCCGTACATCGGCAACTACGGCGACAACTCGCTGCTGTACTTCCATCAGTACCAGAACGCGCAGCCGGGCACGCCGCTGTACGAGAAGGCGCGGCGCGGCACCAACATCATGGTGCCCGCTACGCCGTTCGACGCGCTGTTCGACGACTTGCGCAGGGACGTGCGCCACGACCGGCTGCCGCAAGTGTCGTGGGTCGTTGCGCCGGAGGCTTTCTCCGAGCACGGCAACTGGCCCGCGAACTTCGGCGCGTGGTACGTCTCTCAGGTGCTCGACGCGCTGACGTCGAACCCCGAGGTGTGGAGCAAGACCGTGCTGTTCCTGATGTTCGACGAGAACGACGGCTTCTTCGACCACGTGGTCCCGCCGACGCCGCCGCGCTCGCCCGCCGACGGCGCCTCGACGGTCGACGCGCGCGACGAGATCTACGCGGGCGATCCGAATCATCCGTCGGGTCCCTACGGCCTGGGAGTCCGCGTGCCGATGATCGTCATCTCGCCCTGGAGCAAGGGCGGTTGGGTGTGCTCGGAGGTCTTCGACCACACGTCGTTGATTCGCTTCCTGGAGCGCCGCTTCGGGCCGCACCACCAGGGCCTCGTCGAGACCAACATCACGGCGTGGCGGCGCACCGTGTGCGGCGACCTGACGTCGGCGTTCGACTTCGCGAATCCGCACGCCGCGCGGGTCGAGCTGCCGGACACCTCGGCGTACGTGCCGCTCAATCACGACCGCTATCCCGACTACGTCCCGGAGCCGCCCGCGAACCAGTCGCTGCCGAAGCAGGAGCGGGGTTTGCGGCACGCGCGCGCCTTGCCGTACGAGCTCGACGTCGAGGCGACGGCCAACGCCCAAGGCGGCGGCGCGCTCGAGCTCGACTTCAAGAACAGGGGCAAGGCGGGCGCGTGCTTCCAGGTTCGCTCCGGCAACGGCGCGGAGGGCCCGTGGACGTTCACCGTCGAGGCGGGCAAGTCGCTTGCGAATACCTGGACGCTCGGGGCGAGCCAAGGCAAGTACGACCTCACCGTGTTCGGGCCGAACGGCTTCGTGCGCCGCTTCCGCGGCAAGGTCGAGCGCAACCCGAGCGTGGATCTCGACGTCGACATGCGGCTCGACGTCCGCGACTACGCGCTGGTCGTGCGCGTGACCAACCAGGCGCGCGAGGCCTGTCGCGTGCGGATCGAGAGCGCGTACGGTAAGGACGCGATCCTCGACGTGCTGCCCCGCGGCCGCGCGCTCGAGAAGCGGCTGTCGCTCAAGTCGAGCTTCGGCTGGTACGACGTCGCGGTGCGGGCCGACGCGGATCCGGTTTTTCTACGCCGCTCGGCCGGACACCTCGAGAACGGCAACGATAGCGCGAGCGATCCCGCGTTCGGCGCGGGCTGAGGCGCGTCCGCTCAGCCGAGGAAACCGGCGCCGAGATCGAGCGACTGGCGAACGACGACGCGGCCCGCGCGCCGCTGCTCCGCGGTCCAGCGCACGTCGATGCCGCTCTCGCCGCCGCCCGTCTCGCTCGACACCTCGAGCGAGACGTCGTCGCCCGCGGCACCCGCGAGCGGCGTGAGGAGCGGCAGATAGATCTGCTCCCAGTGCGTGCGCGGGGCGAACGGGCTCGTCGACAGCACGACGCCGGGTGACAACGTGCACTCCCACCACAACGCGAACCCGAGCACGTTCGCGTCCTTTGCGAGCCGCCACTCGACGGTGCCCTTGCGCCGGCTGTCGATCTCCCCCGCGAACTCTAGCGCGTCCCACGGCTTGGGCGGCGCGTCGAGGAGATCCTCGGGAGCGATCGCAAACACGTACATGTTGTTGCGGGTGACGTGCTCCGCGAGCGACCAGTCGAGGCCGAAGCCCACGTCGCGCCAGCTCCGGAGGTCGCGGTCGAAGCGGTCGCTCGTCACCGGCGCACACCACTGCGTGATCGAGTGCGGGATCAGAGTGCCGCCCGGCTTCAGGAACCGCCGCGCGTCGCGCAGCGTCTCGAGCACGTCCTCCTCGTAGGCGAAGTTGCCGAGCACCTCGGCGACCACGACGTCGGCCGGCGGCGGATCGTCGACGTCGAGCGAGCGCGCCG
This sequence comes from Gammaproteobacteria bacterium, assembly GCA_035644475.1. Lineage (GTDB taxonomy): Bacteria > Pseudomonadota > Gammaproteobacteria > Steroidobacterales > Rariloculaceae > FEN-1219. The sequence continues at coordinate 9,209 of DASQOL010000226.1, read as the reverse complement.
GCACGAAGCTCAACCCGTCGATGCCGTTGCGCTCGGCGACCGCGGCCGCGAGCTCGAGGGCGGGCCCGGGATCGTAGAGCCAAACCTCGCGTGCGCCGAGCTCGCGGGCGAAGAACGCGAGCACTCCGGTGCCCGCGCCGATGTCGGCCACCGTGCTCGAGCCCGGGCGGATGGCCGCGCGCAGCGCGGCCCGGAACGCGTCGTGGCGTACGCGATCGGCAAGCATGCGGCGATGAAACTCGATCGACATCGGTGCGGTTTACTCGGTGCGGCGCCCGCGCGCCGCACAAATAACAAGAAAGGTACACATTGCGTCAATACCCGGTTGGTACCGTGACTTGGGCGTTATGTATAGCCGCGCGGCGACGCTCGCCCCGCCGGCTGAAACGGAACGATAACAAGGGAGCCTCGCGGATGCGCGGAAACATCGGATCGTTCGGAGTGCGGAAGCTCGTCCTCGCCGCCTGTGCACTGGGCGCCGCCATCGGCGCGCTGCCGCTCGAGGCCAGCGCGACGACGGTCGCGACGTTCGAGTGGATCGAGAGCTTTTCGAGCACCGCGCAAAACCCGCCCACCGTTCCGACCGGCTCGCTCACGTTGAGCCTGCCCGACTCTGTAACGACCCAGACGTTCACCACCCCCAACTACCCGAGCAGCGCCCTCGCGCTGGCGGCGATCACGGGGTTCTCGTACAACTTCAGCGACGGCGCCTCCGTTACGCTCGGCGACTTGAGCTTCGCCAACAGCGAGATCAGCGTCAGCCCGAACGCTTGGATGACGAGCCAGCAGGTCGCGCCGCCCCGCTTCATCGGCCCGGGCGTCAGCGGTTTCTACCTGATCACGGGCTTCAATCTGCGGGGCTCCAGGGTGTTCCCGGGCAACACGCAGGCGACGACCTTCTTGATCTCGAATGCCGCCGGTTCGCCGACCAACGTCACGCAGGCGTCGAACCAAGTGACGCCGTTTTTCCCGCCGTTTTCGGGCTCGAACGACAGCGGCTATTGGCGGCTCACGTCGCTCGCGCTGAACCCGGTGCCGCTGCCCGCGGCGCTGCCGCTGCTCCTGTCCGGCTTGGCCGGGTTCGGCGGCGTCGCCGCGCGCCGCCGTCGCGCCGCCTGAGACTCGGCCCTCGTCTCGCCTCACAGCGTCTTGCGCTGCGCTTCGCCGAGCGCGTCGCTCGGCGCGGTCGCCTCGAATACCCCTTTGTGGTGGAAATAGATGAGACCGGCCGCGGCGCGCATCGGGCGTGTGGCGAGCAGCAGGTTGAACGGCCAGTCCATCTGCAAGCGGTCGAACGCGAAGCGCAGCAAGCGCTTCGTCCGGAACTGCGGATAGGAGCGCACGAACCACGTCGCCGGATCCTCGGCCTTGCCGCTCAGGAAGTCCGCGACGGCGTGGCCCGCCGCGAGGCCGTGCTTCAACGCGGTGTGGATCCCGCCGGCCGTGACCGGCGACACCATCCCGGCGGCGTCGCCCACGAGCAAGGCGCGTGAGGTCGCGACCGGCCGCACGACGCCGCCGCACGGGATCAGGCCCGCGCGCACGCCGGTGGGCGCGAGGCGCGTGAGGTCGATGACCGGCGCGATCTTGCGCAGGAACGCCTCCATCGCCTCGTCCGGCTTGAACAGTGTGCCGCTCTGCCGGCGTGCGAGCCCCGCCTGCACGCCGTCGACGCCCGCGAGCACCCAGCCGATGTAGCCCGGCGCTATGTTGCGATCGATGAAGCAGTGCAGCTGGTCGGGCTCGGCCAGCGTGGCGCCCTCGTACTCGTGCTCCACGCCCGCGAGGAAGCGGCTGCTCGAGCCCAAGCCCAGCGTGCGGGCGACGCGCGAGCGCGGACCGTCGGCGCCGATCAGAAAGCGCGTCGTGCCGTGCCCGCCCACGTCGAACCCGCTTTGCAGGCGCGTGACGTCCTTGAACGCGCTGCCGTACGCGATGTGCGCGCCGGCGCGCTCGGCCTCCGCCGCGAGCCAGCGCATCACACCCGGCGTGTCGGTCGCGAGAAAGTAGTAGCCGGGCGCCGCGAGGTCGACGTGGCGCAGATTCGGTGCGTAGAGCCTTACGCCGGCGATGCGGCGCACGAGGCCGGCGGGCAGCGCGTCGAGCATCGCGATCTGGTCGACGGCGTCTTTGACGATGATGCCCGTCGTGTGGAGCTTCGCGCCGGCGTCGGTCTTCTTCTCGAGCACGGTCACGCGCAGCCCGGCGCGCGCCAGTGCGTGCGCGCTCGCGAGTCCCGCGAAGCTCGCACCCACGACGACGCAATCGGAAAATAGGGACATGCTACCTAATTAGGGTCAGACCCCGGGGTCAGACATGGTCGCGAGACTCCTGCGATTCGCTCCCCGGGGTCAGACCCTGCTGCGGGGTCGGACGCTAGTGACTCATCGAGTAGAGGATGTAGTTGATGAACGTCCGCATGCCCTGGGCCGAGAACACCTCGGGATAGCCCGGCGTGTCGGAGTGCTCGACGGAGTCCCCGAGATCCATGTTGTAGCAGATCGCGACCACGATCCGGCCTTCATCGTCGTAGATGCCGCGCCAGTGCGGCACCGGGTCGCTCGTCTCCTCGTAGGTGAGGCCGGTTTGCATGAAGCGCGCGCCCGGCACCTGGATGCGATCGTCGAGATCCCAGAACGTGTGGAAGATCTGGTCGTTGTTCGGTATCTCGACGATCGGCCGGTCGGGAAACACGCGCCGCATGCTCTCGACGAAGACCGCCCACTGCTCGAGGCCGTGGAAGTCGTCGACCATGAGGAATCCGCCGCGCAGCAAATACTCGCGCAGCTTCGCTGCCTGCTCGTCGGTGAGGTCCCACGTGCCGACCTCCACGGCGTAGAGCCACGGCCAGTCGAACACGTCGTCGTCGTCGTCGAGGTTCACGGGCTGCTCTACCGAGCGCGCGTCCAAGACGGTGAGCCGCCGCACCATCTCCGAGATGTGCCGGTCGCCCTGCGGATAGTCGATCGTCCAGGTGGTGTAGCCCTGCGTCCAATCGCCGCGGCCGCCGAAGCGATAGTTGCGATAGGCGTCGTAGGGCGGATACATGAGCCGTGCGAAGGTCCACTCGGCCGGCACCATGTAGTCGGTGGGCAAATCGGAGTTGCCGTCGTGCTCGATGCCGGGGTATCCGCGCCACGGCATCGCGGCGTAGGCCACTCCCACGAGACATAGGGCCGCGACCGCCGCGCCGAGCTGGCGCAGCCCGCGGCGGGCGAAGAGGGCGCCGAGGAGGTACCGCAAAGAACTGCTCACGCAATGAGCATAACGAACTCGCTGCCCCCCCGCACTACGCGCTGCGTCACATACCGGCCGGCCGTCGCGTTCCCCGGACCTTGCGAGTATTCTTGGCACCCTTCCCGTGGGGGGATACTCCTGCCGATTCCTACCGGACCGACCTGGTGCGCGGGGAAAGTGCGCGCCGGCTCATGAGGCTCAAATGAAGGACCTGACTCAAGACTCGATCACCAAGAACATCATCGCCATGGCCACCCCGATCGCGGCCGGCATGGTGTTCCAGACGCTCTACTTCCTCGTGGACCTCTACTTCGTCGCGAGCATCGGCGACGCGGCCGTCGCGGGCGTCAGTGCCGCCGGCACGTTGATGTTCGTGATCATGGCGCTCACGCAGGTGCTCGGCGTGGGCGCCGTGGCACTGATCGCGCAAGCCGTGGGCCGCCGCGACCACGCCGACGCGAACCTCGTGTTCAACCAGTCCGTGCTGTTCGCGGTGGTTTGTGCCGCAGCAACGCTCGTCGGCGGTTACGCGCTCACGGGCTTGTACGTCAGCGCGATCGCCGCCGACGCGGCGACGCAGTTGGCGGGCACCACGTATCTCTATTGGTTCCTGCCGGGGCTTGCGCTCGGCTTCGCGCAAGTCGTGATGGGCTCGGCGCTGCGCGGCACCGGAATCGTCAAGCCGACGATGGCGATCCAAGCGCTCACCGTGCTGCTCAACACCGCCCTCGCGCCGGTGCTGATCGCCGGCTGGGGCACGGGCCATGCGATGGGCGTGGCGGGCGCAGGTCTCGCAAGCACCGTGTCGATCATCGTCGGAGTGATCCTGCTCGCGCTCTACTTCTTGCGGCTCGAGAAGTACGTGTCGTTCCAGTACTCCTTGTGGCACCCGCGAATCGCGGTGTGGAAGCGGATGCTCGCGGTCGGTTTGCCCGCGGGCGGCGAGTTCGCGCTGCTATTCATTTATATGGGCGTCGTCTATTGGGTGATCGGCGGCTTCGGCGCGGCCGCGCAGGCCGGCTTCGGCATCGGCTCGCGGATCATGCAGTCGATCTTCATGCCGGCGATGGCGATCGCGTTCGCCGCCGGCCCGATCGCGGGTCAGAACTTCGGCGCGGGGCGCCCCGAGCGCGTGCGCGAGACGCTCGCGAAGGCCACGCTGCTGAACACGGTGGTGATGGTCGCCGTCACGGTGTTCCTGCAGTGGCGGCCCGAGCTGCTCGTCGGCTTTTTCACGACGGAGGAGGGTGCGCGCGAGGTCGGAGCCACGTTCCTGCGCACGATCTCTTGGACCTTCATCGCGCAAGGCGTCGTGTTCACCTGCTCGGGCATCTTCCAGGGGCTCGGTAACACCAAGCCCGCGATGGTGAGCTCCGCCGCGCGTCTCGCCGTGTTCGTGCCGCTCGCGATCCTGTTCTCGCGGGAGCCCGGGTTCCACCTGCAGAAGCTCTGGTATCTTTCGGTCGCGACCGTGTGGTTCCAGGCGTGCGTGAGCTTCGCGTTGCTGCGCTGGCAGTTCAACAAGCGGCTACCGGGCGTGGCACCGGCCGCAGCCACGCCCGCGGTGGCGGTGGCGGCGGAAGGGTCGGGCTGAAGTTTCCGCGGAAACTATTCGCACCGTTGAGGTGCGAAATCCCTCCGTGGAGGGATCGCTTATTTCACGCCGCCGCCCGACAAGTGCCCGACGTCCTTGTTGTTCTCGTTGCAGATGAACTCCAGGAGCTCGGTGCCGAGCAGCAGGTGAACGTCCTGCTTCACCGTCCACGGCTTCGTGTATGCGCCGGGATCGTCGATCGTGATCTCGAGGTCCATGTGGCCGTAGTCCTTGCGCGTGTAGCGCTCGATCACGTGCAGCTTGTCGGTGGACGGCTTGCCGACCTGGTCGAGCCAGGCGCGGCCGTTGAAGCCGCGCGTGTCGACGACGAGCGTGTCGCCCTCCCAATGCCCCGCAGAGTAGCCGAGCCAGCTCGGATTGAAGGAGTCGCCGAGCTTGCGGCCGTCCATGAAGATCTGGCGCCACAAGCTGAACGCTTCGTGCACGACGACGATCAGGTCCGCGGTCTGCACGATCTTCCACGGCGCGGGTGCGGCGGCGATCCGCGGCACGCCTTGCGGTAGGCAGTTCGCGTCGGGGTCCTCGCGCGAGTGCGAGCCGTCGGCGCGCTCGTCGGCGGCCTTCTTCGCCCACGGCTGATAGGGCACGTCCTCGGGCTTCAAGTCGGCCGCGATGTTGCGCAGATATTTGTTGCCGTTCGGCTCCCAGATGCCGGAGAGATCGGGCTTGCCGTCGGGCCGGCGCGGCGCGGGTGCAGCGAGGTCGACTTCACCCTTGGCGTCGCGCGGCGCGGTGCCCTTCGGCACGTTCTCCCACCATTGCGCGCGCGCCGGCGTTGATGCGGCGAGCGCGGCGAGCGCCATTGCCGCGAGCGCGCGGCACGCGGCGGCCGTTGTCCGGCTCACGGCTTCTCCTCGTTCGTGCCGGCGAACATCTTCTTGCCCGTCGATGCGAGCGTGACGTTGCGTGCGTTCGCGAGCTTGCTGCCGTCCTTCGCGAGGAAGCCTTCGACGGTGACGGTGTCGTCGGTCTTCAGCGAGTCCTTGGTCCAACCCTGGCGGATCAGCGAGTTCGGACCGCCGCCCATCTCGCAGGCCCAGCTCGTGACGGTGCCCTTGTCGTCCTTCACGTCGACGTAGAAGTAGACGTGCGGATTCATCCACTCGACCTTCGTGACCTTACCGGTCAGCGTGATCGGTTTGTTCGCGTCGTATTGCGCGGCGAACGAGTGGTGTGCGTGCAGCGGCACGGCGGCTGCGAGCAGCGCTGCGCCGACCGCGAGAACGGTCGCTTTGATCGTCATGGCCTCTCCCCCCAGTTTGGCTCACGAGAATAGGGACATATTACTTTTTCGGCCGCCGCCGCGCAGGGGGGTCGGCTTCGCCGGAAAAGTAACCTGTCCCTATTTTCGGGACCTACTTGGCGAGGCGCTGACTCACGTAGGCCGCGACGTCGCGGATTTGCTCCGGCGTGAGCGTGGCATTGAACGCGGGCATGGCGCTCCGGCCCTCGCTCACGGTCTGCAGGACGAGCGCGCCGTTCTTGAGCGCCGTCAGGCTCGGGCCGCCGCCGTGGCCGCCTTCGCCGGCCTCGCCGTGGCAGGGCACGCAGGCCGTGGTGTAGACGGTTTGGCCGTTGTCGGCGTTCGGCGGGCCGCCGGCGGCGGGCGCGAACGTCATGAGCGCGCCGGCGGGCGGCACGGGGTCGAGCGCGCCGCCGAGCGCGAACAGCCAGACGCTGTCGCCGCGCGCGCTGCCGGCGAACAGATTGCCGGCGGAGTAGGCCGCGACGTATTGCTTGCCCTTGTGCTGGAACACGGTCACCGGCGAGTTCATGCCGGCGCCCGTCTGGAACTCCCAAAGCTTCGCGCCGGTTTCGGTGTCGAGCGCCGTGAGCCGGCCGTCGCTGCGGCCCACGAACACGAGGCCGCCGGCGGTCGCCGTCGAGCCCGCGTAGCAGGGCTCGGCCCAATGCTGCTGCCACACGAGCTTGTTGGTGCGCATGTCGAGCGCCGCGAACACGCCGAAGTTGAGCAAGTGGAAGCCGCCGATGCCGCCGGCGATGTAGCCTGCGCCCTCGGCCGGCCGCTCGGCGGTGACTTCTTGCGACAGAAACGACCAGATGCGGTCGGCCGCGCAGACGAATAGATACGCGTGCTTGGCGTCGTACGAGCTCGGCGGCCAGTTCACGCCGCCGGGCGGGCCGGGCTTCATGAGCGTCGGCGCGGTCCAGAACGGCGTGAAGATCCGGCCCTGGTTCACGAGCGTGGTGCCCTCGGGCGCGATCGGGATCGACTGCGGCACGAACGCGTCGCCGCGCGGGTACGGCTGCGTCGCGGCGGTGCCTTGCCGCGGCTCCTGCGGGACGGGTCTCTCGTCGACGCCGATCAACGGCTTGCCTGTCACGCGGTCGAGGACGTAAACCCAGCCGGTCTTGCTCGCCTCGGCGAGCGCCTTGTGCGCGACACCGTCGATCGTGACGTCGAACAGCGTGACCGGCGACGCGGCGTCGTAGTCCCAGATGTCGTGATGCACCTGCTGGAAGTGCCAGCGGTATTGGCCGGTCTTCGCCTCGAGCGCGACGATCGACGTGGTGAACAGGTTGTCGCCTTTGCGGATCGAGCCGTTGTAGTCGGGCCCCGGGTTGCCGGTGCCGAAGTAGAGCAGCCCGAGCTCCGGGTCGACGGCCGGCGTGTTCCAGACCGGGCCGCCGCCGTCCTGCCAGACTTCGTTGTCCTGTGGCCAGGTCTCGTGGCCGACCTCGCCGGGGCCCGGGACCGTGTAGAACGTCCACGCGAGCGCGCCGGTGACCGCGTCGAACGCCTTCACGCGGCCGCGGATGCCGCGCTCGCCGCCGGCGAAGCCGGTGATGACGAGGCCGTCGTAGTAGAGCGGCGCGCTCGTGATCGTGTAGCCCTCTTGCCAGCGCTCGGCCTGCGTCGACCACAGCACCTTGCCGTTGCGCTGATCGAGCGCCACGAGCTTGCCGTCGAGCTGGCCGACGAACACCTTGCCGTCGCCGAGCCCCACGCCGCGGCTCGTCCAGCCGCAGCACACCGCGTTGTTCGCGGGATCGAGGTTCGCGCGGTAGTCCCAGAGGATCTCGCCTGTGTCCACGGCGAGCGCGAACACGTCGTTCGCACCGGTGACGACGTAGAGCACGCCGCGATACACGATCGGTTGCGCCTCGCCCGAGTACTGCGAGCCGAGCCCCGAGCCCTTCAAGTGCGTGCGCCACACGCCCTTGAGCGTCGCGACGTTGCCGCGATCGATCTGCGCGAGCGGTGACCAGCGGCGGTTCCAGAGGTCGCCGCCGTTGGTGGGCCAGTCGGCGGCGGGCGCCGCGGCGAGCTCCGCGGCTTTGAACGCGGGTGCGCGGCGAATCGTTTGCGCGTGCGCGGTGGCGGCGAGCGCGCAGAGCGCGGCGACCGCGAAGTGGCGTCGGATGTCTCGAGTCATGGCTCCGTCACTTGCGTGGGGTCAGTTGGGCTCGGTCACACTGGCTCGGTCACTTGGGCTGGTTCACTTTGGCTCGGTCACTTGGGCTGGTTCACTTTGGCTCGGTCACTTGCCGGGGGCGACCGGCCCGAGCGTGCCGTCGAGCGCGAACAACCAGACGCTGTCGCCCTTCGCGGAGCGCGCGAACACGCTGCCGGCCGAATAGGCGACGACGTACTGCTTGCCTTTGTGCTCGAAGATGCTCGCGGTCGAGTTCATGCCGGCGCCGGTTTGGAACTCCCAGAGCTTCTTGCCGTTGCTCGAGTCGAGCGCCGTGAGCCGGCCGTCGTTGCGGCCGACGAACACGAGGCCGCCAGCGGTGACGACCGAGCCGCTGTAGCAGGGCTCGGACCACTGCTGCTGAAACACGAGCTTGTTCGTGTGCAGGTCGAGCGCGGCGAACACGCCGAGTCCCGGGATCGGATGCGCGCCGAAGTTGCCGCCGATGTACTCGGAGCCTTCCTCGGGACGGTCGGCCGTGATCTCCCAGGCGCGGAACACGCTCGCGCGGTCGGCGGCGCAGACGTAGAAGTAGCCGGTGGTCGGGTCGTAGGAGCTCGGCGGCCAGTTCGCGCCGCCGCCGATGCCGGGCTTCGCGAGCAGGTAGTCGGTCCAGTACGGCGTGAAGACCTTGCCGCCGTTGACGAGCGTGGTGCCCTCCGGCGCCACCTCGATCGACTGCGGCACGAAAGCGTCGCCGCGGGGAATCGGCTGCGTCGGCGAGGTCTTCTGCCGCGGCTCCTGCGCCACCGGCATCTCGTCGATGCCGATCAGCGGCTGGCCGCTGACGCGGTCGAGCACGTAGACCCAGCCGGTCTTGCTCGCCTCGGCGATGGCGCGGCGCAGCACGCCGTTGTACGGCAAGTCGAACAGCACGACGGGATTGCCGCTGTCGTAGTCCCAGAGGTCGTGATGCACCT
>DASQOL010000225.1:0-32442 GCA_035644475.1 Gammaproteobacteria bacterium | reverse complement strand
GTTGCGCATCGAATATCGACGCGTCGTGGAGGCCGGGTTCATTCTGCAGATCGACGCCCCGGATCTCGCGATGGAGCGCGTGTTGCTGTACCAGGACTTGAGCGACGCCGAGTTCGCGAAGACCGTGGAGCTGCACGTCGCGGCGCTCAACAAAGCGCTCGAAGGCATACCGCGCGAGCGCGTTCGCCTGCACGTGTGCTGGGGCAACTGGGAAGGCCCGCACAACCACGACGTCGACATGGAGGTTCTGCTGCCCGCGCTGTACGAGGCGCGCGTGGGAGCGCTCGGGCTCGAGTTCGCGAACCCGCGCAGGCAGCACGAGGTCGCCGCGATCGCGAAGCGCGTGCTACCGGACGAGCTCGTGCTGATCGCGGGTGTGATCGACTCGAAGAGCAATTTCATCGAGCACCCCGAGGTTGTCGCGCAGCGCATCGAAGCCGTGGCCCGCGCGGTCGGCGATCCGGAGAGGGTCGTCGCCGGCGTCGACTGCGGGTTCGGCACGTTCGTCGGCTGGGAATGGGTGACGGAGGACGTCGTCTGGGCGAAGCTCAAGTCGCTGCGCGACGGAGCGGAGCGCGCGTCCACGCGCTTGTTCGGCCGGGTCCGCGGGTCCGGCGCGCGGCAGGGAAGCGCGGCCTGAGCGCGGGCGCTATGTAGCTTCGGCGGCCCGTGGGCGCCGGCCCGGCCTCTGCTATCCTCGACCGATGCTACGCACGGTCCTGATCTACGGCGCGCTCCTCGCCGCCGGAGCGCTCGGGCTGCAATGGCTTCAATACCGGTTCCTCGTGCAGACGCACTCCACCGAGGTGTACGTCGCGCTGGTCGCGCTCGCGTTTCTGGGGCTCGGCGTCTATGTCGGAGCGCGACTATTCAAAGGGCCGCCGGCCGCGCCATTCGCGCCGAACACCCTGGCCCGGCAGACGCTCGGGATCAGCGGCCGCGAGCTCGAGGTGCTCGAGCTGCTCGCGGCCGGACGTACGAACAAGGAGATCGCGAGTCGACTCGACGTCTCGCCGAACACGGTGAAGACCCACGTCGCCAACCTCTACGAGAAGCTCGGCGTCCAGCGCCGGACGGCAGCGATCGCGCGCGCGCGCGAGCTCGGCATGCTGCGCTGACGGGCAATTTTTCGGGCGACTCCGCGCAAATCATCCATTTGGGCGATTGTCCGAGCGGGTTCGCGCGGCATCTGATGGCGCGTCCAACCAACCTGAAACAGTCGAAGGGGGTGAAACGTGTCGACGATTGCCATGCCGGACCGGAGGATGCCGTGGCACGTGTGGGTCGTGGCGATCCTGGCTCTGCTGTGGAACGGCTCGGGCGCCTATACCATCATGATGGCGCAGTCGGGCAGGCTCCCGGATATGAGCGTGGATGAGCGGGCGTACTACGCCGCTCAACCGTCGTGGTTCGTGGTTGCGACGGATATTGCGCTCCTCGCAGCCCTCGCGGGCGCCGCCGCTTTGCTGCTGCGCAGCCGGACGGCCGCGGGGTTGTTCGCGGCCTCTCTGGTCGCGATCTTCGTCACCAATGCCTACGATCTCGCCGCGGGGACTTCGCGCGTGCTCGTGAGCCGGGGTGCGCTGGTCGTGACGGTCATCATCGCGGTGATCGCCATCCTGGAGCTCGCCTATGGCTGGGCAATCAACAAGCGCGTTTGAGGTGTTCCGATGATCCGCATCGTTCTGCTCTACGGCGTCATTGCGGGCTTGATCGTCGCCATCCCAATGGTCGCGCTGATGCTCACGCTTACCGAAGCGACAGCCCCGGACAGCGGCGCCGTCTACGGCTACGTCACCATGGTCTTGGCCCTGACGGCCGTCTTTCTCGGCGTCAAGCACTACCGAGACAAGGTGCAGGGCGGCGTCATCAAGTTCGTGCCGGCGCTGCTCGTGGGCTTGGGAATTAGCGCGGTCGCGAGCGCGATCTACGTGGTGGGATGGGAGATCTCGATTGCGTACAGCGGGTTCGACATGGGCGAGGAGACGCGGCGCATGATGCTCGCCGCTGCCCGGGCCCGCGGCGCGACCGACGAGGAGATCGCGAAGGTGACCGCGGATGCGGCAGCGTTCGCAAGGAATTACGCGAATCCGCTCTACCGCTTGCCGATCACGTTCGTGGAGATGTTTCCGATCGGCGTGCTGATCTCGGCCGTCTCGGCCGCGCTGCTGCGCAACAGTCGATTCTTGCCGGCGCGCTAGTGCCGCTCCGCGTCGTGCAAGTAGACGTCCATGCAGTGGTAGTCGAGCAGCTCCGTGTCCGGCTCGAAGACCTGGTTGAGCGTGACGGTCCACGGCTTCGTGTACGCCTTCGGATCGTCGATCGTGACCTCGATGTCGAGCCGGCCGTAGCTCAGGCGCCGGTAGCGCTCGGTGATCTTGGCCGCGGCGGTGAGCGGGCTGCCGTTGCGGTCGAGCCAGGTGTCGTCGTGCAGCCCCACCGTTTGCACGACCAGCGCGTCGCCGTCCCAGCGGCCCACCGAGTAGCCGTTCCACGTGGGCTCCGGATCCTCGGGCAGCGGCCGCCCGTCGGTGAAGATCTGCCGGAACGTCACGTCGCGCTCCGACAGGATCACGACGAGCCCCGATAGCTCTAGGATCTTGCGGGGCGGCGGAAACGTCAGGATCCGCAGGGCGCCGCCCGGCCGGCACGCCGCAACCGGGTCGTCCTTGCCGAGCGCGGCCTTGCGCTCTTTGACTAGGGCGGCGGCCCACGGCTGATACGGCGGCCCGTCGGGCAGGTCCGCGCCGAAGTTGCGAAACTCGGGACCCCCTAGGTAGTCCGTGACCGCCTCGTCGCAGCCCGCGGGCGGGCACACAGGCTCGAGGCTCCAGAGGCCGGCGATGCTCGGCTTGCCTTGCGCGTTGCGGGGCGCGGGCGCGGCGAGATCCGGCGAGCCGTCGGGCTTGCGCGGCATGCCGGCCGTCGGATAAGTGAGCCACTGCGCGCCCGCGGGCGCGGCGAGTGCGACGGCGATGCAGATCACGAAGCACCAGCGAGTCCTGGCGCCTCCCGGCGAGACCTTCATGGGAACCGCTCCCGTCCCTTGGGCAGGACGCGGGCCAGGGTAGCCTCGCGGATGTGCGGGCGCCACTCGGCCCGAAGCGGGTTACCCTTTTCCTGCCTCCCGGCATCTCAAGGTACGTGGCGCACCAAGGGGCTTCGGGGTTGGATTCGAGGGCGGACGAAAAACGGCTGATCGGCAGGGTGCTCGAGGGCGACGCGGCCGCGCAGCGCGAGCTGTACGACGCGCTCGTCGACCGGGTTTTCGCGCTCGCCTTCCGCATCACCGGCCAGGAAGCCGCCGCGCGCGACTGCACGCAGCTCGTGTTCATCCGGCTGTTCGACAAGCTGGGGTCGTTCCGAGGTGACTCCGCGCTCGCGACCTGGGTCCACGCGGTGGCCGTTTCCGTGATCCTGCAGTGGCGGCGCAGCACGCGACAGGTCCGGCTGCGCGAGGTGGAGCTCGACTCGGCCGCCGAGGCGTCGGAACCGGGCTCGTCGTACGACGATGCGGTCAACGACACGATCCGCCGCGCGATCGACGGGCTCGCGGAGAAACAGCGCGTGATCGTGGTGATGCACGACCTCGAGGGCTACACGCACGAGGAGATCGGCGCGGCGCTCGGGATCGCGGCCGGCGCGTCGAAGGTGCGGCTCATGCGCGCACGGAAGAAGCTCAAGGACGCATTGGCGGACTTCGCCGGGGATTTGGCCTATGACCACTGATCGAAACCACGAAGACGCCAACCGCGAAGAGGGCAACTACGAAACGGCAAGGCGGCGGCTCGCGGAGCTCGCGGCGCCGGCCGACCCGTACCGCGAAGAGATTTGGCAGGCCGTCGGCGCGGCGTGGCGCCTGAAGGCGGAGCGCCGCCGGCGCATCCGGACGATCACGCGTTTCGCCGGTGCCGGCGTCGGCTTGGCCGCGGCGCTCGTGATCGGAGTCCTGATCGGGCGCTCGTCCGGCCCGGGCGCCGGTGTCGTGCCGCCGCCGGAGCCGCGCACGACGCAGACGTCGACCTTGCCGGTGCCGTATCGGATCGCGGTGGGCGAGCACCTGCGCGACGCGGAGATGCTGCTCGTCTCGTTCGACGCGTCGGGCAAGGTCGACCCGGCCGTCGTGCGCTCGGCGCGCGAGCTCGCCGCCGCGACGCGGCTGCTCATCGACTCGCGCGCGGGCGAGGACCCGGAGGCGCGGCGGTTGCTTCTCGACGTCGAGCTGCTGCTGCTCCAGATCTCGCGGCTCGTCGACAGCGGCGACCAGACGGAACGGCAGTTGGTTCGCGACGGGCTCGAGGAATCCAGCGTGCTGCCGCGTTTGCAGCAAGGCGATTGGTTGCAAGGGGTTTGATGGCATGAAAGCGTTTCGTACGATCCTGCTCGCGTGGTTGCTCGCCGTGGTGCCGTTGGTCGGCGCGCACGCGCAGAGCGACGAAGCCAGCTACAAGGCCGCGCGCCTCGCGCTCAACCGGCAACGGTTCGACGAGGCGGTCGAGGGGTTCCGCAAGCTACGCAGCGCGTACCCCGCGTCGGGTTACGCCGGCGACTCATATTATTGGGAGGCGTACGCACTCGAGCGCAGCGGACACCTCGAAGACGCGGTGAGCGTGCTCGACAGGCTCCCGCGCGAGCATCCGGAGACCAAGACCAAAACGATGAGCGACGCGCGCTCGCTGCGCGTACAGATCTGCAGCGAGCTCGCGAAGCGTGGTAACGGCGAGTGCGCGGAAGCGGTCTGGACCGCGGTCGGCGAGCCGGACGAAAACAGCCTCCAGATGGCCGCGATCAACGCGCTCATCAACATGCCGCCCGAACGCGCCGTGCCGCTCGCGACGCGCGTGCTCGAGAACCGCAAGCAACCCGTCGAGATTCGCAAGCACGCGCTGTTCATCATCGCCGACAAGGCCGGCAAGGGCGGCGACGCGGCGACGACGCGGGAGCTCTTGACGAAGACCGCGCTCGACAAGACCGACGACATGGAGGTGCGCAAGCAGGCGGTTTTTTGGCTGAGCCAGGTGCACGGCGACGAGACCATCGACACGCTCGTGCGCGTGCTCGACGGCGCCGACAACGAGGAGCTCGCGAAGCAGGCGATCTTCGCGATGTCGCAACAGCACTCGCCGCGCGCGCGCGAGCAGCTGAAGAAGATCGCGACCGATCGCAACGCGTCGATCGAGATCCGCAAGCAGGCGCTGTTCTGGGCCGCGCAGAGCGGCATGTCCGAGGCCGACCTCGCGGGCGCGTATCGAGACACTCCGGAGCCCGAGCTGCGCGACCAGCTGATCTTTCTGATGTCGCAGCGCAACGCCGTCGGCCCGCTGATCGAGATCGCGCGCACCGATCCGAATCAGGAGCGGCGCAAGCAGGCGGTCTTCTGGCTGGGGCAGTCGCGGGATCCGCGGGCGGAGCAGCTGCTGATCGAGCTTCTCGAGCCGCCGGGAGACAAGCGATGAGGGTCGTCGTTCTGTTGGCGGCCCTGCTCGCCGCTCGCGCGGGGGTTGCGGATACCCTGGCCGAGCTCGTCGCCGCGGCGCCGGATGCGATCGTCCGGATGAGCTTCCCGGCCCGCGACGGTGTCTGCGGGTACGGCGGCCGGTCGTGGAACGGCGGCGACGGGCAGGACTGGGCCTGGTCCTGCGACGGCGGGCCCGCGCGCGTGCAGCTCGAGAAGGAGGGCTCGGGCATCGTCCGGCTGCAGGCGCATCTCGGCGGCAGCTGGCGGCCGCGCGACGGCGTCACCGATTTGGGCGACGTCGATGCCGTGGCCGCGCGCGACTTCTTCTTGGGGCTGGTCGAGCGTGCGGACCCGCGCATCGCGGAGGCCGCGCTGATGCCCGCGGCGATCGCCGACGCACCCGATCCATGGCAACGCCTGCTCGGCTTCGCGCGCAGCTCGTCGCTTGCGCGGGGCGTGCGTAAGCAGGCGATCTTCTGGCTGGGCCAGTCCGCCGCGCGCGAGGCCACGGCGGGCCTCGCCGCGATCGCCGACGGCGATCCCGAGACCGAGGTGCAGAAGGCGGCGGTCTTCGCGCTCTCGCAGGGCCGAGACCCGACGCGGGTCGACGCGCTGGCGAGGGTGGCGCGCCGTCACCGCAATCCCGAGGTCGTCGAGAGCGCGCTCTTCTGGCTCGCTCAGTCGGAAGATCCGCGCGCCGTCGACCTCTTCGAAGAGATCCTGGAAAAATAGGGACATGTTGTCTTTTCGCCTGCGCCGGTTCGCGGTCTGCGACTCGGTGCCGGCGAAAAGGCAACATGTCCCCATTTTTCGCGGAGCAGGAGAACGCGGTCCTTCGATACCGCGGGCGAACCCCGGCGGCATAGTGCTTCGGTCCAACTCGCGGCGTTTGCGCCTACGGCAGAATGGCCTGGCTGAGAAGGCCCGTAGGGAGTCCTCGAAGATGAAGTCGTGCTCGAAGGTCTCGGGGACCGGAGGAGTCGCCGGTCTCTTGCTGGCTTTCGCGTTGCTCGCGGCCGCCGCCGCGCCGGCGCAGGAAGCTCCGGCGTCGGCCACCGCGACCACGGAATCCCAGCGCCAGGCCGCAGCAGCCCTGAAGTCCATGGCCGAATACCTGGCGAGTCTCAAGTCCTTCGAGTGCACGACGAGCAACGGCTACGAGACCGTGCAAGCCAACGGCCAAAAGGTCGAGTTCGGCGAAACCCGCCGGATCTCCCTCGCGCGACCCGATCGGCTGCGCATCGAGGAAGTGGCGAGCGACGGTCTGCGCGATCTGACGCTGTTCGACGGCAAACAGATCACCGCGATGAGCGCGGATCTCAACGTTTACGCTCAGGCGGCGCAGCCCCCTTCGATCGAAGACGCGCTGGTCTACTTCGTGCGCGACCTGCGCATGCGGGCGCCGTTGGCGCTCCTGATGTCCACGCATGTGGCCACCGAGCTTCCAACGATGGCCAAGGATGTCGACTACGTAGAGAGAACGACGATCCGCGGCCAGGCTGTCCACCACGTTGCAGGCCGGTCGGAATCGGTCGATTTCGAGTTCTGGATCGCCGACGGCAAGAAGCCGCTGCCGCTTCGGGTCGCGATCAACTACAAAAATGTGCCGGGCCAGCCGAGATTCTGGGCCGATTTTTCCGATTGGAACACCAAGGCGAAATTCTCGGCGAAGACGTTCCAGTTTTCGCTGCCCCCGGCGGCGCGGCAAATTCCCTTTGCCGTACAGCTGTCGGTGCTCGGTGGCGCGGCGCCGCAAGTCGCGGCCGCAGGGGAGCTGAAGCCATGAGGAACGCGACGCTGGCCCGCAGCGGAGGTCTAGCCGCGGCGCTCGGAATTGCCCTGGCGCTGCTAGTCGCCGGCGCCGCGGAAGCGCAAAGGGGTCGCGGCGGTGGCGGCGGCGGCTTCCGCGGGGGCGGCGGCGGTGGCTTCTCGCGCGGTGGCCCGGCCGCGAGCGGCGGCTTTTCCCAGCGCCCCAGCGCTTCACAGCGGCCTTCGAGCTCGGGCGGCGCTTCTCGTCCGCCGTCCGCTTCACAGCTGCCGTCGAACGGCGGTGGCGTCGGCGGTGGCGGCAACTCTCGTCCACCGTCTGCGGGTCAGCTTCCGTCGGGTCCTGGCAGTGGCACTCGACCCGGAGGCATCGGTGGCGTCGGAGGGGCGGGAGGCGTCGGAGGTGTCGGAGGCGTCGGAGGTGTCGGAGGTGTCGGGGGTGTCGGAGGCGTCGGCGGCGTGGGTGGGGTCGGCGGCGTGGGCGGCGCCGGCGGAGTCCGGCCCCCGGTCTACTATCCACCGCCGATCTACTACCCACCCCCCTTCTACGGCGGCTACTACGGCGCCTGGGGCTACAACAATGACGACTGGTTGTGGGGACTCGCGATCGGAGTCACCGTCGCCGCGGTAGCCGTGAGCGCCGCCGAGGACAGCGACACCGTCACGACCACGACGACTACGACGACCTACGCTCCGACGATCAGCACGACGACTGCCACCACATCCAACCCCCCGCCCACCCCACCGAATCTGCCGGCGGCGCCAACGGGCGCGGCGACGAATCCACCCGCGAACCCGCCGACCGGTTCGACGACCTTGCCCACAGCGCCGCCGGGCGGGCTGCCCTGCGACCCGGTCATCAAAGAACAGGATGGGATGCGTTACTCCGTGTGCGGCGAGCAGCATTACGTGCTGGCCTACGCCGGAGCCGGCCCGGTCTACATCCCGGTGCCGGCGCCGCAACCGCCCGACGCGCCGACCGCGGAACCTCCGGCGCCAGCGGCGGCGCAATCGGGCGCCGCAGCGGCTGGAGCGTAGCCCGGGATCGGCTAGATGCGCTTTACGGCACGCGCGTCCCGAGCCAGCAGTGGTGGTGCGGCGCGTGCGGATCGAAGCGCACGGCTACGCCGTCGCCGAGATTCCATCCCGCGGCTTCTTGCGGAGAGATAGGCTCGCTGTTCCCGGCGTGCGTTCGACCGAGAGCGTCGGCGAATTCGTAGCGCACGCGCCACCGCGACGCGCGATCGTCACGCGTGTAAGTCGGCGCGACGTCGATGACCGTCGCCCGCGCGTCGACGCCCGTGCGCAGCACGCGCCGAATCGTTTGCAGGCGGCGCACCGAAGGACGGGCCAGCAAGACGCCGAGCACGGCAAACGCGGCACTGATCCCGGTGAGCAGCGGCCACACCCACCGCGGATCGTCGGGCAGTGCGCGCGCGTCGACTAGATCCGCGGGCAGGTCACGGATGGCCAGGAACCCGCGCTCGGACACGCGCTCCCAGGTCTCGAGCGGCAGCTCTTCGCTTCCCTCGAGGCGCGTGCCGTCGTTGGTCGTGAAACTGTAGAGCGCGAGATAGTGCGTGCTCGAGCCGCGCCCTCCGCTCGGGGCCGCGATGGATTTGCCGGCAATCGTTGCCCGCGTCTCGACGGCGTCGCGCTCGACTGTCTGCGAGGCGCGCCAGTCGCGCACGCTCGTGACGAAGCCGACGCTACCGACCACGACGAGCACGGCGCCGGCCCATAGCACCACGGCGCCCTTCAGGTAACGCAATAACGGCCGCGCGCCAGTCTGCGAGGCGGCCTGTGTTGTGACCACAAGCCGTCCTGAAGCGACGTTGCGAGGAGTTGTTTTGAACGCCCAGATTCGGCTCATTACGAAGTTCCAGCACAGTAGAGCCCCCGTCGTGACGAACTGCGCCACGAGGTAATGCAGTCCGAGCCAGTTCACTTCGACCGCCATCAGCAGCGTGTTGAGCAGTAGCCCGATCGCGGCAATCAGTGCAAAGCGCGGCACGATATGGCGATGAGCTAGGCGCGACCGGAACGTGAGGTGGTAGTTCAGCGTGTAGTTCGCGACAGCGCCGAGGGACCAACCGAGCGCGGACGCGGCAACGGGATCGAGCGTGAGCTGCACCCCTACGACCAGCGTCGCATAGTGCACCCCCGTGCCGACCGCGCCCACGGCCGCGAACGAGAGGAATTGTCGTGCGATGCCCGAGCGGATCAACGCAGCCGAGAGCGCGCTCATGGTGAGCTCCCCGGCCGTTGCACGCGCGGGCTCGCTTCGAGAGGCGCGCGGAGCGCGGTCCACACGAGCCACGCGGCCACGACGAGACACGCCGCGGGCTTCAACATCGCGAGCACGGTATGAGGATGTGCTCGCTGCAGCGTGTGACTCAGCAAGTCGAGGCCGATCACCGCGCTCATGAGGCCGAGAAGGCCGCGATCGCGAGCATCCCACGCCGCCGCGGCCGCGAGGCCGATCACGGGCGCCAGCATCGCGTAGGTGTTGCGCTCCGTGCCGCTGCCGAACAGCAGGATGTAGCAGGTTGCGAGCGCGTAGATCGACAGCGCGACGCCTATCTGCGGCGCACGGTGGCGCACGCGCCAGCACAAGAAGAGCACGAACACCGCGCTGAGGCCGCGGATGATCGTCTGCTGGGTACCGGTTGCGATCCAGCCGAGCTCGTCGAGCAGCCCGAAAACGTGCTGCTGCCATCCCAGGGGCTGCTCGGCGCGCGCCGCGAGCATCGTGGGTACGGCTGCGTACTGCTGCCACACGTAGTCCGCGTGCTGGAACAGAAATGGCAACAGGAACACCGCCGCGAGCGCGCAGGCCATGCGCCATAGCAGCCGCGGATAAATGGCGGCGAGCAGCAGCACGAGGACTACGGCAAGCGGCTTCAGCGCCACGGCGAGCGCGGCGCAGATGGCGGCGCGCCAGAGCGTGCCGCGCTCGGCGTAGGTTACCGCCGCCATCATGAAGCCCGCCATCGCGAGCGTCATTTGTCCGTAGCGTGCGGCGCTTGCGCTGAGCACCACCGTGACGACGGTCGCGATCAAGAAATGCGCCGCCGGAAGCGGCCGGTCGCCGTCGCGGCTGATCTTCCACAGCCCGAACGCAAACGCAGCAAGGTTGACGATGCGCCACAGCGCGCCGCCTATCCCGAACGGCAGCCAGCTCCACGCCGCCAAGAGCACCGCGGACGGTGGAAAGTAGTTGAAGTGCAGCTCCGCGGGGTAGAGGTTTTCACCGCCTCGCCAGCGCAGCCCCGCTTCGCGGTAGATGGCAAATACGTTCTCGAGTGAGTACACGGCGTCGAGCCGTGCGATCACGACCAAAAGCGCGAAACATGCCCATACGACCCACGCTCCGCGCGCGGCGCCGAAGCGAAAGTCGAGCGCATGCGCGCGACGGGCGACAGCCTCGCCGACGACCGACATGGTTGGATCCCCCCCGATTTACTGACCTGGCAAGTACACTTGCGATCCCCATTGCAAGCGTCTTTACACTTCTTATGACTTGAGTCTACGGCAAACTTTAGATTTGTAAAGGCTCCGAGAGGAGTAGGAGTGAACCTGCCGTCAGATCCAAGGAACGCGGCAGCTTCGATGCGACATGAAGCCGTCCTTTGAAGTCCTCTAAATCGTCGGACGAGTGCGGACGCGAAAATCGGTCGGAACGACGGAAGATCTCCGCGGCGACGCGGAAAATGTGGCGGAAAAAGTCGGCACGATTGCGCAGTCGCAAACGCTGCGACGTCGGCGCGTCGGTGCACTCTCCGCGCGCGGCTGGCGCCCGCCGCGCCCCGGTGATCTACTACTTTTCGATCCAGCGGGGAGGGTGGCGCGGATGATCCAGGACCTGGCGCGGGCCATTCGACGCCTACGGCGCCGGCCCGCGAGCGTCGCGGCCGTCGTCGTGACGCTCGCGCTCGGGATCGGCGCGAGCGTGGGCATGTTCAGCGTGCTGCACGGCGTCGTGCTGCGAGCATTGCCGTATCCCGACGACGACCGCCTCGTGCTGCCATACGTCCAGGCTCCAAATCTCGCGACTTCGCGAGCCGGATTCACCAGTGCCGAAGCCGCCGAAGGTCTAGGCGACATCCCGGGATTCGAGCGCACCGCGTACTACGGCACGAACGAGCTGCCATACACGTTCGCGGGCGCCAACGCGCGGCGCCAACTGGACGTCGTACGCGTGAGCGCGGGTTTCTTCCCGGTGTTTGCCGTGCCCGCCGAGACCGGGCGCACGCTCGTCGCCGCCGACTTCGAGCAACGCCGCCCAGTCGCCGTGCTGAGCCATGCGGCGTGGACCGAGCTCACGGGCGGTGACGCGGGCGCCGTGGGCCGAACCCTGCAATTCGAGGAAGGCGCCTTCGAGGTGGTGGGCGTGCTGCCGGCCTCGTTCCAGGAACCGCCGGGCGGCGACCTTCGGCTCTACGTGCCGTTTCTCGAGTCGGACCTCTTGATCCCGGGCTACCGGGTGGCGCGTCAGATATCGGCGGTCGGCCGGCTCGCCCCCGGAGTGTCGCGTGCGCAGGCGCTCGCCGCGCTCGCCGCGCGAATCGACGCTGTGAACACCGAGCACGGCACGACGACCGAGCGCGGCCAGCGCTACGGCCTCGTCCGTCTGATCGACGATCTGCTCGGCAACCTGAACACCGTGCTCTTCGGCTTGTTCGCGGTCGCGCTGCTCGTGCTGCTGATCGCGTGCTCGACGGCGGGGAGCCTCGTCGGCATTCGGTTCGAGCGGCGGGCCACCGAGCTCGCGCTGCGCCGCGCGCTCGGCGCGGGCAGCGCGCGCCTCGTGAAGGACGCGATCTACGAGCTCGCGTTGCTCGCCGCGGCGGCGGCTGTCGGTGGCGTGCTCGTCGCGCAGCTCGTGGTGCTCTCGCTGCGGCCGCTTGCCGCCGCGAGCCTGCCGCGCGCCGAAGGCATTGCGGTCGACGGTGCGACGCTGCTGTTCGCGGCTGCGGCCACGGCGGCGACCGTGCTCCTCACCGGAGCGGCGAGCCTGTCGACGCTGCTCAAGGATCCCGGGAGCCGGCTGCGCGCCGGCGTGCCGCAGCTCGTCGAGGGCGGCCGGCGGCCGGCTCTGTTGCCCGTCGCCGCGGTGGGCATGGCCGTGGTGGCGCTCGCCGCGGCGCTCGCGCTTTCGGCGAGCCTGATTCGGCTGCGCGACATCGACCCTGGGATTCGCACGAGCAATGTCGTCGCGCTGAGCTTGAGCTTCGTCCGGCGGCCCGCCGCCGAAGCGGACCAAGCCCTCGATCGGGTCCTCGCAGCCGTGCGCGCGACCCCCGGAGTCGCCGACGCGGCGGGCATGCTGTTCGGCGTGCCGACTGCCGCGGGAATGTCGAAGGCGCACGGGAGGACTGCGCCGGGCGGCGAGTCCGTTTTCGTGGGCGTGCAGATGGCGTCGGAGAGCTATCACCGGCTGTTGGGGATCGCGATTCGCCGCGGCCGTGACATCGCGGAGACCGACGTGGCCAGCGGCCCCCGCGTGGCAGTGATCAACGAGACGCTGGCTCGAGCCTTGTTCCCGGACACCGACCCGATCGGACGGACGCTGTACGTCGCCGGCAACGAGATTCCCTTCGAGATCGTGGGTATCGCGGCCGACCGGCGCAACGCGGGCCTCCGAGCGCCGCCGGATCCCGAGGTCGTCGGGTCGCTCCGGCAGTGGGAGGCCGGAGCCCAGATGTTGCTGGTGCGCTGGGCGGGGAAGCCCCCCGACGACTGGGCGAAGCTGCTCGAAGCGAAGGTCAACGACGTCGATGCGCGCCAACCCGTCGGCGGCGGCGTCGCGCTCGACGATCACCTGGCAGCTCAAACGCGCGCGCTGCGGCTGTTCGCGTTTGCCACTAATTGTTTCGCAGTGCTCGCCCTCGTGCTTTGCGGGCTCGGAGTCAACGCGGTGATCGCGTCGGTGCAGCAGCGCCGCGAGCGCGAGATGGGGCTGCGGATGGCGCTCGGCGCGTCGCCGCGGCAGGCGGGCGCGCTGGTGCTCGTGACAGCGGCGCGGATCGTCGGCTTCGGGGTCGTGCTGGCGGCGGTGCTCGCGGTGCCGACGTTCGGCTGGCTGCGGAGCCAGCTGTTCGACATCGGTCCCGCCGGGTTCTGGACGCTATTCGCCGCGGCCGCCCTGGTGTCGGCGGCGGCCGGGCTCGTGGCCGCGCTGTTGCCGGCCCGCCGCGCGGCGCGCGTCGCGCCGATGCAGGCGCTGCGCTACGAGTAGCTCGCGCTGCGAGGGGTCAGACACCGGTGTCTGACGCGGGAAGCGGCGGGCACCACGGCGGCTTCCGAGTGAACGCGGCGGCGTCCGCGAAAATCCAACATGTCCCTATTTTTTCTCGAAGACGACTTCGCCGCCCTTGATCGTGGTGACGACGTGCTGCAGCGCCTCGGTCGTCGCGAGCGGATCGCCGTCCACGATCACGATGTCGGCGAGCTTGCCGGGCTCGAGGGTGCCGATCTCGGCCTCGCGCAGCGTCGACTTCGCGGCCCCTTGCGTCAGGATCTTCACGACGTCGGTCGGGGAGAACACGAGCTCGAGCGCGCGCACCTCGTCGGCAAGCGATTGTTTCGGCGGCCACTGCGTGTCGGTGCCGTAGCCGTAGCTCACGAGGCCGTTTTCCCATAGCAGCCGCGCGTTCTCCGGACCTTGGCCGCCGCTCGACAGCGTGTTCCAGGGGAACGGCTGCGCGTCGCGGAACAGCGGCTTGTTGCCGGCGTCGAAGTGCGGGATGAACACGGAGAGCGTCGACGTCATCGGAATGCGCGCGTCGATGATCGTCTTGAGCGCGGCTTGGTCGTCGCCCAAGTTGCCGATGTGCGGCGTGTGCACGAGCACCGCGGGCGCGGCCGCGACGGCCGCGAGCGTGTCGCGGATGCTCACGGCGTGCACGATCGTCGGCACGTTGCGCTTCTTGCCTTCCGCGACGATGAGCTTCAGGGTCTCGAGCTCGGGGCCGTTGGTCGTCGTGACCATGACCACCTTCAGGTAGTCGTAGCCGGCCTTCGCCGCGTCGTCGACGGCCTTGATCGTGGCGTCGCGGGGAATCGCCGGCGCCTGCGGCGGCAGCGGGCCGCGCGATGGATCCGTGCGCGCCGGATCGCTGCCGGGCGCGAACGCCAGCCCCGAGACGGGGATCAGCGCACCGGCATAGAGCCGCGGCCCTCGCAGCTTGCCGTCGCGAATACGGTTGCGCGCCTCGAGCACCTGCGGCGGATCGATCAGCGACGCGACCGTCGTGAAGCCCGCGTCGAGGAACTCCTGCATTTGCTTCGCCGCGGTCTGCGTGAGCCATTGCGCGCCGTCGCCTTGGACGAGGTGGCGGTGCGAATCGATGAACCCGGGCATCACGGTCTTGCCGCCGGCGTCGATGGTGCGCGCGCGGCTCGCCGGCGCGGCGTTGGCCGACACCGACGCGATCTTGCCGCCCGTGACGACGACGGTGCCGCGGTTGATGACCTTGCCGGTGCCGTCGAGGATTCTTGCGTTGGTCACCGTCAAGTCCTGCGCGCCGGCGAGCGCCGGCAGGCAGCAGACGAACGCGGTGCAAACGCGCAACGCGATATTCATGGTTTTTCTCCGTGCGCAGCGATTCGAACGGACGCCATGCTACACCATCGGCCTCGTGCCGAACGCTCCGTCAGTCGCCCGCGATTCGATCGAGCACGCCGCTGAGCTCGCGGTAGATCACCTGCGGTAGTGCGACGCCGAGGATGCCGCAGAGCACGAGCTCGAGCGTGTGCCTGCGCGGCAGTCCGGCCTCGGGTTGACGACTTAGCGGTGCTGCACCGCGAAGTCCCAGGTTAGGTAGAGGATCTGGCTCGTGCCGCCGCCCAACAGCTCGCCGAGCGAGGCGTTCTTGCGGTCGCGACGGCGCTCCTTCTTCTGGATCGGCCGCAGTACGAGCGCGTATTGCCCCGCGTCGAGCGGCATCGCGGGCGTCACTCGATGACGGCCGCGGCTCGAGCGCGTGACTTGGGTATCGACCAGCTCTTCGATGATCGGGCCGCTCGGCCGCGCGACCGACCCCGCGCCTTCCGTCTTCGCGGCAGCCACGAGCCGATAGTTGTCGGTGGTCGGCACGAGCCGCACTAGCGTGGGCTCGTACGCGTCGGGGTTCACGCCGGGGATATTGCTGAACTCGATCTCGAAGCGCGGCGACGGGTCGAGCTCGCGCGTCGCGGCCGTGCCCGCGAGCGCCCACACGGCGCTGCGGTGCTCGTTGTCGGAGCCGAACAGGCTGCCGATCGTGCTCGTGATGCCCCCGAGCGCCGGATTCGCGAACGCGAGCGCCTTGCTGCCGATGCCCTGCAGCGTTTTCATGCGCGTGCTGTCGCGCTCGTCGGTGAACGCCACTTGCGCGATGGTCGGCGCGATCTCCATGCGCTCGCCGGTGCGCTCGATCCAGGCGTGGGGCGTGCGGTCGACGGCGGCCGGCGGGTCGGGCTCGCGATTCGTGGCCGCGGCCGCTTGCTGGCGCGCCGCGAGCTGCTCGATCATCACCGACAGCTTCGAGAACTCGTCCGAGGTGATCTGCGCAGAGGGCTCCGGATGGTGCGAGTTCGTCTCTGCCGCGGCGAGCGCCGCGGTCTGCTTCTTCACGGTCTCGGTAGTGAGCATCGTTTCGATGACGCGCTCGGACACGCCTTCGTTCTTGAGCGCGACGAGCTCGCGCGGCCGCACGTCGAAGTGCGTGGGGTTCGCCGCGATCGCCGCGAGGATCGTGGTCTCGGCGAAGCCGGCCTGCGTCATCGCGAGCACCCCCGCGTTGCCGATGCCGGGCAATGGCTCTTCGGCGATGGGCGTCGACGGTTCTGACGATGGGGGCGTCGCGGGCGAGGAAGCGTCGGGCAAGATCGGCGCCGGCGAACGGTCCACCGACACCGCGTCGGGCGAGCCAACGGGCGGGGCGGTTATCGGCGGCGCGGTTTCCGGCGGCGCAGGCGTCTCGGACGCGCCGGCGGCGGCGTTGTCGTGCGGCGCCAATTGCTGCAGCGGTGCGGATTCCGCTCCGCCGCCGTACTCCACGGCGGACGGACTCTCCTGAGCCGCGGCGGCGGAGCACAGGTAGAGAAATGTGGAAACGGCGATGGCGGGACAAGTCCCGAAAGCGCGCTGTCCTTGGGGCGCCACTACGAAGTTCCTTCCGTTGGATGCGCCCATGCTATCGGCGGAGGGCATGCCTGGGCAACCCCGGGGCAGTGCGCATTTCGCGCGGAGCGTCGCCGTTCGGCGACGCTCGCGGTCAGAGACGGACGAACGCGGCGAACCGCGGCGTGATGACGGTCACTTCGGCTGTGCTGAATTCGTGACTCGAGTAACCGCGGGCGCAGGCCGCGTGAGTAGCAACGCGAGCACGAAGTTCGAGACGACACCGATCGCGACCGGCGTTCCTATGGCCCGCAGTACCGGCAAGCTCGAGGTGGCGAGCAGCACGAACACGAGCAGCGTCGAAAGAACGGAGACGAGGGTGGCATGCAGAGTCCGCCGTTGCTCGGCGGGATCGTCAGCCGCGTGCTCGAAGAACAGCGCGTAGTCCAAGCCGAGACCGGCCGCGAGAATGAGTGAGATCAAGTGAAAAAGCGTGAGAGAAATGCCGGCGGCTTGCAGCACGGCGACGATCACCAAGGTCGTCAGCGCCATCGGCGCGATCACGCGAGCGACCCGCCGGCCACTGCGCAGCGCGAACGCCACCACGCCGACGAGCAGGATCGACGCGGCGCCGAGCATCCACAGAATTCTCGTGCGCTGTCGAACGACGAGCGACTCGGAGGCCGCTTTGAGATCGAGCAGCGTGACTGCCGGTCCCGCGCCGAGCGCGAGCTGCTGCAAGGCGCCGGCATCGTCGACTCCGCTGAGCGTGACGAGTGCCGTCACCGCGCCGGACGATCTGCGGAGCAGTAACTCGATTTCGGTGCCCAACGCGGTGTCGCCGATTTGCTCCACCGTGAGAGGTGCGAGCTCGCGGGCCCGCGTCACGTCCTCGAGGAACGGCTCGAACACGCCTGCACGAAAGGGCGAGCGCGCCTGCGCGGTCTCGAGCATCGCCCGCAGAGCCTGCGCGTCCGGCAACTTGGCTTGGCGAATGCGCTGTGTCGCGGCCGCGGGGACGTAGCGCGCCGCATGGTCGTAGCCGCGAATCGCGCCGCGCTGGACGAGCTCTCGCAGCGGCGCATCGAGCTTCTCGAGACTCTCGAGCGCCGTTTCCTCGTCGTCGGCGGTGACCGCGAGCATGTAGCGCAGATCCGCCGTGCCGAGCTGCGCTCGGAGCTCCTGGTCTTGTGCGAGCAGGTCGGCCGGGACGGGCGTCAGTCCGCCGAGCGCGTTTTCCCACAACGGTTGCGGCGCCAGGGCGACGATTCCTACGCACAGCACGACGAGCACGCCCCCGGCCCACCCCGGGTGAGGGAGCCGAGCGACCGAGTCCCACAGGCGTTGCAGGAGCAGCGAGTTGCCGTGATCGCTGCCTGCCTTATCCGTGAGACTCGGTAACAGATAACGCGTGGTTAGCCCCGCAACCGCGAGGCCTATGACCGTGAAGCACGCCAGCTGCGCGAGCCCGAGCACGCCGCTGAACAAAAAGGTCAGATACGAAATGCACGTGCTCGCGATCCCGGTGGCGAGCGTCGGCCACAACGCGCGCGCCACGGCATCCGGCTCCGCGTCCGGACGCCGATGACTCAATAAATGAATCGGATAGTCTTGCGCGACGCCGATCAGCGTGAAACCGAACGCAAGCGTGATGCCGTGCACGCTGCCGAACAGCGCGCTCACGGCGGCGAGGCCGGCGAGCCCCGCGCTTGCGAGCGGCAGGAGAGTCAAGATCACGCTCCCGATCCGGCGGTACGCGAGCAACAGCAGGATGATCATGCCAATGGTCGCCGCTCCGCCGAGGCGCGTGGTCTCGGCACGCGTTCGCGTCTCCATCAGGTCGGAAAATTTGCCGGCGCCGCTCACCGTCATGTGGATCGAGCCGCGGGCATCGAGCGCGCCGAACATCCGCTCGAGCTCCTCGATAGCCGCGCGCTGCCCGGCTGGGTCGAACGCGGGCGCGCGCGTCTCCGCGACGAGCAGCGCGCGTGCGCCCGCGCCGTCGAACCAGACGTCGAACTCGCGTCGCGGCTCCCGCAGGGGTTGCCAGCTCTCCAGTAGCTTCGGCAGCTCGAGCGTGGGGTCGCGCGGGAGCCACGGTTCGAGTATCAAGCCCGCGGGCGACGCGAGATCGCGCGTTCTGGCGACGAGTTGCGCCTCGAGAAATTCGGCGTTCAGCGGCTGGTCGTCGAACGTCCGCGAAAGCAGGAACCGATAGGGGAGGAGCTCGTCGGGGAGCGAATCGAGCGAGACCTCGCCATTGGTGACGAAACGAAACTTCTCCCCGCCACGCAGCGCGGCGACGAGCGCGCGCGACACGTCGGCGAGCTCCTCGGGCGTCGCGCCGTCTAGTGCCACGACGAGCACGCGCGATGCCGGGCCTTCCCCGAAGTCCTCGAGCAACAGCCGCTGCTCCCGCGTCGTGGGGCTCGGCAGGAACAGGCGCAGGTCGGAGCTGACCTCGAGCCGGCGCTGAACGAAAATCGTCATGACACCCAACGCCGCGATCCACAGCGTTAGGCCCAGCAGTGCGGCGGCCGTCCGCCTCATTCAACGCGGCAGCGACGGAGCAGTGCGTCGAGCGTCGCGTCACCGGCGATCGGTTGCTCCGCGGCGGAGCCGAGGAGCATCACGCTGGCGCTGCCTTGCTCGCTCACGACGGCGAAGCAGCGCGTTTCGCTCTCTGCGCCGCTCACGAGTATCTGCCGCAGCCGACGACGGTCGTTGCGCGTCAGCGGCGTGAGCTCGAGCGCCCAACTCTTCTCGTCGCCCGTGCTGGCAACGCTGAATTCCCGGGCCACCGCGGCCGCGTCTCCGGACAGCAAGGCCGCGAATCCGGAGAGGAGCCCGCCGAGCTCCGGCGCGCGTTTCAGTCCGAAGGTTCGCGACGCCTCTCCCTCGCGTTCGATGCGCACGGATTCGCCGTGAATCGCCGTGGTCTCCCGGTACGGTAGCGTGACGCGCCGCTCGAAGCTCCCGGGGCCGAGGTAGCTGACCTCGCCCGCGACGATCACGGGCTCGCGCAGCAGCGCCGAGAAACGCGCTTCCGTGAAGGCGATTGTTGCGGGCGGGAGACGCGCGAGCCTGGGGATCAATGCGTCGACGTCGGGACCGGCGCTTCGGGCGGCGGAGCACAGCAAGATCAGCGAAACGGCGATGCCCCGAGTCAGCAGGTTCATGAGCACGTAGACGCTCTACGAGGGTGGCGCACATTGTAGCGGCGCGAAATCATGCGCGCACAGGGGAAGCGGCAAGAACGCGCGATTCCGGGTGCTCTCCGGCGCCTCGCGGAATGTCCCTCACGCTAGCCGCGCTTGACGCAGCGCAGTAGCGTGTGCCCGATCCCTAGATTGTCGTGCTGTGCCTCCACGCGCAGACCTGCTGCGTCGATCAGGCGCAGCAAATCGTCCGAACGATACATTCTGCTGACACCGTTTGCGATGCACGTGAAGTACAGCGACGTGGCATTGAGACTGTACGCAGCTGCTTCGTGCTGTTGCCGATCGCAGAGCAGCTCCAGCACGAAGATCGATCCGCTGCTACCGAGGGTCGCCGCGGCGCGCCGGAGAATTCCGAGGCTCTGCTCCTCGGAGAAGCAGTCGAGAAACTGGCTCATCCAGATCGTGTCGGCTCCCGCGGGCAGGGTGCCGTGCGGGTCCAAAACGTCCATGGGGCAGTAGTCGATGCGACTGGCTACTTCAGAGCCCTCGATGTTGCGGCGTGCCGCCAGTATCTGCTCGGGGAGATCTACGATCGTCACGCGGACGGCAGCGTCGCGTCGCGCGCACGCGAGCGCCCAGATGCCGACGTTGCCGCCGATGTCGAGGATGTGCCGCGGGCGGGTCGCGAACAGATGGTCGAGCGCAGCGTCGCACGCGTGCATCGAATAAAAATGATCGAACCGAAACCAGCTGGTGCGCGCGGGCTCGGCCAGCGACGTCAGTCCAGGGTACAGAGTCGGCCAGTTTCCCAGCCGCTCCAAGCCGCGCGGGAGCCCTTCTTTTACGGACTCCTGCAGCCGGCTCATCGCGTCGTAGCAGACGTCGGCGACGAAGCTCGTGTTGATCCGCGTCATCTCGTCGTTTAGAAGAAAGTCCCCGACCTTGTCGAGAACGTAACGATCCTCGCGGAGCCACACGAGGCCGGCGCTGAGCCCCATGTCCAGCAAGACGCGCACGCCGTACTCGCGCAGGCTCAAGGTTTCGGCAATCTCGGCGGCCCGTGCGCCGCGGTCGCCGGTGGCGGCAACCGCCTTCAGCACTCCGAGCCGCAACAGCGCGATGCTCGCTTGAAACGCAATCGGCGCGAACGCGAGCTTCTGCGCCTCCGAAATGGCTTGAAGCGCGGTGAGCTTTGCGGGACGGTCGTACCTGATCATCGGGGATAGCTTAGCCGGCCGGGAAAGTGAACTGAGCGCCCAAGTCAATTGCTGGTGCGCGGGTCGCTTAGTATATTGACGGCCGTCTTCGGGGGAGTAAAACATGGCCGTCGCCAGGTGAGCAGCGGTCTCACGATCGAGAGTTGGGCGTTCTGGTCTCCCGAGGGCGGGACGCCCCGCGAGTGGCGCGACCACTGGACCAAAGACGGAGCGGTGGCGCAACTCGGCCGCGTTCCGGACGACGCCGTGCCGGTCACGCATCGCCGCCGAATGAGCGCGCTGTCGCGGTTGGCGGTCCAAATCGGTTTGCAAGCGGGACGAGAGTCGCGGGCCGATTTCCTCGTGTTCTGCTCGCAGCACGGCGAGCTCGTTCGCTCGCGCGAGCTGCTCGGCTGCATCGCAACGTCCGTCGAGCTTTCGCCGACGGCGTTCAGTCAGTCGGTGCACAACACGAGCGCCGGCCTGTACACCATCGTCTCGCAAAGCCGGGTGCCGGCCACGGCGTTGGCATCAGGGCCGAATACCTTCGCCTACGGCTGGCTCGAGGCGGAGGCCTATCTTCTCGAGAATCCGTGGGCCCGAGTTCTGCTCGTGAGCTATGAGGATTTGCTGCCGGCGGAGTACCTGCCGTATTCGGCACAGAAACAATGCATGTACGGGCTCGGGCTGCTCCTGCGCGCCGAGCGCAGCGGATTGACCCTGGACAGCGTGGCGGCCGAAACGGACGAGCTCTTACCGATGGCCCCGTTGTTCATGGCGTGGTGGCTCTCCGACGAGCCGGCGGTGCAGATTACGGCCGAGGGTCAAGGTTGGGCTTGGAAGCGCAATGGGTCGTAGCCGGCGAGTGCGTTGCGTCGTGCATATCGAGACCGAGTCGCGGTTGTCGCCGAACGGCGATCATCGGTACGCGGTTCCCGAGCGGCAACCTTGTTTCGCCGTCCGCGTGGGTGGTAGCTTACGCGCGCGCCAGTTCCTGGGAGCCGGAGAATACCGCAGCGTCGCGGTTCGCCGCGGCACGCGCGCGCTCCAACGAGAACGGTCAGCGGAGACTTGGGATTGATCAATGCACTCGAACAAGAGCTGAAGCAACTCCTCATCGAGGTTCTCAACCTAGAGGATGTCAGCGTCGAGCAAATCGATAGTGATGCGCCGCTTTTCGGCGAAGGGCTCGGCTTGGATTCGATCGACGCGCTCGAGTTCGGTGTGGCGATTCGTAGGAAGTACGACGTGCAGATGGAAGTGGACTCGGAAAAGACGCGGGAACATTTCGCCTCCATCGCGAACCTCGCTCGTTTCATCGACGGCAGCCGATGAGCGACCTCGCATTCGAGTCCGTTCGGACCGTCGGAGGCACAATGGGCACCGTCGAGCAGATGCCGGCTCGGTAGGAATCGCTTGCTCTCCCGTGCACTCTCAGCCGGCATCGTCGTTTTACTCATCTTCTATCCGGTGTTCGCCTACCTCGGGTTGCGATACCTCGGCGCGGGCTGGTCCGCAGCCTTGCTGATGGCCGTATGTGTAGCGCGGTTCTTCCTGTTCCGGCTGCGTCGTGAGTCCGCCGCGGTGGGCCGGCAGTTGTGGATCCTGTGCGGCGGCGGAATCGTGCTGGCTGCGATCAGCCTTGCGCGGAGCTCCGCCGACGCGATGCTCTACTACCCGGTGCTGACGAACGCAGGGCTGTTGCTCATATTCGGGCACAGCCTCGTCTATCCGCCCACCGTCGTCGAGCGAATCGCGCGCTCGATGGAGGGCGACCTGCCTCCCGAGGGGATCGCCTACACGCGGCGCGTCACGATCGCCTGGATGGTGTTCTTCGTGTGCAACGGGCTGGTGGCCCTGTACACCGCCTTGTTCGCGTCGCTCGAAGTCTGGACGCTCTACAACGGCGCCATCGCTTACGGCTTGATCGGTGCGATGTTCGGTGCGGAGCTCCTGGTGCGCATGCGCTTCAAGCGGAGGTTACGCGGGTGAGGCAGAGCGCATTGTCGGCGGCACTCGTGGCCGATAGCGACCACGTCGTCTCTTTCGATCGCGACGGCACGGAGCGGCGCTGGCCGGAGCTCGCGCGGGCCGCGGCCGCGGTCCGCGCGCAGGTCGCCGACGCCGGCGGGCAGCGTTGGGCCGTGGACCTCGACGACACCTTTCAATTCGCGGCCGCGATGCTCGGTTGCTGGGCCGCGGGAAAGACGCCCGTGCTCGCGCCGCGACCGTTGCTCGCCGGCGCGGACGTCGTCGTCGACGGTGCGATTCAAGCGACGGACGCGGACACGCGATGGCGGCGGCGCGTGGTTTGGCAGCGGTTGCCCGCGATCCCGTACGCCGTCCTCGAGGTTTCGGCCGACGCCGATCTCGTGCTCTACACCTCGGGGTCGACGGGTGTCCCCAAGGAGATCTGCCGCAAGGTCCACAACGTCGAGGCCGAGCTCGCGGTGCTCGAGCGGTTGTGGGGCCCACTGCTCGGCTCGTGTCGGGTGTATTCCACGGTGTCCCATCGCCACGTCTACGGAATGTTGTTTCGCACACTTTGGCCGCTGCTCGACCGAAGGCCGTTCGCGACGTTCGACCTCGAATATCCGGAGCAGCTCATAGACGGCAAGGGTGACGGCCATGCGCTGATTGCCAGTCCGGCGCTGCTGAAACGCATCGGTCACCTGCCTGCCGCGTCGGCCCGTTGGCGCGCGGTGTTCTCGTCGGGCGGCTTGTTGCCGGGTGACGCGGCCGCGGAAGCGACGCGCGTGCTGCGTGCTTGCCCGATCGAGGTTCTCGGGAGCACGGAGACCAGCGGCGTCGGTTGGCGCCAGCAGGTCGATGCCGGATCGACGGCTTGGACGGCGCTGCCGTCGGTCGAGACTCGCTGCGCCGAGGACGAATTCCTCGAGGTGCGCTCGCCGTTCAGCGGCGAAGCGCAGTGGCAAAGAATGGGCGATCTCGGGCGGTTGGCGGCGGATGGGCGGTTCGAGCTGCTCGGCCGCGGCGATCATCTGGCGAAGATCGAGGACAAACGCGTATCGCTCGCCGAGATCGAGCGCTACCTGCTCGAGAATCCCTGGGTTCACGACGCCGCGGCCGTAGCGCTCGCGGATGCCGCGCGTCAATATGTAGGCGTGGTGCTGCAGCTCAGCGAGTCGGGGGCTCGCGAGCGTGGGCGGGTGGGCGTTCGCGCATTCAACGCTGCCTTGAAGCAATCGCTGCGCAATCGGATCGACGCGATCGCGTTGCCGCGCAAGTTTCGCCACGTGGATCGCATTCCCGTCGACGCGCAGGGCAAGCGTCAGCAGGCCAAGATCAAGGATCTGTTCCGGTCGCAATGACGACTATCGATCCCAGCGTGATACGGGAGAGCGCGTGCGGCTCGACGGCGGAGGTCGTATTCGTCGTTCCGGAGGACTTGGCGTACTTCGACGGCCATTTCCCCGGCGTGCCGATCGTTCCCGGCGTAGTGCAGATCAAGTGGGCTATCGAGATTGCGCGACGTTGCCTGTCGCTCACAAGCGCGTTCGCCGGAATGGAGGTGGTGAAGTTTCACCAGATCATGGGCGCCGGCATGGAGGTCACATTGGTGCTCGAGTATTCGCCCGAAACGGGCAAGCTGAGCTTTTCGTTCGAGTCGGGACATCGCCGTCTCAGCAGCGGCCGTGTCGTGCTGTCGCGACGGACCTCGTGAAATTGCGGCGCGGTTGGTCGAGCAACGGTCTGCACTGGGCCGATCTCGGGGAGCGCGGGGACGTGGTCGGGATGCAATTGCTGCTCACAGTCGATCGGCTGTTCGGCCGCTGGGCGGTCACGGCGTTCCTTTATCCGGTGGTCGTCTACTTCTTGCTGACGGCCAGCCACGCGCGCCGCGGGTCGCGCGACTTTCTGCGCGCAGTCCGCGCGCGAGCGATCGCATTGGGGCGCCGCGCGGGCGACGGGGTGAATAGTTTCAATCACGTCCTCCAGTTCGGCCACGCCGTGCTCGACAAGGGAGCGATCTGGGGCGGCACTTTCTCGGGGAGCGACGTCGAGTTCGACGACCCGAGCATGTTCCGGCAGATGCGAGCCCGCGGCTCGATCTTCATCGGGTCGCACCTGGGGAACCTCGAGGTGCTGCGGGCCTTCGGCGAGATGCAGGGCCTCAAGGTGAACGCTCTCGTCTTCACACGGAATTCGCCGAAATTCAACCGGTGGTTGTCGAACGTGAACGCCAAGGCGCTCGACGGGATGATCGAGATCGACTCGTTGGGTCCGGACGCCGTCATCAGGCTGCAAGATCGCGTCCGGATGGGCGAGCACGTGGCGATCGTCGGCGACCGCCTTTCGGTGCGGCACAAGGAGCGCTCGATTCATGCGCCGTTTCTCGGCAAGTCGGCGCCATTCCCCGAAGGCCCATTCATTTTGGCGAGCCTGCTCGACTGCCCGGTCTACCTGATCTTCTGCTTGCGGGTTGGGCGCAAGTATCGCGTTTATCTGGAGCCGTTCGCCGATCCGCTCGTGTTGCCACGCGCCGAGCGGCGCCCCGCGCTCGAGCAGGCGATTCGACGCTACGCCGAGCGGCTCGAAGCCTATTGCTTGATGGCCCCAACTCAATGGTTTAACTTCTTCGACTTCTGGGAGCAGGCCGACGCGCGGAGATCCGAATAGGTGGCCCCTCGGCAGGAAACGGATCCCGCGTTGGAGTCGGAGGTCGAAGTCGACGTTCCGTTTCACGACGCGGACCCGATGGGCGTCACGTGGCACGGCAACTACTTTCGCTATCTCGAAGCGGCCCGCTCCGCGTTGCTGACCAAGATCGCGTACAACTACGCGCAGATGACCGCTTCCGGCTTCTCGTTTCCGATCGTCGAAGCGCGCATCAAGTACGTCAAGCCGACGAAGTTCGGTCAGCGTCTCAAGGTCAAGGCGACGCTCGAAGAGTACGAAAACCGGCTGAAGATTGCGTACCTCATTACCGATTGCCGCTCGGGCGACGCAGTCACGACGGCGTCTACCACGCAGGTAGCCGTTCGAACCGAGAACGGCGAAATGTGTTATTGCTCACCGCCAGAGCTGATCGACAAGGTTCAGCGATGTCTACGATCGCCCTGAAGGGATGGTCTTCCGGCGTGTCTCGCGGATGGCCCTCGACGAGAGCCGAGACGACACCCAAAACTTGGGTGCCGCGGTGAACCTCTACCTGGCCGACATGGGGATCGTGAATTCGCTGGGCGCCGACAAAGCGGCGGTGCTCGAGCGATTGCTCGACTGCGACCAGTCCGGAATGGTTCCGTATGGGCCATTGCTGACGGGCCGATCGACGACCGTCGGCCGAGTGCGCCAGTCTTTGGAGCCGCTTGGGTCGTCGTTCGCGGAGTTCGACTGCCGCAACAATCGGCTACTGGCGAACGCGTTGGACCAGATCGCACCGGCGGTCGCGAAGGTCCGCGAGACGGTCGGCGCGCAACGTATCGCGGTGATTCTGGGCACGAGCACCTCTGGGATCGCGTCGGGTGAGGAGGCCATCGGCACGCTCGAGAGCACGGGCGCTCTGCCCCCATCGTTTCACTACCGGCAGCAAGAGATCGGCATGACCGCGGAGTTCGCTGCGCGCTACCTCGGTATCTCCGGTTTGCGTTTCACGATCTCGACCGCTTGCTCGTCGTCCGCAAAAGCGTTTGCATCGGCGCGTCGCCTGTTCAAAGCGGGCCGTTGCGACGCCGCGATCGTGGGAGGCGCCGACAGTTTGTGCCGCTTGACGCTCAACGGCTTCGATTCGCTCGAGTCGCTTGCGCGGAGCACGTGCAATCCCTTTAGCGCCAACCGCTGCGGCATCAACATCGGCGAGGGCGCCTGCGTATTCTTGGTCACGAAGACCCCCGCGGCCGTCCGACTTTGCGGCGTCGGCGAGTCGTCCGACGGTTACCACATGTCGGCCCCCGACCCGTACGGCAAGGGTGCCGAAATCGCGATGCGTGCGGCGCTAGGCGACGCAGGGCTGCGTCCGAGCGACATTGGTTACGTGAACCTGCACGGCACGGCGACGCCGAAGAACGACGAAATGGAGAGCCGCGTGATCGCACGCGTGTTCGGCCTCGATGTTCCATGCAGCTCCACCAAGGCGCTAATCGGACACACTCTCGGTGCGGCCGGAGCTCAGGAGCTCGGATTGTGCTGGCTGCTGCTGGCCGACGGCCAAGCGCGGCAGCGCCTGCCGGCGCACATGTGGGATGCCGTCAGGGATCCCAAGTTGCCGGCGATAAACCTGGTGGATGCCGGCGCGCAGTGGGAGCGCGACTCATTCCTGTCCAATTCGTTCGCGTTTGGCGGCAGCAACACCAGCGTGATTTTGGGTAGAGCCTGATGGATCCCGCATCGATTCCGCTGCACGAGCTGCTGCCGCATGGTCCGGGGGCGATCCTGATCGAGCGTCTCGTCGCATATGACCCGAAGAAATCCGTCGCAACCGTCGAAGTGCGGCGCGACAGCAAGTTTTTCGCCCGAACGGGTATTCCGGCGTGGGTCGGCATCGAATACATGGCGCAAACGATCGCCGCGCACGTAGGTTTCGAGGCGCGGTTGCGCGGCGCTGTTCCCGCGATCGGCTTCCTGCTCGGCACTCGCTCCTACGAATGCACGGCGGCCGAATTTCCGCTCGGCGCACGCTTGTCGATCAGCGTCGAGGCTTTGTTCAAAGAGACGGGCTTCGGTGCGTTCGCGTGCTCGATCGAGGACGACGCACCGTTGGCCACGGCGATCGTCAACACCTACCAACCGCGGGACGACGAGATCGCCCTCATCAGAGCGCGGATGGCGCGGTGTTGATGCGCAGCGTATTGATCACCGGCGCCAGCAAAGGGATCGGCGCCGCCATCGCGATTGGGCTCGCCAACCAGGGCTTCGAGATCGTGGCCCACTACCGCGGCGATCGCGAGGGTGCGGAGCGAACGAGCGGCGCCATCGCCGCCGCGGGCGGCGCGGCGCGAGTCGTGAGCTTCGACGTTTGCGATCGCGCGGGTACGCGCGCTGTGATCGAAGCGGACATCGAGGCGCACGGCGCGTACTACGGCGTGGTCAACAACGCGGGCATCTATCGGGACAACGCGTTCCCGGCGTTGAGCGGCGATGACTGGGACGCCGTGATTCGCACGGATCTCGACGGCTTCTACAACGTGCTGCAGCCGTGCGTGATGCCGATGATCCGCGCCAAGCAGGGCGGCCGGATCGTTACGCTGTCCTCGGTCTCGGGCGTGCTCGGCAACCGCGGTCAGGTGAACTACAGCGCCGCGAAGGCCGGTGTCATCGGTGCGACGAAGGCTCTCGCGCTCGAGCTGGCGAAGCGCAGGATCACCGTGAACTGCGTCGCGCCCGGCTTCGTCGAGACGGGGATGGCGGCCGCCGTCGACGTCGAACAAGTGTTGCGGCTCGTTCCGGCCCGCCGGCTCGGTCGGCCGGAAGAGATCGCGGGCCTGGTCTGCTACCTGTTCTCGGACCTCGCCGAGTACATCACTCGGCAGGTCATTTGCATCGACGGTGGTTTGACATGACGGCGCTCGTCGCGGCTGCCGGAATCTGCGGCGTTACCTCCGGCACCGCGCTGATATTCGAGCGCTCGCGTTAGCCGCGACGATGGAGCCGCCGTCCACCGACGTTCGCGTGTTCTACGCCGAGGTGGGAGAGATCGATGCCGACGCGACCCGCGAGTTGCTCGCCGTTGAGGATCTCGACGGGCTCGCCGCAACGGCGCATCCGCGCCGACGCGCCGAATACCTCGCGGGTAGGGCCCTGCTGCGGTTCGCGTTGCAGTGCTGCACGGGACGTCCGGGAAGCTCGTATCGGTTCCGTTTCGGTAGCCACGGGAAGCCCGAATGCGTCGATGGACCGCCTTTCAGCCTGTCGCACAGCGCGGGTGTTACGGTGTGCGCGATCTCGCCCGCGGGCGCGATCGGCGTCGACGTCGAGTTTCCGAATGCGCGCCGGCGAACGCGCGAGATCGCACGCGAATATTTCTCGGCGCGCGACAACGACTGGCTGAGACGGCAGCCGGCGGACTCCTTTTATATGCTGTGGGTGCTCAAGGAAGCGCACTTGAAGGCGCTCGGTCTCGGCGTCGGCGGCGGGCTCGACACGCTCGAGTGCCGCGTTGCGCCGCCCGTCATCGAGACGCGCGTTGCGCACGGCCTCCTGCCGACGCTCGCATTGTGCGGGCTCGGCGAGGCGTTTCTCGGCGTCGCGACCACCGGCTATCGCTTTTCCGAAGTGGGAGTGGAGCCGTGGAGCGCGTGCGCCGTGCGGCGCGACGTTCGGCTGATTGCTAGGAGCGCGTAGTCGGCGGGCGCACGGCCGCGGCGTGCGCGCGCAGATCCGCGTAGCCGCGCTGGAAGGCGTCGCGCGTGTTGGCGTGCGGAAACGGCGCGGCGGGAATCGCGCAGCCGAGGAACGCGCACAGCGGTGCCCAGCCTGACGAAGGCTCGTAGACGAGCAGCCGATCCGGGTCGACGGCCGAGAGCACGTCGCGGTTGTGCTGTTCGTAGACGTCGATCGCGTGGCGCATGTCGGCGGCGCGGCCGCCGAACGTCCGATCGAGAATGACGTCGCGAGTCACGTCGTAGATGGAACGCAGCGGCAGCGCCTTCGGCGGTGCGAGCCCTTGCGCCTTCTCCAAGATCGTGTCGCGGAAGCTCGCATACCACGTTGCGCTGTCGCGCGCGGTCAAGATGACGCGGGCGTCGGGATTCGCGGCCAGGATCGCTCGCCAAAAGGCCGTTGCCGGCCAATCGACGGCGGCAGCATAGCCGGCGAAGATCTGCTCCCAGTCGACCGGCTCGGCGCGCGCCGCCGCCGCCCACGCAGCGGCGTGCGTGCGATGCTTCTCCACCTCCACCATGTGATAGCAGGGGCCGAAGCCGAGCGTCTCGAGCGCCAGCTTCAACGAGAAGGTGCCTGTGCGCCCGAAGCCGGCGCCGAGAACTCGTAGGGTCATCGAGGCTCATTGTATCCAACCGGATATTGCGCGCGGCCGTTCCAGCTGCGAGCATGGCGCTGCCAACGCCGATAACGATCCAAGCGGCGCAAACATCCAGGGGGTATCCGTTCATGAATGCAACGACGAGAATCGATTCGGGCCGACGGCCGATCCGGTCGGCCGCAGTGGCCGCGGCGTTTTGTGCGGCCGCGACCTTAAGCCTCATCGGCTCCGCACTGGCGCAGCCGCCCCCTCCGCCCGGCGAGACCTTCAAGGTCGTCACCGTCGTCGAAGGGCTCAAGAATCCGTGGAGCATGGCGTGGCTGCCGAACGGCGACATGCTCGTCACCGAGCGCGGTGGCCAGCTCCGTATCGTGCGCGGCGGCAAGCTGCTGCCGACCCCCGTGCCGGGAGTGCCGGCCGTGCGCGCGCAGGGGCAGGGCGGCTTGCAGGAAGTCGCCGTGCATCCGCAGTTCGCCACCAACCACTACATCTATCTGAGCTACTCGAAGCCGAGCGCCGGCGACAACGGCAAAACGGGCACCACCGCGCTGTCGCGCGCGAAGCTCGAGAACGACAAGCTCACCGAGGTGAAGGAGATCTTCGAGGCGAAGGCGTGGAATGACGCGCCAGGCCACTTCGGCGCGCGCATCGCGTTCGGGCCCGACGGCAAGCTCTACATGTCGGTGGGCGACCGCATGGCGGGACTGTTCCCGCGGCGGCCCGACGGCGCGATGGACCCGAATCTCGAAGGCCATCCCGCGCAGAACTTGGGCAGCCACCAGGGCAAGATCCTGCGCTTGAACGACGACGGCAGCGTGCCGCAAGACAATCCGTTCGTCGGCCGGCAAGGCGCGCTGCCCGAGATCTGGAGCTACGGCCATCGCAATCCGCAAGGCCTCGCGTTCAATCCGATCACGGGCGCGCTCTGGGAGACGGAGCACGGCCCGCAAGGCGGCGACGAGATCAACGTGATCGAGAAGGGCAAGAACTACGGCTGGCCGGTGATCGGTTACGGCGCGAACTACACGCTGGGCACCGAGATTCACGCGAATCGTTACAAGGAAGGCATGGAGCAGCCGAGGGCGTTCTTCGTGCCGTCGATCGGCATCTCGGGCTTGATGATCTACAACGGCGACAAGTTCCCGAACTGGAAGGGCAACGCGTTCGCCGGCGGTATGTCGGCCAACTATCAGCAGCTCGTGCGCTTCGCGCTGAACGGTCCGGTGGTCACGAATCGCGAGCCGCTGCTCAAGGACAAATATCGGCTGCGCGACGTGCGCCAGGGTCCGGACGGCTTCGTCTACATCGCGGTCGACAATCAGTACGGCCAGGCGACGCCGATCGTGCGGCTCGAGCCGGACCCCACCGCCGCCAAGTAACTCGCGCGACGCAAAAGGCAGAGAAGGGTCTGACCCCCCTTTGGGGGTCTGACCCTAATTCGTCTCGGCGCGCGACCCGGTCGACCTACTCCCAGCGCAGCGCCGTCATCGGGTCCGTGCGCGCCGCGCGCAGCGCCGGCGCCAGCGCCGCGGCGACCGCCACCGCGGCCAGCAGCACGGCGGCGCCGGCGAAGACGAGCGGGTCGCCCGGCGTCACGCCGTAGAGCTGGCTCGCGAGCAGCCGCATGAGCCCGAGCGCGCCCACGAGTCCAAGCCCCACGCCGATGGCCGCCAGCTTGATCGCATCGCGCGCGACGAGGCCGAGCACGTCGCCCGTGCGTGCGCCGAGCGCGAGACGCACGCCGAACTCGCGCGTGCGCTGCACCGTTCCATACGCCATCACGCCGTAGAGGCCCACGGCGCCGAGCAACAGCGCGAGCACGCCGAAGCCGAGCAGCAGGGCGGTCAAGAGCCGCGGTTGCGCGATCGAGTCTGCGGCGACTTGCGCGAGCGGTTGCACGTCCCCGACGACGACGTCGTGGTCGATCGAGCGAATGAGCTCGCGGATCGGGCCGGCGAGCGCGAGCGGATCGCCCGCGGTCCGGACCATGAGCGTCATCCCGGCGGTAAACGGTGCATGCAGCCGGTACATCTGCGGCCTCATCGGCGCGGCCAGCGTTAGGTCCTTGGTGTCGCCCACGACGCCGACGACCGTGGCCCAGTCGTTACCTTCGAACGCCGGCGTGCGGACTCGCCGGCCGACCGGGTCTTCGTCCGGGAAGTAACGCGCCGCGGCCGTCTCGTTGATGAGAACCAACCGCTCTCCGGTTTCGTGCTCCGCGGCCGTGAAGAGCCGCCCGCGCAGGAGAGGAATGCGTAGCGTCTCGATGTAGCCGGGGGTAACGCTACGCCAGTCGATCTCGCGCGGCGGCTCGCCGTCCGGCAGCGGCCGGCCGTCGATCAGCAAGGCGTTCGCGTAGTTGTTGCCACCGAGCGGCAACAGGTGGATGGCGCCGGCGCCTTGTACACCCGGCAGCGCGTCGATGCGATCGAGGG
Organism: Gammaproteobacteria bacterium; assembly: GCA_035644475.1. GTDB lineage: Bacteria > Pseudomonadota > Gammaproteobacteria > Steroidobacterales > Rariloculaceae > FEN-1219. Next base: position 375 of record DASQOL010000225.1, on the reverse strand, counting down.
CCTCGCGCCAGAACCGGCGGTGGACAGGACCGCCGGACATCGACAGCGGCGGGATCACTTGCAGCGAAAGCACGCCGGCCTTAGCGAAGCCAGGGTCTTCAGCCATCAGGTTCGCGAAGGTTCGGATCATGAGCCCGGCGCCGACGGAGAGCACGAGCGCCAGCGCGAACTCGACGGCGACGAGCGCACCCAGTGCTCGTCGCCGCCCGCGCTGCGCGCCGGCGCCGCGGTCGATGAGCGTCGCATGCAGGTTGCCGCGGGTCGCGCCGAGCGCCGGAAAGATGCCGGCCAGGGCGGCGGCGAACAGCATCACTGCACCTGCAAACGCGAACACGCGCGCGTCGACGCGGACATCGGCCGCGCCGAGGAGATCCG